>NZ_JAIWZC010000002.1:0-300000 GCF_020297485.1 Enterocloster clostridioformis
AATGCCTCCGCTGCCAGGGATGCCGCATTTGCCCCTTCCAGGGGCACACCGCTTGCCAGGATGGAAAAGCCAGTGGTACTGCATATAACCATGGTATCCACCAGCACCTCCGCCACACCGTAAAGCCCTGTCTGGCCGGATGGTCTACCTGGGCCGCGGAAATGGATGACGGCCGCAGAACCTTCGCCTGCCTCGTTGGAATACAGTCCCCTGGCCACGCCGAACCGCATGGCCCTCCTTCATTGTCAGCCCTGCCGCGGCCCCCATCCCCGCCTTCATGGAACATGCTTCCCGGAAAATGCGGTTCAGCATGGGCAGAATGGATTCCAGATTGGCAAACACCACCACAGCGCCTCCCACAATATACAGCGACGCCATGATTGGCACGACTTTCTGGGCTGTATCCGCCAGACGTTTCAACCCTCCGCCAATGATAAAAATCATGGCAGCCGCCAATACAACACCGGTACACAGCTTCGGGACCCCGAACACCTGATAGGCTGCGCCTGATATGGTATTGGACTGAATCAGGGTTCCGCCTGCATTCTGGAAAAACAGAAGGACAGCCGCGGCCACGCCCAGACACCGTGTATGGAGTCCCTTTTCAATATAATACATGGGACCGCCGTAATAGCTTCCGTCCACGCCTTTTTGACGGAACACCAGACCCAGTACGATTTCCGCATATTTGGTGGCCATTCCTAAAAATGCAGCCGCCCACATCCAGAACAGGGCGCCCGGACCTCCACCAATCAATGCAGTGGCAACCCCCACGATATTCCCGCTTCCCACACAGCTTGCGATTGCCATATAAAGAGCCTGGACGGAGGACACGGTTCCCTTATGGTTCCGGGATGGTTCTGTTCTATCTTCTTTTTTGCAGAATTCCTTTATAATCCAGGGGATGGACCTGAACTGGATGCAGCCCGTGGCAATGGTATAAAACACGCCCAGCCCCAGCAATACAAACAGCATCCAGTTTCCCCACAGCAGGCCGGCCAGATTCCCCAGAACTGCCTCTGCTGTTTTCATCACTCCAACCGGTTCCTTCCCTCTGCCTGCGGCATATGAAATCCCATGACAGCTGCCAGAGTAGGCGCTATGTCAATCAGCTTCATGGAGCCTATATCGTGTTTCCGTTCTATCCCGCATCCTTCTATCATGAAAGACGCCCTCATTTCCTCGAAGTTTTCACAGTAGCCATGCTGGGCTTTCTGGTGCAGTTTTTCCGTACAGTAATCCCCCTGCACATCGTCCCGTATTTCATATCCCTTTTGAGAGACCAGCACATAGTC
This sequence comes from Enterocloster clostridioformis, assembly GCF_020297485.1. NCBI lineage: Bacteria > Bacillati > Bacillota > Clostridia > Lachnospirales > Lachnospiraceae > Enterocloster > Enterocloster clostridioformis. Next base: position 1,296 of record NZ_JAIWZC010000002.1, read on the forward strand.
AGCCAGAGGGAAACCGCCTCGTTCTATGGCCTGTTTCCGGTCCAGTACCTCCAGAATGCCCAAATACGGATTGGATGACAGCTCCTTCATTACCTGCTCCAGCTTTTTTCCGGCATCTTCATCCTGCCCGTCCTTCAGCCGGATTTCAGACATGCCCCCTGCACGCTGGGACCAGGCTTTCCAGTCCGTTACCCTGCCATTTTCATCTGTAGTGATAAGCCCTGCTTCCCTCAGCTTCACATTAGGCCGGATATTATACCGATTGTCCAGTGTCCCATGGTCGGAAACAACGCAGACAACCGCCTGGTCATCCGTTATTCCATGTACCTTCTCAACCAAGTCTCCCAGCATTCTGTCAATGGCCTCAACCGCATGGGCAGCCTCTTTGCTGTATACCCCATACTCATGGGCCATCTCGTCAAAGGACGCAAAGTAGGCTGACATGAAAAAAGGCTGTTCCTTTACCCTGGGCGCCAGCTTATGGTCCAATACCCACATGGCTGCCTTGTACCGCTGCCTGTCCCCGGCTTCCGTCAGGTCCAGGCCTCCTGCATACCTTCCAATTTCCTCCTCCATCTCCAGAACCATGCCCTGCGGCACGGACATGGCGTCGATAAACCGGCTGTCCAGCTCTGTTCCATCCCACCAGAATTCCGGCGCCATAAAATCTCCCCCGGCAGCCACTGATGTGGGAAATGCCACGCTGGCAGACAGATATCCGTGTTTTCCGGCAGCCTCCCACAGATTTTCCACTTTTCTGCTGGTAAACCAATGCCATGCTCCCATATGCTCCTCCATGGGGTCAAATATTCCATTGTTATATATGCCGTGGACAGCGGGATTGGTACCTGTGATGATGCTCTGGTGGCAGGGATAGGTAAAGGTAGGAAACACACTCTGCACGCCCTGGCCTGCAAAGGTACCATTCTCCACAAAATATTTACTTATATTAGGAAGGCTGATTCCCAGACGTTCCTGTTCAAAAACAAACTCCGGCTTCAATGCGTCCACCGATACCAGCAATACACTTACCTTATTTTGCTCCATGACCTTTATCCCCCTGTTTTTCCGGTTTCTCGACCCTGATGCCTGCCTGTTCAAAGGGCTGTATCTGCTCCTTTGCTGCCTCGGAATCCGTAATAATCATCCCCACCCGGTCGATGTCGCACATCTTTACCAGTGAATTCACGCCCAGCTTGGTACTGTCCGCAATGACAATGGTCTGGTCTGAGGCCTCCATCATCTTTTCCTGCACAATGATTTCATCCATACGCTGGTAGGTGATTCCCCGGTCAACCGAAATGCCGCAGGTGGTCAGAAAAAATAAGTTGATGCTTAATTTGGAAAATATCATGCCTGCAATATCAGACACAAAGGCCAGCTCCTCAGGGCGGTATACGCCGCCCGTTGCAATGAGTGTGATTCCCTTTGCATCAGCCAGTTCATTTAAAATAGCAATGGAATTGGTGACCACGGTCAGTGAACGGAATGTCCTCTTTATGGCGCGGGCCAGCTCATAGGAAGTGGTTCCGGAGTCCAGGGCTATGGACTGACCCTCCTTAATAAAACGGACCGCAAATTCTGCAATCTCCACCTTGCTCTCCAGGTTTTCCCTTTCCCTGGCTGAAAAATTCTGGTATTGGATGTTCTGCTCCCCAGGCATATTTTCCCTATCCGCCAGAAAAGCCCCTCCCCTTGTACGGCGTATCAGTCCAAGGGCTTCCATGTTCTCCAGGTCCCTGCGGACTGTTTCAGGAGAGACTCCCATCTTCTTTTTTAAATCCGCGACCCTGACGCTTCCGTCTGTCTGCATCAGGCTTATTATCTTTTGATACCGTTGTTCTGCCAGCATCCGCAAACGCTCCTTTCTGTTTTGTTTCCCTGCTCACCTCTGGTTTTGCTTAGTTTAACTTATTTTAGCACATGTAAGCACATCATTCAACTATTTTTCTCCGCAAAACGCCACAAATTAACTTATTTATTTTCGTATATATTCCACAAAACAGCTCGTTTTAACTCATCTTAGCTTGACTCAGCTCATTTCGTCACATATACTAAGAGTACGGAAACAAATGGTAAATATAATGAGGAGATGAAAAAATGAAAACAAATGCAGACAACAGTCAATCAAAGAAATGGATTTCATTTGGTACATTGGTATTGGGCGCCGGGACCATTTATAAGCTGGGATGCTTAAAGGACGCGTTCTATGTTCCCATGCAGGAATTCATGGGGCTGTCCCACACACAGATTGGTACGGCCATGAGCGTGGCAGGGCTGATTTCCACCTTCGGATTCCTGATTTCCATCTATCTTACGGACCGGGTATCTAAAAAAATCATGATTCCCATGTCCCTGCTGGGTATCGGATTACTGGGCATCGGTCTTTCCGCCTTCCCGCCGTACTGGCTCTTTCTGTTAATCAACTGCGGTCTTGCCGTCTGCGCGGACATGCTCTACTGGCCCACCATGTTGAAGGCGGTCCGGCTTCTGGGAACAGAGGAAGAGCAGGGGCGCATGTTCGGAATCATGGAAGCCGGACGCGGGCTTGTGGATACCATCATTGCCTTTGGCGCACTGGGTGTCTTCGCATTAATAGGGAGCAATGCCGCCAGCCTGAAGGCAGCCATTCTCTTTTACTCAGCCGTTCCCATGGTAATCGGCATCATCGCCTATTTCCTTCTTGAACCGGATGAGATTAAGGCTGTCAATGCTGCCGGTGAAAAGGTAAGCAAAAACAAGGCTGCCATGGATAATGTCATGCTCGCCCTTAAGAACAGGAACATCTGGCTGGTATCATTTAATGTATTTGCCGTCTACTGTGTTTACTGCGGACTTACATATTTCATTCCCTTCCTCAAGGACCTTTATGCCATGCCCGCTGTCCTGGCAGGCGCCTACGGAATCATCAACCAATATGCCCTTAAAATGCTGGGAGGCCCTGTCGGCGGCTATCTCACCGACAAGGTCTTCCATTCAGCAACCAGATATCTTCGGGTCGTATTCGTAATTACAGGGGCGGCCCTGACTGTCTTCGCTTTCCTGCCTCACAGCAGCATGAACGTATACTTCGGCATGCTCATGACCCTCAGCATCGGCGCCTGTGTATTCAGCATGCGCGCCATATTCTTCGCACCCATGGACGAAATCAATGTTCCCAGGGAGATAACCGGCTCCGCCATGTCGCTGGGTTCCTTCATCGGTTATCTGCCGGGCGCATTTCTGTACTCCGTCTACGGAAACATTCTGGACCGCAATCCGGGTATCAGCGGCTACCGCATTGTATTTCTCATCATGGCTGTGTGCGCCGGCGCCGGTTTCCTGCTGAGCAGTTACATCCTGGGTGTGATTGGAACGAATAAAGCCATCAATAATTAATGCCTTTTACAGCCAGCACTCCGTCGGATACCCCGAATATAATGTTAGGGGTTTCGGATTTCCATTTTCATTCATATAAAACTTGGTTTCATCCGTGATTCCTGCAAATCCGCCCTGGGACCGGGACCAGAATTCGATGCCCCTTCTTCAGCAGATATCCGTGATTCATCACAAGGACCGTTACCTCTCCACCTATACACAGTATTTTCAGGAATTAATACTGAAATATTTCCATGAGGTTGAGCAGATTCCGATTGATGAGCTGGTGAACTCGTCCTCTGTTTCTCTGCAGTGAAAAGCACCAGGCGTAATTATATTGCATTAAAGTATCGTTAATATTCCTCCCATCCCGTTGACATTGTCCCTTTATCCTCATATAATTCCAGCAGGACAGGATATTTCCATATATAAAACACCGGAAGGAAAATGACATACATATGGACGCCACCGTCAACGACGATGACCAAATTTTCACCATAACCACACTTCATATGTTCAAAAAAAGGCATGACCCGCATTCATTCACATGGATGCGGGTCATGCCTTTTTCTTTCCGCACAACACTGTCAAACATGTAAAAGGAGGAGTCATTGTGAGTATTCAATCGTTTTTCAGTCTGCTGGGAGGGCTGGCGTTATTTCTGTACGGGATGCAGATGATGAGCACCAATCTGGAGGCCGCAGCCGGCAGCCGCATGAAGCAGATACTGGAGCGCCTGACTGCCAATCGGTTTTTAGGCGTGTTCGTGGGGGCCGGAATCACGGCAATCATCCAGTCCTCATCCGCCACAACCGTCATGGTGGTGGGCTTCGTCAACTCCCAGCTCATGACGCTTAAGCAGGCTGTCTGGATCATCATGGGTGCCAATATCGGAACCACCGTGACCGGGCAGCTCATAGCCCTGGACATCGGGGCCGTCGCGCCGTTGATTGCATTTGCAGGTGTTGCTCTGATTCTTTTTGTCAAGCAAAAAAAGGTCCAGTTTGCCGGAGGGATTATTGCGGGTCTGGGTATCCTCTTTCTTGGCATGGAAATGATGAGCGCCGCAATGATACCGCTGCGTGATTCCCGGCATTTTGTCAATTTGATGACAAAGTTTTCCAATCCCTTTCTGGGGATTCTGGCAGGAGCTGCTTTTACTGCTGTCATCCAGTCTTCTTCTGCATCCGTTGGTATTCTTCAGGCCCTGGCCGTAAGCGGATTAATCGGACTGGACAGCGCGGTCTTTGTGCTGTTCGGTCAGAATATCGGCACCTGCATCACGGCTGTCCTGGCCTCTATCGGGGCAAACCGCGACGCCAAACGGACCACCCTGATTCACCTGATATTCAATGTCATTGGCACAGCTGTGTTTACTTTGGTCTGTCTGGTGTCACCCTTTACCCAGTGGATGGCCTCGTTCACGCCGGATAATCCCGCGGCACAGATTGCCAATGTGCATACCCTGTTCAACATTGTTACAACCCTGCTTCTGCTGCCCTTCGGCACGCAGCTTGCACGGATTTCCGAAAAGCTTCTGCCGGACAAGCCACAGAATACAACGGATGATGAGCGCTGGTTTGAGGATTTGCTGGCCTCTGAACATGTACTTGGCGTATCTGTCATAGCAAGGAAGCAGCTGAATGAGGACATCGGTCAGATGCTTGCTCTGGCTGCCGCCAATGTTGAAACCAGTTTTCTGGCGTTCGTGCATAGGGATGAGGACGAATTGGAGCAGATTCAAAAACGCGAGGAAGAGATTGACCTTTACAATGCCCGGCTGTCCAGGAGGATTTCCAGGGTACTTGCCGTGGAAAATTCCCCGTCCGAGGTAAATGCGCTTAACCGCATGTTCTCCATCATCGGAAATGTGGAACGCATTGGCGACCACGCAACAAATATCGCGGGCTATGCCCGGACCATGATGGAGCGCAGGCTGGAGCTTTCTTCCCAGGCATCTGCTGAGCTGGCCGATATGAGGACCTCATGCATGGGCGCCGTACGCCTGATTTGCAGCGCCTGCATCGCTGAGTCCAAACCCCGGCCAGAGCAGGACTCCCTTCCGGAACAGGCTCTGCTTCTGGAACAGGACATTGACAGGCGGACAGCCCGGTACCGTTCCAACCAGATTGAGCGCATGAGAAAGGGGAAATGTCATGTGGAAACTTCCATCCTGTATTCGGAAATCCTGACCGATTATGAGCGCATCGGCGACCATGCGTTCAACATTGCCCAGGCGCTTGACAAGCTGGATGAAAATTAACATGTGGATTCTCCTCCTCACGGCAGTCCCCCAGCTTCAGGCATCAATACCTGCTTCTTCCCGGAACCTTATCGCCTTTATTTCAACCGTAAAAGAAAACCGGGTAAACACTCCCGGTCTTTCCATTGACAAATCATATAAGGCTCTATATACTTAAATCAATCATTGTCACGAAGACCATGTCCTTCTCCAAGAGAAGTCTGTTTACGATTTGAAATGAACGCAGCAACATTAAAATAAAATGGATAAAACGCCACGAAGACGCACCGGACTGTTGAAACAGTCTGCTTCTTCCGGCGTTTTTTATGTTCCTGGAGGTTATTATGATTAAACGTACGCCGCTGTTGGCAGATAAGGGCATCTGGAGGCAGATTCCATGACACTGAAAGAAATCGCTGCCGAAGCCGGAGTTTCCGTATCCACGGTCTCCCGCGTAATCAATAAAAGCGGAAAGTCCCCCGCAGGCAAGGAAGTCCGGAAAAGAATACTGGAAATCGCGCAGAGGACCGGCTATACCCCCAATGCTCATGCGCGGAATTTAAAAATGCATTCCGTCCGCGAGAACGGTAATGCATGCCGCTCCATCGCATGCCTGTTCGCCCAGGCTGCCGACATTGGCAGCGAGCTGGCGCGCGCCGTCCTGGTGAAAGGCATGGAGGAGGAAGCACGCATACATGATTACAGCTTGAAATACAGCCTGTCTTCCCTTGACGGCTTCCTTCCCCCGGCTTTTGACATGATGGCAAATTCCAGCGTGGACGGAATCGCCATAATCGGCAGCAGCCTTGCGGACACGGATTCCACCGGGCAATACCTTTCCCAACGGACTCCCCGGCATATCATCTACACGGGCTTTGAATATCTGGACGCCGGCCTGGACCAGATTGTCTGTGACGGACAACGGGCTGCCTCCGATGCAGCAGACCGCCTGATCCTGTCAGGCCACAGGCAAATTGCCTATATAGGCGGCCGCGGATATAGCGTCCCTTTCCTGGGGTACTGCGCGTCCCTGAAGGAGCATGGCATTCCCTGCCGTGAATCCTGTGTAAAGCTTGTCCCCATTTCCATGGAAGGCGGGTATCTGGGGGCAGGCGAACTTCTGAAATCCGGATTAAGCCCCACGGCATGTTTATGCTCCAATGATGTTATCGCAATCGGAGCCATGCGCGCAATCAGGGAATTCGGGCTGACTGTCCCCGGAGATATATCCATTATCAGCATGGACGATATCAATGTGGGGCAATACTTAGACCCGACGCTGACTACCATTCATCTTCCCCTGGCTGAAATGGGACGGATGACCGCAAAAATCCTGATCGACAGGATTGAAGGAGGACATCATCTTCCTATGAAAATCGTACTTCCATACCATATGGTGGAACGCGAGAGCTGCCTCAGCTCCGATGCCCCCGATTAATAACCGTTTGCGGATTTTTAGCGGATTTTCCCGTTAAGTGGGAGTCAACAACCGGCTGCCCTGAATTATTTTTACACGGTTCCGGACGGGGCGGCTCCCGTGCAGACTTACCGGAATAAACTGTACGGAAAACAGGAAACAGAACCGCATCCGTATAGATAAAAAATATAGTTATCTTTTCACTATAGAAAAAATAAATGCAGGCCCTGTAAAGGGGCAAAAGCGTTTGCATACACTTCCAAACCTGCTATAATTAGAGACATGTGATGATAATTTCAAAGCACACTTCCGGGAATAGGAAGAATCAGATACATATTTAAGGAGGATACGAATCATGAAATTAGATGAACGCGGAAAGCAGTGCCCAAGACCTGTCATTGACACTAAGAAGGCATTGGAATCCTGCAATCCGGGAGAGACGGTTGAGGTATTGGTAGACAACGAGATTGCAGTCCAGAACCTGAGCAAGATGGCTGCCAGCAAAGGCCTTTCGGCTGTTTCCGAGAAAATAAGCGATAATGAATTTTCCGTAAAAATCGCAGTTGGCCAGGGAGTAACCCCTGTCTCCGGTGCGGCGGATGATTCAGGTGAGGAACCAGTGGCCTGCCAGCCGGACAGCCGCAAAAAGGGCATGACAGTGGTTCTGTCCTCCAACCTTATGGGTCACGGCGACCCTGAACTTGGAAAGGCTCTGATGAAGGGGTTTGTCTACGCGCTTACCCAGCAGGACGCTCTGCCGGAAACGATTCTTCTGTATAACAGCGGCGCCTATCTTTCCTGCGAAGGTTCCGACAACCTGGAGGATTTGAAATCCCTGGAATCCCAGGGAGTGGAGATTCTCACCTGCGGAACCTGCCTGAATTTCTATGGATTAAGCGAAAAGCTTCAGGTTGGCAGCGTCACCAACATGTATGAGATTGTGGAACGCATGACGGCCGCCAAACTTTTGGTGCGTCCTTAAGCTTCCTGACGTCCAGACTGGCAAAATGATTATAATAATCGGATAGGGGAGATTTTAACCTCCCCTTCCACACCACGTAGCGTACCGTTCGGTACTACGCGGTTCAATAGTTTACTCGGACTTTCAGATAGTGGGCAGTCATATCGGGATAACCAAGTCTGTCCACTATGATTCTTTTGGTGAGTGCCGAGTTGAGCATTCCCGCCGCTCTCCACACTCCCTTTCGGCAGTTCGCCATCTCATGCACCTTCCACTCCGGTAAATGTAACGCCCGCAACATTTTATATCTTGTGCGTACCTTCTTCCATTGTTTCCAGTACACCGCTCGGATTCTGTGGCGCAGCCACTCATCCGTCTGTTCCATCAGGCTTTTCATGTCTGCATATCGATAATAGTTAATCCATCCCCTTGCATAGCTTCGGCGTTTTTCTTCCCTCTCCTGATTGCTCCATTTGTTCCCTCTGGTTGTCAGCTCCCGTATCCGGTTCTTCATTTTTGCCACCGACTTCGGGTGTATCCTCATGCGCGGCATTTCCCTTTATGCCGGTAAAAGCCGTAGCCCAGGTATTTTATCTTGCTGACGTGGCTCTCTGTCGTTTTCTGGAGATTGACTTTCAGAAACAGTTTTCCTGTGATGAATGGCACAATGTTTTCCATCGTCCTCTCTGCGCTTTTCCTGCTTTTGCACAGAATCAGGCAGTCATCCGCATACCTCACATACTTGTGTCCCCTGCTCTCCAGTTCCTTGTCCAACTCATTCAGCATGACATTTCCACACGAGGGACTTAGCGGGCCTCCCTGCGGCACGCCCTCGGTCGCTGCGTGAAATCCTCCGTCCTCCATTACTCCGGCTTTCAGGTACTTGTGTATCAGCGAGATTACCCTCCCGTCCTTCACCGTCCTCGACAGCACCTCTATCAGCTTGCTGTGGTTCACCGTGTCAAAGTAGGATTGTAAATCCATGCTGACCACGCAGACATATCCTTCGTTGATATATTTCCTGCATCTTTCCAGTGCGTCATGCGCCCCTCCTCCCGGGACTCCTGATCTGCGGCAAGTGCGGCCGCCGCATGACTGTCCGTTATACCGGGAATGGCGGCATACGCCCCCTGTACGAATGCGTCGGCCGCTGGAAACACGGCAACAAGGCCACCTGTTCCTCCGTCCCTGCCGTTCCCCTCGACCAGGCTGTATCCGATAAGATCCTCTCCATTATGAAGCCTTCGGAACTGGAAATCTCCCTGAAGGTGATGCACAGTATCAATGACACGGACAGGATGTCGGATAAGCAATGGCTCCTTGCAGTCGAACGGGCACATTACGAAGCAGACCGTGCAGAAAGGCAGTTCATGCTTGCAGATCCGGAAAACCGGCTCGTTGTCCGTTCCCTGGAAGCGAATTGGGACCAGAAGCTCAAGGATCTGGAAAAAGCAAAGCAGGATTACGCTGCATACCGTTCAAAAAAAACCTGGGTCCCTTCCGAAGAAGAGGAAAAGGACATCCTGGACCTTGCCCGCAGGATCCCTGAGATCTGGAACGCACCCTCTTCAACACCAGTGGAGAAGAAGCGCATTATACGTGTCCTGATTGAAGATATCACCGTCCTGTCAGAAAAAAGATGTCCTGATTTTTCAATAGGCATCCGTTTCCGCAGCTGCAGAGTCGAACACTTATCCTTAAAAAAGCCCCTCCCCTGCGCGGACCGCAGGCGGCACACGGATGATACCATCACCATCATCCGTGATCTCGCTTCATCCATGGATGATTACGAGATCGCCGACTGTCTGAACCAGGACGGCCTGACCACCCCGGAAGGAAAAAACTTCACTTATGCCGGTGTCAGACGGATCCGTTACAAGCATGCTATTTCCGGCCCTTACCAGAGAAACCGTCAAGGCATCTCTGTTGCTGAAGCCGCCAGCCTGCTGGGCATATCCACCGGAAAGATCTATTATGGCATCTCTGCGGGAAAGATCCCCGCCAAAAAGCAGCATCCCGGGTGGCCTTGGGAGGTATTGATCGATGATACCAATCTGGAATCAATAAAAGCTCTTTATACATAGGTTTTCTTTACCCTGAAACCAGCTGCCTTCCGTATAGCTGGAGGCAGCATTCCAAAACATCGTTGGGAGGTGTGCAGTATGAAGTCACCGTGGGTATCCCCAGTTTCCTTGTTTTTCCTTTCTCCTCTTTGGGTATTTCTACCCTTCGGACTGGGTTTGGCTTGTATTTGCCTTCCCTCACCTGCTCGACCAATTCGGACTGGTGTTCTCTCAGGTAGGGTAGAAGTTCATCCACCTGCATTCCGTCAATCCCACCAACGCCTTTGTTCGTTTTGACCTTCTTATAGGCGGCATTTAGATTGTCGCTTCTAAGAATCGTATCTAGCAGGTTGTCCGTCCGAAAGTCCGTGTTGGTGTCGGGGTTCCCGGTAATCCTTTCATGGGCGTACTCTCCTGTTTCCCTTCCCTGTTCCGCAGGTATCTCTCGCAGGTAGTCCTCAATATGAAGTTGTCTGTACTTAATTCCATGTCCGGTTTCCATTTGGTAACGACACCTCCTACTGTTCAGTCCTTCCCGGTGCGTTTGCGACCGCCCGGTACTATGACCTCTGCTGACTTCTCACGGCAGGCTTTACTCCGTGACAGCGAATGTTTTATCGCCACTTTCACGTCCGTGAGACCTCCCCGGGTACTCACACGTTCTTTCCCACTTATACCTGCCCCGTTTACTGCTGGCGTTCCGTGCAGTTATTGGACTTTAGTTTGTTAGGCAACCTCATCCACGCTTCACAGCCTATCCGGACAACTTTTACAGGCCAGTGGTTTGCCTCCGGCTTCCTTCAGACCCCACCTCACGATGACGCCCTTGCCATTGGCTGCACCCTTCCCACTGCCGGGCGGGTCAGGGACTTTCACCCGTTAGAACGTGCGCCCGCCGGGCGCACCCACAAAGGACCCTTTCATTTTAAGGGTCCTTTTAACTTGCAGACAAGTATAAGTTGGCTGAAAGAGCAGGCGAAGCCTTCAAAGACGGCTCGATTAAATTAATTTTGTCTGCAGACACCGGTCCTGATTCCGGGCACGCTCAGCCATGTCTCATAAATATTGTCCTTAAACGCCTCCGGCTCTCTGATGACCGGCAGATTGCAGGTACACCTTTCCCCTTTCTTTCCGGCTGCCGCTCCATCCCGCATCCCATCACCATCCATTCCCAGATACCCTGTCTCCAGGTCCTGCTCCGACACCCGCAGGCATTTTACATCATCCTCAAACAGTTCCGGATGCATGAGATAAGCCGCGGCCGTCACATCCCAGTTATAAAATCCGGGAATGCCGTAATCCTCATCATTATACCCGAACCAATAATCTGTTTTTTCCATGATATATGCTGCCGCCCTGTTTTCTTTTCCTGAGAACCGTTCCCTGTATTCCTGCTTTGTAAATAAAACCTTAAGGCAGTTGTTGCCTGTCATTATGGAAACATTCCGTCCCTTTGTGAGAACGGTCCTGGTTGCCGGCGGGTCACAGGAAAAATTCAGCTCATTCATTACCTTCTTATCAAATACAAGGGGACTTGTGATTCCGCCCATCAGGACAATCTCTTTTACCTTTTCAAAGAAATACCTGTCCCTCTCATAGGCGCCTCTCAGGTTTGTCAGGGAACCCGTGGCAAGAATCGACAGCTCCCCCGGATGGCGGTCCGCCATTTCCGCCAGAAAACCGGCAGCCTCGCTCTGGTAACAGCCTCTCTTCTCCCCGCCTCTTTTTACGGGAATGTCCCTGCGTCCCAATTCTTCCAGCATCCGCAGATTCACTTCCTGCACCACATCCAGGCTGCTGTTGCCATAGGTGGAAGTGACCCCCAGAAATTCGGCTTCCCTGCTTCCCAGCAAATACATCAGGGCCAGCCCGTCATCCACATCGCAATTCTTTATTCCAAAGGTATTGTCACAGTCAAATACAATTTTCTTCATCTATATTTCCTCCTGGCACATTCCTCTCATGCCATACCATGCCCAAACAGCACGGCTCCTTCTGTTTCCACGGCCAGTCCGGCCTTCATGCCTGCCCGGAATCGTCCGGGACGGCCGGGACCTTCCATCCTCTGGCACAGAATGCTTCCGCCGGGAGAGATTTTCTCCGGCACTCTTACCCTTATCTCTGTCATCTCCCCCATGAATGTGACCTCCTCCACCGCATAATCTCCTTTCTCCTGAAGACGCACTGAGTATGGACGTATCATGGCGTCATAGGCTCCATCCGGCAATTCCGTCCTTTTCTCAAACAGAGGACTGACAAATCTGCCTCCTGTCACCTCCCCGGAAATATAATTTACCTTTCCAAAGTACTCTGCCACCTTTTTTGTTTTTGGATGGCAGAACATCTGCTCCGGAGTACCGTACTGAAGAATCTGCCCATCCTCCATCAGCGCAATTCGGTCGGACATGCGAAGAGCCTCCGCCTTGTCGTGGGTGACAAGAATGGTTGTAATTTTCCACGCCTCATGGAGTTTTCTTACCAGCCGCGCCATCTCCGTCCGCAGCCCCTCATCCAGGCCGGAAAACGGTTCGTCCAGAAGCAGTACCCTGGGTTCTGCCGCCAAAGCCCTGGCCAGGGCCACTCTCTGCATCTGGCCCCCTGACATCTCCCTCATTCTTCTCTTCCCGAATCCGGGAAGCTGCACTGCCCGCAGCAGTTCCTCCACCCGCTCCTTCCGCTCCTTTTTCGGCACCTTTTTAAGTTCCATTGGAAAGGCGATATTTTTCTCCGCCGTCATATGGGGAAACAGCCGCAAATCCTGGAACACGATTACCGTTCCCCTATTCTTTGGCTGCCGGTCCATCACTGATGCTCCCTGTATCCGTATATCCCCGCTCTCCTGCTCCAAAAGACCTGCTATACATTTTAACAGAGTGGTCTTTCCGCAGCCGGATTTTCCTAAGAGGGATACAAACTCTCCCTCCTGTATTTCCAGGCTGATTCCGTGCAGTATCTCCTTTTTCTGAAGCGATACCTTCAGATCTTCTATGTTAAGACTCATAATATCCTCCCGCCATCTGTCCGGTCCAATACCCCGCGATCCGTTCAAACACAGCAAATACCAGCAGGGTGATGCCCATGAACAGAATGCTGTATACGCAAGCAATATTCCGGCTGCCGCTCTGTAAATAGGGTACCATCACAACCGCAAATGTCTTTATCCTGCCGCCTCCAAGAAGCAGCGTCAGAAAATACTGGCTAAAGGATACAATGTATGACATGCTGACTGCCGACAGTATCACCGGGACCAGCATTGGCAGTGTGGTCCTTCTGAATGCCTGAAAGGGACCGGCCCCCAGCACCCGGGCCTGCTCCTCCAGCGCAATACCCACTGCCCGGGTGCCGTCCATGATAAGGCGCACCGCGTAGGGCAGGGAATAAATCAGGTGTGCCAGGATGACCCCTGCCACTGTATTGTTAAGTCCCATGCGGATAAATGTAATCTGTATCCCCATGGCAAACACAGTCGCAGGTACCATGAGGGGAAGGACCGTAAGAAAGGACATCAAATCCTTTCCCCGGAACCGGTACAGGATAAGGGCCCTGGATGTCAGTACCCCGATTGCGGCCGACAAGACGGCTACCACGGAAGAAATCATAATGCTGGATGCCATGAGGGAGAACAGTTCTCCCTTTCTTCTGACTATTTCCATGACTGCCCGGTCCGAGAGCACCTGGGGAAACAGGCCGGGCCAGGCCCATCGTTCCGTAAATACCCATACAACCAGACTGGCCGCGGGGATCAGAATGGATGCACAAAGTACGGCCAGAATTATATTTGTGATAAACGATTTTCTCTTCTTCATCTCCTGCCGCTCCATCTTCTACTGCTCCGTCAGCGCCTTCATATTTTTTTGCACAATAAAATAATAAATCCAGGCGCTGAGTACGGAGAGAATGATAATGATTCCATTTAACGCCATGGAATAGGGCCGGTTTCTCAAATCCGGATGGATATACTGCTGGTATGCCAGCACCGGAAGGGCCTTTGGCGAGGTGGCGCCCAGGAGAAAGGGCAGCTCATAGGCGCCCAGGGCAAATACAAATATAATCAGGAACCCGCTGATTACCGCGCCTTTACAAAGAGGCAGGGTGATTTTACAAAAGGCAGTCCACCGGCCCGCCCCCAGGTTTATGGCTGCCTCCCCCAGGTTCTCATTGATATTTGCCATCAGCGCAATGACAAAATAAAGGATGAAGGGAATCTCCTTCCACAAATATGCCAGGATGACTCCCACCCCCTTTGTATCGTAAATGAGCATGGGAAACTGCTGTTGTTCCTGTAACATTCCAAGGGCATAACCAATTCTGGCCAGCACACCATTCTGAGAAAAGATGTTGACCACAAAAATGGCCACCACTACATGGGGGACAATGATGGGAAGCTGTATCACCCGCATCATGGGTCCCTTTGTCTTTTTGTGCGCCACACACACAGCGCTTAAACCCACGCCCGCCACAGTGGCAATCCCCGCGGACAGGAATGCCACCTTCAGGCTGTACAGCACAGATTTAAGCATCTCCGGCCTGGTCAGCACTTCCCTGTAATATTTAAACGTTGGCTCCCTTAACCCAAAAGCTGGAATTACCCCAAGACTCTGGGTAATTCCAGTTGCCAATCCTATGATAAACAACAGGGATAATATGATTTGGGGAGCCAGAAGCAAATACGGAGTCAGCTTTCTTCTCATTCCTTTTCCTCTCATTCCTTCCCGTTATTTACCCACTACCTCCTCTGTCCAGATTTCCTCAATGATGGGAACCAGCTGCGCGGGCATCTCAGGAAGGCGTTTGGAGAGAAGTTCATCCTGGGGTATTGTCCCCTTGCCCAGGTCCACCCGGTCAAAGGCGGCTTTCTGCTCACCGGACAGCTTCTCGTTGTCCAGAACCGGAATGACCCTCAACTTCTCATAGCGGTCTGCCTGGATTTCCGGCGACATCATCTCGTTGATTGCCACCATGGCCCCGGCCTTATTGCCTGAGTTAGCCGCAATTGCCATAAAGTTGGTATTGCCGATGGTTCCCTTGTCAAACTGGAAGGCTGCCGTGGTATCTGTGTATTTGCCGTCCTCAATGCTCAGAGCCACGTCATAAGCTCCGTATGTCATGTTCATCACTAGTTCCCCGTCCGCAAACATGTTGTCCACGGTAGTGGAGGAATCCGGGAAGGCAGCTCCCTGGTTCCAAAGATATGGATTCAGCTCTCTCAGGTACTCCATGGCCGGCGCCACTGCCGCCCTGACGGTTTCCTTGTCCTCCTCCATATCCATAAACTGCTCGTAGCCGCAGATTTCATAGATAATATTTCTCACAAACGCGCTGCCTGTGAAATCAGGAAGCGCGGGATACGTCACCTTACCCGGATATTTCTCCACGAATTCCCTCAGCGCTCCGGCGCTCTCCGGCACATCCGGCGTCACTGCCAGGTCCGCCACCATGACCAGCTGGGCCTTTCCGTAAGGCGCCTCATACCCTTCAATCGGATAAGCAAAGTCCATGGTCACATCCTCGCTGTCCCCATCCACATAGTCATTAAAATTGGGAAGCTTATCTGTAAAGGGGCCGTACAGCATGTTGTTTTCCTTTGCTGACCGGAAGTTCTCCCCGTTAATCCAAATCATATCAATGCTTCCGTCCTTCCCGCCCGCCTGTATCTCCCCGGTGAGCTGGCTTAAAACCTGGTCGATATCCATGGGCACACGCTCCATTGTGATATCGTATTTTTCCTTCATGACCCGCGCAAATTCATCGTCCAGCCACCGGTTCAGTTTTTCATCCCCGCCCCAGCCGTAGAAGGTAACCGTTGTTCCCTTTGCTGCCTCCTTCATCTGTTCAAAGGTCATGTTCTCCATGCCGGGCTGGCTGCTTCCCGTATCCCCGGCCTGGCTGCCGCCTGTGTCCTGTGTCCGTCCGCTTCCCGAACACGCTCCCAGAGACAGCATCATTGCGGCGGCCAATACCGCTGCTGTGATTCTTCTCCTCATGCTTTCTCCTCCTGCTGTTTCTCTAAAAATAATAACCCTGCCTGATAATTTTATGATTTCCCCTGCCGTAATCTTATGCAGTGCGGTCAGGGGAAATCACATCACCGGAAGGGTTATCCTATTCTGTTACAAATGCAGCCTGGATATCCTTATCCTTCGCGCCGTTTTCAATGATAAACAGATTGTCAACATCGAATCCGGCATCCTTCATGACGGAAATACCTGTTTTTGCGCACTTGTTTCCGCTGTAGCAAAGCAGGTATACGGGTTTGGACGGGTCCATTTCCTCTTTTGCCATCTTGTACATGGCAGTCTGCGCTGCCGGGTCTTCGATTTCCTTTAAGGGGCTCTGGAGGGATCCCTTTAAATGGCCCTCTGCATATGTATCATTGTCGCGGACATCCAGGATTTGGACATCGCTTCCTCCCACTGCCTTTAAGGCATCTGCCGCCGTGACTGTTTTCCAGTCGATATCCTCGTCAGCGCGGTTGGTGGTAAGGGCGCCTTTCTCAGACTCCAGGGCTTTGGCTCCGCCCTCCACGGTATAAATCAGGGAACCGTCGATGCCGGCCTCCTTAAGAACACCGGTTGCCTTCTCAGCGCCTCTCTTGCCGCTGTTGCAGATGATATAGATTTTCTGTCCGTCGCTTAAGTTTTCCTTTGCATATGTATTCATGGCATCTGCCAGGGAATCATCCTCCAACGGGAAAATAGGGCACCAATCGGAATCAGCCACCCTTCCCTTCACATAATTATCCCATTCCCTTACATCCAGCACATGGGCGCTCTTATCTTTTGCCGCCGCCACAGCGTCTCCCGGAGATACATACTGATAGCTGTCATCAGACTGCGCTGCCGCTGCCTGAGCTGTTGTTTCAACTCCTGCTTTCTGGCCGCATCCGGCCACTGCTGTCATGGACAGCGCCATCATGATCCCTAATGTAACGATTTTCTTTTTCATTTCTTCCTCCTTGTTTTATCTTGTTTTTCTATATATATTTTCCTTACCATGGCAACAAAGGCAGATAAGGCAAATAATATCAGTAAGCCGGTGACAAAGAACCTGGCGCCGCCGGTCAGCATTCCTCCCACATAGGAGTATACAATGGTCGCCGGAAGCTGTCCGATTCCCGTGGCTATGAAAAATGACAGAAAGGGCATGGATGTAAGCCCCGCCCCATAGCTCACAATGTCAAAGGACACAAAAGGCAGAAGCCTGCAAATCAATATTGTATTTTTGCCGTATTTATCAAAAAAAGTGTCTATCTGTTTAAGCCCCGCCTTGCTGGTCAGCTTTTCCGCCGCATCCCTTCCCAGTATCCTTGCTATGTAAAAACAAAGGGCGGCGCCTGCCATGGCACTGGACCAGGACAGGATTGCTCCCTGCCACCATCCAAAGAGATTCGCGTTGGCAAAGGTGATGAGGAAGGCCGGAAGAGGCGCCATGACAGACTGCAGCACCATCAGTCCGAAGGATACCGCAGCAGCATAGTTTCCGTAGGAAGCCACAAATTCCCTGACCACCCCAAAGTCTCCGGTGGCAAACATGGTAACGATTTTATTCATCATATCCTTTACAGACGGTATGCACATATAGCTCAGTATGGACGCGGCTATGCATGCAGCCACCACGGTTTTCCATATCCATTTACTCTGTTTTTTCTCCATTCAGACTCCTTTCCTACAGCCTGTCCATCTTTTCTAAAAATTCCATGTCCAGATACTGCCCCAGCTTTTGAAACGTGGACTGATTAAACAGCAGCTTGTCCGGCTGCTGGTACTGCACCCAGGCCATGGCGCACCATGTAATTCCCCGCAGGCAGGTGATGGGTATATAGGCAAGAGTCCTCTCCATCAGCCCCCTTGTGTCAAATCTGCCGTCCACCTTTTGTATATACAGATTTATGAAGTTCTCCATCTCCTCCGGGCTCAGAATCACATCTGTTTTCCAAAATGTGGTGGTTGGCGCAAGGAAATGTCCCAAATCCTGGGCCGGTTCCCCCCGGACAGGCTTCTCCCAGTCCACCAGGTAGTTTCCCTTTCCCTCTCCGTTGATGAGGAAATTAGTGGAATTGAGCTCCGTATTGACGCAGCATTCATAGCCTTTGCAGACTGCTGCCTCCCTGCAGCGTCTCCAGCCCCGGTCCAGCATCTGTCTTATTTTCATTTTGAGCTTCCGGTCCCCCAGGTCTGAATCCATGTATGTCCTGACCATTTCCTCGCATTCTGTCAGGATTGCCTCCAGGGGGTTCTCCGGCCTAACCAGATGGCTGCCGCTTCCCACCCTGACACTGTGGATGTCCGCCAGGCACTCCGCTCCAAAGGACAGCTCAGTCCTGTAATCCATGGGGTGTCCCGGCAGGAATTCCATCACCATGATGCCATGAGGAATTTTCACCAAACTCCCGTCCACATAAAAAGGCCGCGGTGTCCTGCCCGAATGCAGGAGCAGCTTTAACGTATCGTATTCGTACTGTATCTGATGTTCCAAATGCATCTGGCTGCCGCAGTTTACGCGGAGCACCAGCTTTCTGCCGGTGACAGGATGGGTAAACAGGTAATTCCTGTTGTACTCCCCCTGGGCCAGCATACGGTATTCCTCCGTCACCTGGTCAGGCAGTCCCAGCGCGCTGCGGTACTGCTTCCAGGCCACATATTCCCTTAATCCGGCTATCCGTTCCATTTTATGTCACCTCACATCCCGGTACATCCGGTCAATCAGTCCAATGGGCACCCGATCCCGGTACATCTTACGCAGCCGGTTCATTTTCCACATCAGCTTAAGCTTGGGCAGGGTTCCTTTGGGGAAACGCCTGTCCGAAGTATAGATGCGGCGTCCGGTCATGCCCAGCTTTACTCCCCGCTCCTTAAGCGTCAGAGAAAACTGGTAATCCTCCATCACAGGAATCTCCGGAAACATGCCCGCGTCGAAAAACAGGCTGCGGTCCACAAAGATGCCCTGATCCCCAAACATGACCTTGCGGTCCTTAATCCGGTGGTTTGATATCACGCGGCAGGTAAACATGAAGAAGTTGCGCGAATGAAAGGCAATCCCGAAACATCCCGCGCTGTGGTCCTTCATCACTCTGCGTATTTCAGCCAGGGGACGGGGCGGCAGTTCACTGTCGCAGTGGAGAAAAAACAGAATATCCCCATGGCTCTTCCTGGCGCCCGTATTCATCTGCTTCGCCCGTCCCTTTTCTGAGTGTATGACTTTAACCCAGGGGCGAATCCGTTCCATGGTCCTGTCCGTGCTGCCGCCGTCTACAAACAGTATTTCACATGTTCCTCTCAACGGTTCCAGCTGGTCCTGCATCTGACAGATGGTCTTCTCCTCATTGTAGACAGGTACAATGATGGAAATACGGCTGGTTTTTGCCAGATACCGTCCTGTGGACGTATTTTGCAGCCTCTTATCCTCCCGCATTCTCCGGCGGTATCCCTGAAGATCCTGGTAAACGTCCATGTCCCACATTGCTTCGGTAAATCCCACCGTGCACCCTTCCGTCTTAATCCGGCGCACAGTGTCCCAAAGCACGGAGCCCTGTCCATATCCTTCCACCTCAAACACGGCCCGCCGCGGTTTCTTCATGCCCACCAGATAATATCCCCCGTCCCTGGTAGGCCCCAGTACCACATCCTTTTGTTCAAGCAGACCAAATGCCCGTTCCAGATACTCCGCCCGCACTTCGGGTACATCAGTTCCCATGAGTATACATGCGTCATAACCCCGGCCCAATACCTCCCGGATGGCCTGATACATCCGTTCCCCCAGGCCGCTGCCTCTCTGGGAAATGTAATATTCCCCTCTGCCAAAAACCGGATGTAAAAGTTCTCTGCCCTCGTCCGGTGTAAAGCATACAAAAAGCTGCCCCTCCACCTTCCCGCATTCCCTCTTTATATCTTCCAGAAAACAGGTGTGGAGACGGGCGCAGCCCTTAGCACTGAGCGCGGGCATCATCCTGGTTTTTGTCTGTCCGGGTTCAGGAACCCTTGTGAAAATAATAATCGCGCGTTTCATCTTTCAGATTCTCTCCATCTTCCGTCTTGCCAAACCATCACCAAAATTTTGTAAGCATCCTGTTAACCATTGATTTCCCGATATCCGGCTTCTCATCACATCCCAGAATCTCAGGCAGCAGGTGTGTGACTCCCTGGCAGCCGCCCCGGGTAAGGTTTCCGGCGCAGGACGCACAGTAGGTAAATACAGTCCCATTCCCCTGGTCCCTGGTCTGGTGCGCCATCTCACGGGCCAGTTCCGGCTCCTTTCCTCCCGCGCACCCTCCCAGACCGCAGCACTGGACGCCCTGCACAGTCTCAGGCATGTTCTTTAGAAATGGAGCCAGCCACTGCACCCACTGTTTTCTCTCCCTGTCAGGGCATGGAAGGAACAGCGCCCCGTTCCCTTCCAGCTGGAGGCCCATTCCCAGCCGGGCTAATTTCTCATAAATGCTGATAACCTTTACCTCCAGCTTATCCTTCAGGAACTCATAACAGTTGGGACAGAGCATCACGGCCTCCTCAGCCCCTGCCCTGCGAAGATTTTCATTTATCCTCCCTGCGATTTCCTCCTCATCCCTTTTAAGTCCAAGCTCTGCCACCGGTTTGCCGCAGCAGTCAAACAGGACTCCCATATCTTCCTTTTCCTCCAGCAGACTGATTAGTTTCCTGGTGGTCTTTGGATAAAAGGAAGGAAAATTGCACCCCGGAAACAGAATGCTCCTGCCTGCCAGCCGCCGTTTATTGCGGTAAATATAATTCCGCTTTTCCGCCAGAACCAAGGCGTACCCTTTTTCCGGACATTTTCCCTGATTTTCCTCCACCCTTTCCCGGCGCATATCCAGGATGACCGCCCTGCCGTCAATTCCCAGCGGGCAGACCTGGGTACAGGTTCCGCACAGGAAACAGTGATAAGCTAACTCCTTGAGCTCTGCCGTGTCACCGATATCAAGGCCGTACTTACTTAAAAAAGAGCAGTTTTCCCGGCATATGCGGCAATGTACGCATTTATCGCTGTCTTTTATCCTGAATTTCCCGTTCATCCTCTTCCAACCTTTCCTCTGTCTCCCGCAGTACATACCTTTTTTTAAAAAACATACCCAGGCCAATGACAACTGCCGCCAGCACAGCCGTGATGGAGAAATAGAGAACCCGGTTCTCCCTGTCAGCCAGGCCCGCGGTTCCCACTGTATACATGGCTGTTCCGGGCAGCATGAATACGAAGGAATATATGGAATAAGTCCCAAAGGGGATGTCCGTAACTCCATAAGCAAAATTCTGCAAATTATAGGGAAACAGGGGAACCATCCTTGTAATCATCAGCACAAACAGTTCATTTTTCCCCGACTCGTCAAACAGCCATTTTTTCAGGTATTTATTCTTCATAACCACAGGCTTGATACTGTCCTTCAGGAAAAAACGGCCTGCCAGAAAGGCTGCCATGGCTCCCAGAGTAGCTGCCACCGTACAGCATAAGGTCCCCAGTACCGGACCGAACAGCAGGCCTGCCAGGATGGCAAATGTAACTCCCGGCAGCGTGAGCACCACACAGCCAATCACCGTGACTGCCGTGTATGCGAAAACCGCAGCCGCCATATGCTCCTGTGCCATTCTTCCCAGAAACTCCAGCGTGTCTCTGCCCCCTACCCGGGCTGACCAGCCGAATACATGGTTGCAGACCAATACCGCCAGGATGATTACGGTGAATAATACCGGCTTTTTAATATTCTTTTTATTATGCTTTCCGCTTTCCTTCATCCTCTGTTCCTTACCCTGCGTTTCATCCCATTCCCTGCCGGCCATGCCTGCACACCAACATTCCAATCCACGTCTTCACAACCTGAATCAGGGACACGCCCCCCAGTATCGCACTGATGAAATAGTAAGCCCGAACCTCATCCGCTGAATTCATCCATGTATATCCCCCATAAGCAGATGTCAGCGCTATCATACCTGCATTCATAAGCCACACTGTTTTTGTCAGGTTCCTTCTCTGTCTCAGGAAATAGAGAAGAAGCATCACGGTCAGGACCGCCATCAGAAGCACAGCCCCATTTGCCAGCAATTCCATGGGATATCTGGCTTCCCAGCTCCGGTTTTTATACACCACGTACCGTGCCATCCCCATTTTCCTGCGGGTAAAATACTGAATGGCCCATGCCCCTGCCAGGCACAGGATTTCCAGTATTGTCACAGATATATATGCAGCTTTCTTCATAACCATTTTCCCTTTTACATTTAATAAGCGTTGGACTTAATCAAGACGCAACGCTTATCTTCACCAATCTTTATTTTTTTGCTTTGTCCGTGGACAACTCACCCACCGTGGTAAACCGGCAGTCGCTATTTGCCGGGTCTCCCACCTGCACCGGAAGTGAATCATCCATCTGCCACTGGTACCAGCCTCCGTCATACAAGGTCATATTGGTCATTCCGTTTTCATAGCAAATCAGGAACGGGATCGTAGCTCTCCAGCCTGTGCCGCAGTAAAAGGAAAGCTCATTGTCAAGAGAAGCACCGGATTCCTCCAGATAGCCCTTTAATACATCCAGGCCGGCTGTGGTTCCGTTCTCATTAAGATAGGAACCGTCATCCGTATCATGTCCCCAGACAGCGCCCTCAGGTTCGCCTGCCCTGTCAATGTATCCATATCCGCTTGTCTTGCCCAGGAATTCGTCCCTGCTGCGGATGCTGACCAGCTTAAAGTTATCGTCATCTGCCAGCTTTTCCTTTACCTGGTCAATGGACAGGATGTATTCAGGATGGGCCGGGATTTCCACGCCGAACTCCTTGTCAGCGGCCTGCGGGGTATTGATAGTTTTCTCAGTCTCGTAGCCGCTCTCAAGCCAGGCTTCAAAACCGCCGTCCAGACATTTTACATTCTCCACACCGGCCCATAAAAGGGTGAATGCCACGCGGTCGTCCGCAGAATTCGTGCCCTTATCACTGTAGCAGATAACCGTTGTATCTTTTGTGATTCCGTATTCAGCCATCAGAGCCTTTATCTCTTCCGGAGTCCGGATATTCCAGTATTCCTCTGATTCAATATCATCTGTATTCATATGATAGGCTCCTACGATATGGCCGTCCTTATAAGACGCCGCATCCTGGACAGTACCCCATGCACATTCCAGAACCATATAATCCTTTGACTCCTCCTGATTCCCGTCCAGAACGCTCTGAACCCAGTCCGGTGACACATAGACCTTTTTCTTCTCAACCGGGTCCGCCTTTACAGCAGATGAATTCCCTGTCTCTTCACCTGTTTCTAACTTTGCCGCGGCTGTGTCCTTTGTCGTATCCGCGCTTGTATCCGCTGCCATCCCAGCTGACGCGCTGCTGTTTGACCCGGCTGCCGTCATTGAAGCATCTGTATTGGAAGAACACCCTGCTGCCAGTAATGCAGCAGTGCATAAAACAATGCCTAAAAATCTTCTCTTCATAATTATTTTCCACTCCCGGTTTCGTATTGTCTCAGTATAAATAATATAATGTTACTTTGATTATTATAAAAACACCTGCTTGTTTTGTCCAATCGACGTAATATATATGTTTTGTGTTATATATAGTTTTTTTTTATAATATAAATCTCTAAAAAGTCCCTGACTTCCCGGACCACGAAAAATCCTCCCGGTTTTGACATCTATCTCTTATCCGCCTTTAAATCAGTCTGGGCAGGATTGTCAATCAAACTGCCATCTTCAGAAAACCGAGAGCCATGGCATGGACAGTCCCAGCTGTGTTCCTCCTGGTTCCAGGACAGCCTGCAGCCCATATGCGGACATCTGGGTGTCCCGAAGGCGGTAAGACCGCGTAAAGCATGGTATCCTTCCTTTAAAAAGGAGCCCGCAGATGCCTTCCATGTCCATCTCTGAGGAGAAAAAACCTGTTCCCACGGGCTCTCTATGCCCATGACCAGATTCCTTAAAATCAGTGCCGAGACCATGGAACCGGTCATTCCCCATTTCTGGAAACCGGATGCTATATACCAGTACGGCCGCAGACGGGAATATTTTCCGATATAGGGAACAGCATCCAGCGTCATACAGTCCTGTGCCGCCCACTCTGAAACAATCCTCAAATCCGGCCACAGGGTTCTGGCCTGACCTCTCAGGTATTCAAAGGAAAAGCCGTCACACCCTTCTCCTGTGCGGTGTCCTCCGCCTCCCATCAGAATATAGGGACCTGCCTTTCGAAAGGACAGTCCATCCTCATCAACGCCATAATACATGCCGTCCAGATTAACCTGCTTCCCGCCTCCGGCCTCCAGCGCCAGCACATAGCTGCGTTCCTGATGCATCCTGGCAAAATAAAATCCAGGCACATTCTGAAACGGATAATGGCAGGCAAAAATAATTTTCTCTGCCTCCATGATTCCCCGGTCCGTAATCAGACGATGCCCCTCCACCTTTTGCACCGCAGTGTGTTCAAAGACAGGGATTCCCTCCCTGACAGCCTCAAGAAATTTAAGCGGATGAAACTGCGCCTGATTTTCAAATAAAAGCGCCTCTGTTACCGGAAAGGGCAGACTGGTGTCAGATGTCAGGACAGCCGGAAGTCCAAGGCTTACAGCTGCCCTGTACTCCTTTTCCAGATGTATCCTTCCGCTTTCCTCCTTTGAATAGAGACAGGCGGGAAGGCGGACAAAGCCGCAGTCAATGTTCCGGGCCCGAATCATCCTCTCATATTCCTCAACGGCGCTTTGGTTAGCCCTTGCATACAGAAAAGCCCTGTCATGTCCCATTGTCCTGACCAATTTGTCATAGATAAGTCCGTGCTGGGATGTGATTTTTGCCGTGGTATTCTTTGTCTGACCGTGGCCCGCCACCCTGGCCTCCAGAACCGCCACATCTGCGCCCTGGTCCGCAAGCATGCGGGCGCATAGCATTCCCGCCATTCCCGCGCCTATCACAGCCACCTCTGCCCTGGGTGGAAGGTCTGTCCTGCTTTTGCGGCCCGTGTCCGAGGGACCTGACTGTGCCGGATGTTCCGTATTCTCACGTATATCTTTTAACCATATAGATTCCATTTCATGACCTCCCAGCAATGCGTACTAATGGTTATTGTTCCCCGGAAAAGACAAAATATGAAAGGTATTATTTTGAAACATTCTGTTTATAATGAAACACGCGCTTGGCCCGGCTCTCTCAACCCGGCTCTCATCGACCCACGCAAAAAGGCGGACCCGGCCAATGCGCCGGTACCCGCCCTCCTGTTTTATCTGTTGCAGGGACGCCAGTTCCGTCTCCCGTCTTCAAATCCCACTCTGTATCCGTCGTTAAAGCCGGCGCGGTAAGCCCACCGTCTCTCACCTGCACACGGGTCCCATACCGGCCACCAGTCGTTGTCCCAGTCATTCTGATTGGAGCCACACCCTCTGCAGCATCTACAGCACCTGCAGCATCTGCAGCAGCATCTATTACAACACATATCAAATCCTCCTTTCAAATATGATTATGGTATATTGTATGGGACAGATGGACAATGTGTGACTCTTCTCAATGGCTTTTCCTTTTTGTCTCTGCCAGCCGTGGTGAAAGCTTCCAGATTGAGTAATGTGAGCACAAGAGCAACGTCAATCAGGTGCATCCCACTCCGGTTTCATATCCTTACCGCTCACTCCCCCGGCCCACAGACCCAAACAGTCTCATCTTCTCCATCACAGACTGTTTCACAGCCTCTATCTCTGGCAGGATGATATCCGTAAGCCCCATTCCTTCCCTGCGGCCAAGGGCCGCTGCCCTGGCACCGGCCTGGTTGATATCCGTGAAAATATTGACCTTGCTGATTCCCCGCTCCACCGCTGTCCTGAAATCAGAATCCGACAGACCGGAGCCCCCGTGAAGGACCAGGGGCGTTGGAATGTTTTCCGCAATCTCAGCAATCCGGTTAAAATCCAGCTTGGGCGGAAGCTTGTAGGCGCCATGAGCCGTACCCACGGCAATGGCCAGCGCATCTGCTCCGGTCCTCTCAATGAAATCCCGCGCCTGGGCCGAATCCGTATAAAACAAGGATGGGGCCTCTCCTCCGTTATCTCCCACATGACCCAGTTCCGCCTCAATGGACGCCCCGCAGGAATGGGCTGTTTCCGCCATCCTTTTTACATGCTCGATATTAGCCTCGTATTCCATGGTGGAACAGTCATACATAATGGAGCTGAATCCCAGGTCCAGGGCTTGTCTGCATGTCTCCTCCTTCAGGCCGTGGTCCAGATGCACCACCACAGGGACCGACGCTCTCTCCGCCATGGGAATCAGAAGATTTGCCAGGTCCTCAATCGGCCCATAGGGCAGCAGTACCTCGGCTGTTCCGATGATAACAGGGGAGTCCAGTTCCTCGGCAGCCTCCATCACGCCTCTGGCCAGTTCCAGGTTGACCGTGTTAAACAGTCCCACCGCGTACTTTCCCCTCCTGGCGGGAATCAATACGTCATTTAAGTTTACCAGCATTTTTCTTACCTGTCCTTCTTACTTTGTCTTTAATGCATCGTCAAAGGCAATATCTGACGGTAAAAAGTTAATCTTCTTCGTAAATGCACATGCCTCTGTTCCCCCGAAAATACGGTCCATGCCGCTGTCCTCCCATTCAACGGAAAGAGGCCCGTCATATCCCTTTACATTCAGTATCCGGATGATTTTGTCAAAATCCACGTCACCATGGCCCGGCGATACAAAGTTCCAGCCCCGTCTTGGGTCACCGAAGGTGATGTGAGAGCCCAGGATTCCATTTCTTCCGTTCAGGTTTACGGCCGCGTCCTTGATATGTACGTGATACACCCTGTCGGCAAAATCATACAGGAACATGGCCGGGTCCATTCCCTGCCAAATCAGGTGGCTGGGGTCAAAATTAATGCCCAGAGTCTCACGGTATTCAAACACCTCCAGCAGTTTCCGGGTGCTGTAATAGTCAAATGCGATTTCCGTTGGATGGACTTCCAGGGCAAACTTTACGCCGCATCCCCTGCACCTGTACCGGACACCACTGCATCCGGTTCAAAGCTTGGCTCAAAGCCCTCCTTATCCTTCCAGGATTCCATGGAAAGATTCAGTTTCCTGCACAGGTCCTCTATCCGTTTTCCGGAGGCCGTGCGGTAATAGATGCCCGGAGCGCCGCATTTAATCAATACACCCCCGGCCCCCATATCCAGGACCGTCTGCCCCAGGGGCTTCACATCCCGGACCCGGATTACCTCTGTGATATCCCTGCCCTCCGCCCGTTTGCTCCATTCCTGGTAACGTTCCCGGTCCAGCATAAAGCACAGCTCCTCTGCGCTTGGCACAAAGAAATCCACATAGGGCAGCACCTTTTCCAAAATCCCTTTCCAGTCCTCCCTGGCTGCTTCCGAGGACGGGTCAATGGCTGCCATATCCAGGGATATGGCGGTTCCCCCCTCTTTTATCCGCCTGAACATCCGTGCCAGCTCTTCTCCCTGATTCTGGTACATGCGGCGCATCAGGGTTGGATATCCGAAATGGAACAG
The DNA here is from genome assembly GCF_020297485.1 of Enterocloster clostridioformis. Taxonomy (NCBI): domain Bacteria; kingdom Bacillati; phylum Bacillota; class Clostridia; order Lachnospirales; family Lachnospiraceae; genus Enterocloster; species Enterocloster clostridioformis. The sequence continues at coordinate 28,799 of NZ_JAIWZC010000002.1, forward strand.
GTGCGCCCCTTTGATTGCCTCAAAGTCCCTGTTCTTCACACATTTCTTCTGGAACTCATAGTCAAACCGGTCCGCCTTTTCCTCCAATGCCTTGAATATATTCAGGCTGTTCTCCAGATGCTTATAGCTGTCCTCATCCCTGGTGGTCCTCATGGCCTTTACATCCAGGCCCACGTATTCTCCGTTCTCACCGTATCCGTTTTCCTTCAGCACCTTGACCTGGTTAAAGGCAGACCGCAGGTTTTCCACGCCAAAGGCCTTGTCCTGGTCATACTTGATTCCGTTCTGGTCGTTGAGGTGCACGGTCATCAGTTTCCCCATTGCCATGGCAAATCCGATTTCATGGGCAGGGTCAAGACCGGCCAGGATGGCGTGGGCGCTCTCCAGGTTTCCGCCCACCCGCTTGGGGTCAATGGTGGCTGCCGACACAGCCAGCACATGGCCCATGGTCCCGCAGATGCTTCTGTCAATGGGCTCGTTTGGCTTTGGCTCAATGCATATCCTGATATCCGAATCATATTCCAGCATTTTGTTGATGGCATGAATCAGCATCTTTGTGGCCCACACCGGGGATTTGGACTCCGCACAGAGGGTTCCCTCCCTTGCCAGCCACAGCACCACCATATTGCAGCCCAGCTCCTTTGCAATGTCAATGGAGCGGTAAGCCCTCCACATGGCGTATTCCCTGTCCTCCTGTGAGGTGCTCATGAATCCGCCGTCCGCGGTGCGTCCGTCCATCCAGAGCCTGGGCGCCACAAACTCAGCCGCCAGCCCGTATTTGTCCAGCATCCTTTTAAGTTCCCTGGCCTTTTCCTTTATCTCTTCCTCTGTGTAATCATTGATATTCGGCACTGCGTCGTCATCATGGAACTGGATGGCGGAAAAACCCAGCTCCGCGAATTTCCTGATTTTCTCCTCAAAATCAATTTCATTTCTGGTAGCCGGCCCATAGGAATCCACTCCTGAATGCACATTCCATGGCCCCACGGAAAACTTGAATTTTGTCATATCCTTCCCCTCCTGCTTCATTGGTTGTCTGTATCTCATACTCATACTATAGCAGGTTTACGGCCTGGAATCCCAAACAAATTTACGGTTCAAACCATGACAAGTTTGCTTTTTGCTTTACAAGTACGGCCAGGAGGACGTATACTGTCAGAAAGGAGGGGAATTCGATGAACCAGGAATTTGAAATTATATCGCACAGCCAAATGAACTTTAAACTGTTTCTCGTCAACATGCTTTACCGCACGCCCCATATCCACAAGGATTTTGAGCTCTGCCTTCTGCTGGAGGGCAGTCTGAGCCTTCAGGCCCAAAATGAGAATCACAGCCTGAAGCCAAATTTGATTAAAATGCGCAGGGCTTTTAAACCTGCTCTTTGCCGGCCTTCTGGACACCCTGCCCAGCAGGCTTTTGTCTGATAAGGAAAAAAACGCCTCCCAGAGCAAGGCTTCCCGCATGCGCAAAATCATCCACTATATTGACGAACATTATTCGGAAAAGCTTCTCCTGTCCGACATTGCCCTGAAGGAGGATTTAAGTCTTACCTACCTTTCCCATTTTTTTAAAGATTACCTGGGAATCCCCTTTCAGGAATACCTGGCCAAAATCCGATGCGAAAAAGCCCGCCAGCTTTTACTGCTGACGGACTTCCCATTGCTGGACATCTGCATGTCCTGCGGTTTTTCTGATTCCAAATATTTTAACAGCGGCTTCAGGCGGCAGTATGGCTGTTCCCCCAAGGAGTACCGCCTAAATTTCCGCCATGACCAGCTGAAGCAGCAGCAAAAGTCCATGCTCACCACCCAGGAATTTTTGTCCGCCGCCTCCAGCATCGTGATTTTAGAGCGCTGCCTTCTTCCATTTCAGTAATAAATCTGAGCAGCAATTCAAACACGCTCTATTTTTCAAAGTAGCGATAGAGTACTTTTGTAAAGGGAGGTATATTTGCACTCATATTTCGGATAGAGTTATCCTCCTCATATTTCATTTCTTTTTCCCGGCAGCTTTTGGCATACTCCATAAGCTGAATAAAGTCCGTTTTAACGCCTGTTCTGTATGTGAATAATTCCGCCATCAACTCCATTGCCTCCCTGTTGTTTAACAATGCAAACGAAGTAAAAATACAGAATCCCAGATTTTCCAGAACAAATATCTGGTCGTACAGGTACTCTATATCCGGTACCGACCGGTAGCGTTCATCTATCCTTTCCAGGCGGATGTCAAACCGCATTTCATCATCAATTGCCTTCCGGTCCAACAGGGGAACCAGGTCCTCTCTGTCCGGGTACAATCTTAAGATGCCTTCTGTTCTGGATGCTACAAGCCTTCCGGTCAGTGTTCCCTGGTCAATCTCCTCCAACAAGCCAAGAATACTCTCTCTGTCCTGCCTTTTCCCCTCTGCGCTGAGGTACATCTTAGCGGCAGTGACAAACTCTGTCCCTGTTATGCCAAGGTCCATGGCTCTTTTCTGTACCTGTTTTGTAAATGCCATATCATCAATATTAAAGCCTCTTTTTAAAGCCGCCATGACCTCGCTCTGGTCAGGAGAAATATATGCCTCTCCATCATTGGACATATGCCGGTTTAAACACCCCACCACGCACATAGGCGCGCAGCAGTAGTTAGTCTTTCTGGCTTCCCTCCGCCCCTCTTTCTGCTTCTCTGCCGCTGATATCCTTACGGAAGGCTCCCGCGTCCTGTTGTAAAGCTTCTGACTGTCCCTTTCCAGGAAATCTGTCCTCTTTTCTCTATCCTTTAGGAGTTCCAGCAAAGTGATGGAGCCATAGGCCGGAAGGGCCTGACCGCACACCTCGCTTTCCAGGATGATACGGGCCAGCCTTTTTCCGGTTTTAAAAAAGTTATCCCTATCCCGGCACTCACGCCCAAAATATCCGTTTCCTGTAACCACCACTGCCCTGAGCCCCTTGCTTCCCGGAATATCCCCAAACCCGTTTCGGGGACAGTGGTATTGCGGATCCCCATCCGGGTAGGTACAGAAAAAAGTACTCAGGGAAAGCTGCATGTCCGCTGCCTTCCCGACTCCCAGTATGGCTGCATCCGCCCCGAACCGTTTCTTTAAGCGTTCCACTATGGTTCCTGTATCTTTCCTCTCTAATTCCGGCATGTGGATTATTTCAGCCGAATCTTCCCCTATATGCAAGACAGCATTTTTCTCAGTGGATTTCCCGCAAATCAACAGACCTGCAATTGACAGGGATGCCATCTTCTGCGGAAGGTTCCCTGAAACATTACAGACCTGCAGGCCTTCTCCCTTTCCTCTTTTGGAAGCAATGGTAACCCTGCAGCAGCTGGCAACCTTACATCCGGTCAGTATGCCCGGAACAAGGGCAATTGCATTTTCCGGCGAATAGCGCCCTGCATAATGGGGTACGCTGGAAGCCACCAGTTTCAGGGCAAGCCCCCGCCCATAACAGCCCCACGATTTTGGCTCATAGTCCAGGACTTCTATTCTTTCAGTGGTCAAATCCGCTTTTAAAATCTTCTCCATTTCAATCCCTTTCTATATGGACTTTACCAGAACGAATTTCTCATTATGCTCTAATATTTCTATCTTATCGTATAATAGGGACATCTTCCTCTGCACCTCCCCGGCGCTCAGAAGTCCCGGCATGAAGGAATCCCTGACTCTCCCATTTTTCAGAATCAGAATCTCGTCACAATATTCCAATGCAAAATTAGGGTCGTGCAGTGTAATCAAACCGCATTTTCCTTCCCTGTGAATAAGTTCCCTTATTTTTGACAGAATCAGATGGTGGTTCAAAAAATCCAATGCGCTGTCCGGCTCATCAAAAAGCATGACCGGGGCATTTTGTACCATTGCCCTGGCCAGGATAATCAGCTGTTTCTGTCCCTCGCTCAGCGACATAAAGTCCGCATCCGCCTTTTCCTCCAGCCCCAATTCCCGGATGACGCCCCGGGCCTCTTCCTTTTGCCCTTTGGACGGCGTGGAAAAAAAGTTCAGATATGGATTGAAACCCATGGCAACCACATCGGTTGTGGAAATACTGTAGATGATTGTGTTTTTCTGAGGGACATAACTGATTAACTGAGCTTTTCGCTTTTCATTCATCTTATAAGCATCCTCGCCGCAGACCCTCCAAACCGCAGACCTTCCCCTAAGGAGTCCGCAGGATGCCTTTAGCATGGTTGTCTTACCGGACCCGTTCAGCCCTAAAAGCGCAGTCAGTTTTCCTTCTCTCAAGCTTATGTCACAATGCTTGATTACTTCCCTTTTTCCATAGGAAACCGACATATCCTTAATCTCTAACAGAACCGTTTCCATTCCAGTCCCCCCTTTTACAGAGAAGGTATACCAATAAGGGAACCCCGCATACGGATGTCAGTATGCTGATAGGAACCTCGCTTCCAGCCATACTCCTTGCGAAGCAGTCCGCAGCCATCATGATTGACGCGCCTGTCAGCCCGCTTAGTATGCATGTCCCAAAATCGCTTTTCTTAAGCAGCATTCTGGCAATATGCGGGGCCACCAACCCAATAAAACTGATGATTCCTGTTACACAGACCGTGGAAGCCACCAGAAGCGTAGAAAATCCCAATACAATACACCGTACCAGATTTACCCTCATCCCAAGCATCCGCGCCTCATCATCTCCCAGGGACAGCAGCGTAATCTGCCATCTTAACAAAATGATTCCAATGAAGCCCGCCAGGAAAACAGGAAAAATCACTCTCAGCTTATCCATTGTGATATTCGCAAAGCTTCCCATTGCCCAATAATCAATGGCAGACAGCTGTTTGTCCGGGTCAGCAAAATATTTCATGGCCATGACAAATGCTTCTGCCGCAGCCTTTACAGCAATGCCTGCCAGCACATAAGTTGCCGATGTTCTCTGTCTCACAAATCCAGCCAGGACAACCACGGCAGCCACCGCTGTTATGCCTCCCACAAACGAACTCCCAGCTGCCAGAATCATCCCCCCATGAAGGCATACAATTGAAAATGCAGCACCCGCAGCAGCGCCATTGGCTACACCAATCAAGTCAGGTGCAGCCAATGGATTTTTAAAAATATTTTGATATACGGCCCCTGCCATACTCAGGCCGAATCCTGCCATCAATGCCATGATTGTTCTGGGCAGACGCAGTGTGAAAAACACATTGCGCGCCATTCCCTCATGGACAGTTCCGGTACAGATTTGAAATATTTCCCTTAAAGTCAGATTGTATTTTCCAACATAAAGAGAAATCAGGAATGCAGCTATGGTAACGGCAGCCGCTCCCAGGTAAATGTGTGATTCTTTCTGTTTCAATCGTGTATACCTTTACTTTGTAATCAATGCCGTATCAATGTCTGTATGATAAAATTCTTTATAAAAATCAGCTGCTTCTTCTGCAAATGTATCAAAGGGATACTTATCCTCATTGATAATACTGGAAAGCCACATGCATCCCAGGATACCGGAAGGAACCGGTGAATCCCATGCCTCGAAGTCTTCCGGCATTTCATACACCTGCGCGTTCTTGACTGCATTGATTTCAGCCAGCTGCCCATCCTTCATCACATCTTCTTTTGTAAAATCCGCTTCCGGGATGATTACAAGAATGTCAGGATTGTACGCAATCAACTGTTCATACGATATATTGGCCCAGCCTTTATCGGTCAAATCACTGGCAGCATTTACACCGCCTGCCGTTTCAATCACACTGTTCTGGTACATGGCCGGAGCAGCCGCTGTCAGTACGCTGCTGGTTCCTGCAATGTAGACCGATGGTTTTTCCGTCTTTTCCCCTGAAATTTTATCTAATTCCTCCAGCTTTGTATCATAATATGAAATCAGTTTCTCTGCCTGTTCTTTGGCCACAGCTGCCTGTCCAATCATGGAAATGGTTTCCAAAAGCAAATCCGTATCCTCCGGATTCACCACTAATACTGCAATCCCCATGCCGGATAAAGTCTCGGCCTGCTCAGACAAACGCTTTGGAAGTACTACCAGGTCCGGCTCAAGAGATATGCACCCCTCTAAATTAAATTCCTTCGCAGTCCCCACATCCGGCAGATTCAAAAGTTCAGGCGCCGCCAATCCATAAATGGGCCTGGATGCTGCCTTTGACTCGATACCAACCAGTTTATCCTCAATCCCCAATGCAATCATCATGGAGGTGGTGATATAATACCCGCTTACGATTTTGTCCGCCGGCTTATCTAATACCACTTCCCTTCCAACCGCATCCGTGATTTTTATTGCCCCTGATGTTCCGGCATCCGCAGCCGAAGAGGGCTCCTCTTTTACCGCTTCTACCTCCGCTGCTTCTGTCTGGGTTTGGGTATCCGGCACAGCTGCCTGTGATTCGGCCTTCTGTCCTTCTGTCTCTGACTGGACCTGGTTTTCTCCTGTCTGTGAAGAACAGCCGGTCACGGAAGCCATGACAAGCGATGCGCTCAATAAAATTGCCAATATTTTTTTCATCTTCTTCTCCCCTGTCTGTATCATATGTATATTTACCCTATACATTATATCATTTGAGAAAATTACCACAAATAGCTTATATTTATACTCTTTTATCTGAAATTGTTTTTATCTATGCACATGACTGAAATAGCCGTGGTATTCCTCCCGCATATCCCCTTTATTTTTATTGGCATCGGGAACAATGCGAGGCAAATTTCATGTTGACACAGGCATTGTGTTATGAGATACTTTTATATATAGTATTTAATACTACGTATGGAGGTGTTGTATGAAAACTGTTATTCTAATTGACTCTGGCTGCGACGTATCCCATGAGATAGTCCAGAGATTTCACATGAAGGTGATGCCCCTTCATATCATTTATCCGGAACGGGATTATATTGACGGCGTGGACATCCTTCCTGAGGCCATTTATCAGCGTTTTCCGGGCGAAATTCCCGCCACTTCAACACCCAGTCCCCAGGATGTGAAAGATATGGTTGAAGAAATCAAGGCAGAGGGTTATACTCATGTGCTGGCATTCTGTATTTCCAGCGGCTTAAGCGGTACATATAATACGGTTGCCAGTGTTCTGGGAGATGAAAAGGACCTGACTTCCTTTGTGCTGGACACCAGAAACATATCCTTTGGGGCCGGTATCCTGGCTGTATGGGCCGGGATGCAGTTAGAAGAAGGGAAAAGCTTTGATGAACTGAAAGAAATGCTTCCCGGAAAAGTTAAGGATTCCAAGGTATTCTATTACATGGATACGCTGACCTATCTGCGCAGGGGAGGCCGAATCGGTCTGGTCACCTCTGCGGCAGGCAGCATCCTAAACATTAAGCCCATCATCTCCTGCAATGATGACGGGGTATATTACACTGCTGCGAAAATACGTGGCGCAAAGCGGGGACTCTCCAGACTGCTGGCGGAAGCCAGTTCCTTTGCCGGCGGCCGCCCCTGCCTGACCGCCCTGTTGAACGGCCAGGGACAGGAGGCGTCCGATGAACTGAGGCCCCGGCTGATTGCCCGCATCCCGGAAGGACGCCTGATTATGGAAAAAGCCATCACTGCTTCCCTGGCCGTACACACCGGCCCCGGTCTGGTGGGAATCGGCGTGCTCCGTCTGTAGCAGGTATGTACCTGCAGGCCGGCCCGGAAACAGTTGGCCGGAAACAGTTGGACCTATAAAAGTTACAGTGCCTCCGCCGCCCTTGCCAGTTCTTCCCGAATGGCAATATGCTGGGGACAGACCTGTTCACACTTGCCGCATTTGATACATTCTGCGGCTTTCTTTTTTCCATGCCCTCCAACCAGCCAGTCCTCCTGATGAGCGGCAGCCGCCTTATCCCTATAAAGGGTCAGATAATTCATGGCTGTAAATGAACCGGATATGCCAATGTTATTGGGACATACCTTGGCGCAGTAATTGCAGGTAGTGCATGGAATCAGGGGAATCCGGTTAATCTCCCTGTGTGCAGCATCCAGTGTCCTCTGCTCCTCCGGGGTCAGGCCGTTAAAATCCTTCATGCTGGAAAGATTATCCTCCATCTGCTCCAGGCTGCTCATACCGGAGAGCACAGTAATAACGCCTTCCAGACCGGCCGCAAAACGGATGGCCCAGGACGCAGCCGACCTGTCCGGTTCTGCCTTCTTCAGAATGTTCAGGACAGACTCCGGCGGATTGGCCAGCATACCGCCTTTTACAGGCTCCATGATTACCACTGGTTTTCCGTGCTTTCTGGCCACCTCATAGCATCGTCCGGACTGCACGGCCGGGTAATCCCAGTCAGCATAATTGATTTGAAGCTGGACAAATTCCATTTCCGGATGCCTGGTCAACAGTTCATCCAGCTCCTCAGGCGTTGAGTGGAAGGAAAATCCCACATGCTTAATCAGACCCTGCGCCTTTTTCTCCTGAACAAATCCCCACATATCATAGTCATCGAAAAAATGGGTTCGGCTCTCTCCCAGGTTATGCAGCAGGTAAAAATCAAAATATCCGGCTCCTGTCTGCTTTAAGGAAGTGTCAAACTGTGCAGCTGCTTCCTCCCTGCTCCTGCAGTTAATCCATGCAGCGTTCTTGGTCGCCAGCTGGAACCGGCTGCGGGGATACCGTTCTACCAATGCCTGGCGGATGGCATCCTCGCTGCCTGCATAGGCCCATGCCGTATCAAAATAGGTAAAGCCTGCCTCCAGAAACAAATCTGTCATTTGTTTCGTCTGTTCTATGTCAATTACGCCGTCTTTTTGCGGCAGCCTCATCAGGCCAAAACCCAGCTTCTTTATTTCCTCACCTAAATATGCCATCTTTGTGCTTCCTCCTATAATCCAAGGCCGTCCACCCATGACTTAAGATCAGCGGCCTTCACACTGCCGAACCGTCTGCCCTGTTTCCAGCGGGTATCCCGGGAACAGCAGTCTTTTAATACCCGGTCCGTGTCACCCATGCCGCTGCCGCCGGAAGTCGCAAAGGGAATCACTGTCTTGCCTGAGAAGTCATAGCTTTCCAGGAATGTGTTAATGATGGTGGGAGCTACGTACCACCAGATGGGGTATGAAAACTTGTATCAAAGTAAATTTCCCTTTATTTATCAGTATTTTAACACCGTACACACTTCCTTCTATTCTGTGTGAAAAAGGCATAATTCTTTCCCTAAGTCCCATTCTTCTCTTCTTACATGATATCCCTTGATTATTTTGAAGCTTCCTTATTGCAGCTTATTCAACGCTCTAACCAATTTCCGGTTCTCCCTCTTCAGATTTTCGTTTTCATCCAACAACCTTTCCATTTCCCTTTGATATAACTCTACCTGTTTCTCCAGGCTTTTATCTCGCACCTCTCTCTTGATCCGGGCAAGTGTTCCTTGATCCTGTTTTTCTTTCTCTTCATTTAATATGTTTCTCACTTGCTCATTCTTATAAAAGAATCCTTTCGACAATCCTGTATTTCTGGAAAGATTGGATACTGATAATGGATTTCCCTCTGACACAGTCCTGTGAATCTCAGCAATAGCAAGTTGTATCTTTTTCTCACTTTCCTGCTGGTTCGCTTCTTTCATTTTATTGTACTTTGCCATCAACAGCTTCCCTCCCAGACCATTTTCTTCCTGCTGAAAGAACTCGGCCGACTTGCTAGCCACTTCCTCGTCAACCCATCCAATATATTTCTTTACTGTTTCATCCGTAGAATAGCCCATGTACTCCCTAATTGCCTGAATCGAAGTGCCATTTCGATAAAATGCTTTACATAATTCTTTTTGATATCCATTTCCTTTAAAGACATATTCACCCTCCAATATGCCAGCTCTCATACATTGTTTCGTAATTACCTCTTCAAAACTCCTTGCTGTGTATTTCTTATCCCTGTTTAGAAAAAGCAGTCCCTCTATGTCTATATGATTCTTTTCTGAATACTTCAAAACAAGCAAGTGTAAGATATCCGGTATAGGAACACTTCTGTTTGTCCCCGGCACCCTCATCCAGCTATCTTCATTCTCATAATAAAAATCTGTATTTTTCAGCAAGAACAGCTTTCCTTTATCAATGCCTGTATACAATAGAATCAGACTCATGATACGCAGCTGTTCAGGGAATTCTGAAAGATGGAGCATAAGTAAATCCAGTTTCTGATCCAAATCCCTGATCTCATGATCTTTAGGATAACTTTTCTTTTTATAAAAGAAAACAGGCACCTTGAAATAATCTATATGCTCCGTCACCTGTAGATATTGGAGAAATGTTATGACTTCCCGTATCTTATTATTGTAGCTTTGAGGACTGATCCTCTGTGTGCTCAGTTTTTCGAAATATTCTTTTACTGAATTAACATTTATCCTTGTTATTGCTTTTTCCTGCTCCTCTAAATATTTAAGAAATTCTTTTATATAGGTTTGTTTTATGCGTATTGTACCCAGATTCAGATTCGTAACCGTAAAAAGATATTTCAAATACTCCTGAAGCATCTTTCGATTATCTTCCAGTTGAATATCTAAAAAGGAGAAGCTTTCTATTGTGCTGCTAAGACTGTATCTTTCAGGAGCGATATTTAATTTCTCCACATACCAGACATTAGCTTCCCAATCAATCTCTTTCGCTTCCAGAAATAATCTTTTTCTACAAAATGCAATAAAATTTGTAGCGTTTACATTATATCCTCCCATCTGTTTTCTTAACAATGAAGCAAATTCCTCTTCTTGAGTTGTCTCCATTTTTAGAATATCCTGAAGTCCCGAACTCTCTGCATAACAAAGCAGATACTTTAAAAGGAGCAAGTACCTGTTTCGCCTCCCTTCTTTGTCTTTAACCGTTTTTACAACATAGTTTAGCATCTGTTCTATTTGCAATTTTATATTTTTATTTAATTTTTTTCCAAAATCCCAGTATAAGATTTCCGAATCTACTTCTTTTTTGAAATGACTGAGATATGGTTCCTGTAAAATAATCTGGCAAATAGATTATCTGATTCAGTGGTTTCTTTTTCTTCATACTTTTTACTGGATCAAAATTTATTTCTTTACTTTTCCCTCTAAGTACCCCATCTTCGAAACAATCAATAAATGTATTACACAAAGACCTTTTCTTATTGCTGATGGCTTTTCTGCTAATGTGCCAATTAATTCATTTAGCACTTTAGGCTGTATCAAAAATATCACGTCTTTTAACATTAATACTTTCCCTATTCCCACAATCTTAAATCTTCTTCCGTATAATCTTCTTCTCCATTCAGAATCCCCTCTCTGGCCTCTTGATGTTGTTGCTAAGCTAATTTGTCATCCATACTGCTCTGCTTGAATGTCAGAGACTTGCTCTGTATAATGTCAATGAACATTCTACAGAAAGAGAAAGTCCCAGAAGACCCTCCCGCTAAGTTGTGTCCTCTGAGACTCATGATAAAACCATGATTATTGTATCAGAGTACACGGAATCTGACAAGGGGGATGGCGTAATTACTATCCATTGTAACGAAAATTGTATATGCCCCATATGCCGGTCCCCTGTCAGCCACCGTGACTGGAAACCACGAATCATGAAGCTGGATGGCGGACAGGTGGTGTGGCTGATGATTGAGCGGAGACGGTGTGACAATGAGGGCTGCCGGAGGCTTCACAGTCTTCTCCCTGATAAGCTCGTCCCTTATAAGCATTATGGCTCCGACCTTATCGCTGCCGTGCTGGATGGTGATATCATGCCGGAGGATACCATGAACGAGGATTATCCTTGTGATGAAACCATACGGCGGTGGCACCACTGGCTTATGGCAAACTTCTCCCGGACAGAAGGTTACTGTCGGCAGGCTATGAGCCTCTTAAGGAATCCCGGACTGGCCGGCGCGGCCATTTTGGAAACAATTAGGAAATCCTGTGACAGGTGGCTTCCCGCTGTCCTGCGCATGGTCTATAACTCAGGCGGTTTCCTGGTATCCGTCTGAGGACATCTTATATGCACCCACTTTGTTTTGGCTGTCAGCGCTTTCTGCGGTATGCTGTCCAAAAAGGAGGTGCATACCATGCAGACAATCAAAAAAGATTTAAACGGGAGGGATAACGAGGCGCTCTCACGCTACACCTTGATCGCGCCACTGCTTGATGAGAGCCTGGATCCCGCCAAACGCAGCCAGCTGCGGGAAGAAGCAGCCTCAAAGTCAGGCTTATCCGAGCGTACCATCTTCCGGTACCTTGCCGCCTATGAAGAAAAAGGCTTCGAGGGTCTCAAACCCGTCGTGCCGGCTCAGGCGGTTGTCTCCGGGAGGCTGCCGGATAATTACCGGAAGATTGTGGAGCAGGCAATCCAACTGAGGAAGGAAGTACCCAGGCGGAGCGTGGAGCAGATCATCTTCATCCTGGAGCAGGAGGGCTGGGCGGAGCCGGGCGTACTCAAGCGCCCTACCCTGCAGCGTCACCTTTATAAAGCCGGTTTCGGCACGAGACAGATGCAGACATACGCAAGCGCACGCGAAAGCTCGTCCAAACGTTTCTGCAAGCCCAACAGGATGATGATGCTGCAGGCTGATATCAAGTATGGGTGTAAGCTCCCCATAGGGAAAAACGGGGCGATGGTGCAGACATATCTGTCCTCCGCCATCGATGACCACTCCAGATACCTGGTCCATTCCCGGTTTTATGACAACCAGGAGGAAAGCATCGTGGAGGATACCTTCCGGAACGTCCTCTTGAAGGCCGGGGCTTGTGATGCCGTATACTTTGACAACGGTTCGCAGTATGTGGCAAAACAGCTGAAATTCTCCCTTGCCAGACTTGGGATTACGGTTCGGCACGCAAAAGTCCGCAGCGGAAAATCAAAGGGGAAAATAGAAAAATTCCATCAGGTGGTCGATGCTTTTCTCAGGGAGGCCCGGATCCATAAGGTCAAAACACTGGAAGAGCTTAACCGGCACTGGAAAAACTACCTGGAGGAATACTACCATAAGCAGCCGCACGAGGGCATCCGGGAGTATTATGAGAGCCTTGGCATGCCCGTCCCACCAGAAGGGATCACCCCTCTCCAGGAGTGGAACCGGGACTGCCGGCCTTTAAAGTTCCTGGATACATCCGTAGTGGCGGAAGCGTTCCTCCATCATGAAGAACGCCTTGTTGACAAGGGCGGCTGTATCAGCTTTCAGGGCCGCAAATATGAGACAAAACCGTCCCTTATCGGTTTCCGGGTGGAGATTTCCTATGACCCTGCTTCGCCGGAAACCATCACGATCCGCCATAAAGGGATTGAACCGTTTACCGCAAAGCCGCTCGAAATGAGGCCGTTTTGTGATAAAAAAGACCCCCTGCCGATTTCCATGCAGGAAACGGAGCCGGATAATTCCCGTATGCTGGAGGCGCTGGAAAAGAAGAGCGCAGCATCCAAAAAGCACATGGCAGATGCCATCTCTTTCGGACAGTACAGGAAGGATGGTGGCAGCAATGTATAAAGCTTTTTACGAAATGCAGCGTCTCCCTTTCGTGCGCGATATCCCGTCGGGGATGCTGTATGAGTCACCGGCGATGGCGGACACCCTTGGGCGCCTGTCTTATGTGGCAGACCGCCAGCTGTTCGCCGTGGTGACGGCGGATGCCGGGTGCGGCAAGTCAACGCTGGTGCGCCGTTTTGTGGAGACGCTCCCCAAAGAGGAATATATCTTCCTCTACCTGTCGGACTCCAAACTGACCCCAAGATGGTTCTACAAAGGCATGCTCGACCAGCTGGGCGTGGAATCAAAGTTCTACCGCGGCGATGCCAAGAGGCAGCTTCAGAAGGAGGTGGAGATCATCCGCGGCGTGCAGGGCAGGAAAGTCGTCTGCATCCTGGATGAAGCACACCTTCTGGAAAAAGAGACCATTGAGGAATTCCGCTTCCTGCTGAATTATAAATTCGATTCTATGAGCCCTATGGCACTCGTGCTCGTCGGGCAGACGGAGCTGTGGGATAAACTCCGGCTCCAGCGGTATGCGGCCGTCAGGCAGCGGATTGATTTAAGCTGCATCCTGCCCCATCTTGACCGTGCGCAGACGGAAAGATATATCCGTTCCCACCTTGCGTATGCCGGAGGCAGGCAGGATATCTTTACCGATAAGGCCATGGACGAGATCTTCCGCGAGTCCACGGGGATCCCAAGGCGCATCAACCGGATCTGTAACGGCTGTCTGATGTACGCCAGCCAGCAGGGAAAGCGTCTCACGGACGAACATCAGGTAAGGTTTGTCCTCGAACATGAGATGCTGGGAGGTGAGGCCTGATGGTTCAGAACAAAGAACATCGCCCGGCAGAGACCTTTGCTGACCGCATGCGCCAGTCCGGCGTATTGGATCTGCTGGAGGAATACATGGACATCCGGGACGAACTGGAGGAAGCCCTCAATTCCATAGAACTGCTCCATGGGGATATCAGGATCGCCATGGATGACATCAGCGGACAGCTTGAAGATCTTCAGGAGCATATGGATAACGTCAGCAGTAAACTGCGCAGGTTCAAATCGCCGCATGCAAAGCAGTATGAAGTTGTCAAAGATCAAGGGTAAGTAATAATCCGTATCTTGACAAAATAAGAAATCCCCCAGCACTTACCGGGGGAAGATCTGTTTTTTACTTTTTAAGTTTGCTGCGGCAATCATCAGGCAGATTGGAGGACCATGGGAGAAGCTCCAGCATTTCTTCCTTTGCCGGAAACGCACCGAGTTCTTTCATCTTTTCCATCACATATGTGAGATAGTTGTATGGCTTCAGTCCATTCAGAAGCGCAGTTTCTGTGATGCTGTACACAGTCGCACTGGCCTGTGCCCCGCGGATGCTTTTGGCAAACAGCCAGTTGCGTCTCCCTATGGCAAAATTTTTCAGTGCCCGCTCTGCAGCTAGATTGTCAATACTCAGATGGCCATCTTCCAGATACCTTTTCAGATAGGTTTCCTGGTTCAGCGTATACAGGACCGCCTCTCCGATCTTAGAAGATCTGTCCACAGCATCCTCCAGGGTATGAAGCCACTCGAAGAAAGCCTCTAAAAGCGGCTTTGCCTGCTTTTGACGCTCTTCATACCTTTCTTCCGGTGACTTGTCACGGATCATCTCTTCGATCTTATAGAACATCCCGATCCGTTCCATTGCCTGATATGCGGTTGTTTCCTTCAGCTGCTCTTTGGTAAAGTCCTTTTTCAAAACGGTCAGGGATTCATCAAATCTGCGCCTCGCATGGGCCATGCATCCTGTCACGGTGATCCTTTCCGGAAGGCTGTGGTATGCCCGGTATCCATCGCAGGTGAAATATCCCTGGTACTGATCCCCAAGGAATTCCACCGGATGATATCCCGCCCGGGTTCTTTCGTATTGGAAGAGGACCATCCGGGGTGAGCCGCTGTATTCATCAGTGAGATAGACCCACATCCAGTTCTGAGTGGAACCTTTCTGTTCCGGCTCATCGATCACCTGAACACGGGTTTCATCCCCATGAGCGTATCGGCTCCGGAGGAATTCTTCCTTCATCAGTTCATAAAGCGGCTGCAGATACCGGTCCGCACACTGGATGATCCAATTCGCCATGGTCTTTGTGGAAAGGTTCAGGTCGTAACGGGCGAATTCCCGTTCCTGACGCGCAAGGGGCATGCCGCCCACATACTTTGCGTTCATGATGCCTGCCGCCAGGGATGGTGTTGCCACACTGCCTTTGAGAAGGGAAGGCGCCTTTTCCGGACGTTTCATGGCCCCGCATTTTGGGCAGCTGTAAACATAGGTGACCTCCTCCGCCACTTCAAACCGTGCAGGGACAAACTTCAGGCGCTTCACCGTCTCTTTTGTCACGACTTTATATTTGGTATTGCAGTCCGGACAGTTTCGGTCCGCGCCGGTCAGCTTATACTCAATTACTTCCGTTGTCTCAAAGGCGGAAAGATCTTCCTCCTTTTTGCCGGAACGTTTCTTTCTTTTATAGGAAGACGGATGGATCTCCTCCATTTCCGGCTCCGGCGCATCAGGCTCTGCTTCCTGCTCTGCCTCGTTAAAAAGGTTCAGCTGCGTATAGCCATCCGCATATTTTTCGCTGGATGGGCCAAACTGTTTCCGCTGCGCAAGAGTCAGACGGTCAGAAAGCATCGCATTCAGGAATTCCAGTTCCTTTGTTTTTTCTTCGAGGATCTGGATCTTTGTTTCCTGTTTCTGATAATGCTCCTGCATGGTTTTCATCAGGGAGATGATATCCTCCCTGCTCATCTTGTTCAGTTGTTCCTCTGTAAAAAGCGGATCCATAACACAGCCTCAACTTTCTGAAATCTCTGCCAGAAAGTATACCAGAAAAAGCATTCCGTTCCTATAGGAAACTGCATTCCGGGACGGAGGAAAATCCGCCCAAAACAAAGTGATTTTTGGCTTTTTGCGAATTGACAGGATCCGGGCTCATATGACGATCTTCGGGTGACGTTCTTCAAATGCGCCGCTGGGGTTCAGGGATAAACCATCGCACAGCCAATGGATCTCTTTCAGCGTAACTTTCTGCAGTTCATCCGGTGTGTCAGGCCAATGGAAGGAATCGCGGTCCAGCCGTTTCATCAGGATCCAAAACCCTGACCCGTCCCACTGAAGGATCTTGAGCAATGTGCGCCTGCGATTGCAGAACGCGAACATACAGCGGGAGTACGGATCGAGATGGAATTTCAGTTTGATGATGGCCGCTAAACGAGAGTATGAAAGTTTTTCTGTAAATAGCTATTAAGCATTAGGTCTTCTATGATAAAATCTATTATCATAAGGAGGCCTATTATTATGGCAAGAAGAGAAAAACAGCCCGTACACAAAGTAGTCATGACGGAGGGGAAAAGGAACATCGTCCATCAGCTCCTGGAAGAGTATGACATCCAGACTGCGGAGGATATCCAGGAAGCCCTCAAAGACCTGCTGGGGAGCACCCTGAAGGAGATGATGGAAGCGGAGATGGATGAGCATCTCGGCTATGGGAGGTCAGAACGGTCGGATTCGGATGATTACCGCAATGGCTACAAGCCCAAGCGGATCAACAGCAGCTTCGGGAGCATGGACATCCAGGTGCCCCAGGACAGGAAGTCCACGTTTGAACCCCAGGTGGTAAGAAAGCGCCAGAAGGACATTTCCGGCATTGACCAGAAGATCATATCCATGTATGCAAAAGGCATGACAACCCGCCAAATCTCGGATACCTTGATGGACATTTATGGTTTTGAGGCTTCGGAAGGGTTCATCTCGGACGTGACGGACAAGATACTGCCGCAGATTGAAGACTGGCAGAACCGCCCGCTGGAGGAAGTCTATCCCGTGGTCTACATCGACGCAATCCATTATTCCGTGCGGGAGGACGGGGTAATCCGCAAGCTTGCCGCCTATGTCATCCTCGGCCTTACGCTGGAAGGTAAAAAGGAAGTCCTGAGCATACAGATCGGGGAGAATGAAAGCTCCAAGTACTGGCTCTGCGTTCTGAACGAGTTGAAGAACCGCGGTGTGAAGGATATCCTCATTCTCTGCTCGGACGGGCTCACGGGCATTAAGGAAGCCATAACGGCGGCATTCCCGAAGACGGAGCAGCAGCGCTGCATCGTACATATGGTACGGAACACGCTGAAATACGTCTCCGACAAGGACCGGAAAGCATTTGCCACGGACCTGAAAACCATCTACCATGCCGCAAACGAGGAAAAGGCGCTGGAGGCGCTGGAGAAGGTGACGGAAAAGTGGACGCCAAAGTACCCCAACTCAATGAAACGCTGGCATGACAACTGGGATGTGGTATCCCCCATCTTCAAGTTTTCCATGGAGGTCAGGAAGGTGATCTATACTACCAACGCGATCGAGAGCCTCAACTCTACCTACCGGAAGCTCAACCGCCAGCGGAGCGTGTTCCCGGGCAGCACGGCGCTCTTAAAGGCTCTGTACCTGGCCACGTTCGAGGCGACGAAGAAGTGGACCATGCCCATCCGCAACTGGGGGCAGGTCTATGGGGAACTGTCCATTATGTACGAAGGCAGACTGCCGGAATAAGAGCGCACAGGCATAGGTGTACACCTATCCGGAAAGGAGCTTTCCATGTATGGATTTTCAAAATACGATGCTCAGGACAGGTACGACAGCTATAATACTGTACAGGTGAAGTTAAAACTGAATATGAAGACAGATGCAGATATCCTGGCCTGGGTCAGACAGCACAAATATGGCAGGGACACTTCCGTCCAAGGGGCCATCAAGGCCCTGATACGGGAAGACATCGCCAGAGGCCAGGCCGATGGGACACAAGGTTAATCCCTCTGCATTTTACATTCGTTGGCTGTCTGCAGCTCTGACAGGGATTCCATGATAGACAGGTAATCGATCCCCTCCACAACAGTCCCTGTGCCAGGGTCAAACAGTTCATCGTCTGCGGTGGCTTTCGGGTCATAGGATTTCAGTTCACTGTCATACCAGCTATAGATATCACTGTATAAGTCGGCTGCATGATCCAGCAGGGACTGCAGTCCATTGATCTTTGCCCTGATATCTTCAGGTACAAAGGGATCGTCTGTTTTTAGCTTCATGGCACACCTCCTGATGTTTTCCTGTAAGAAGTGTACCATAATTTGATGGGATTTTCCAATACATCTTGACAGAATCCAAAAGCATCCGTATAGTAAAGGTAGGTGGTCACGACATCCACCTACCTTTCTCATTAACTTATCATAGAAGATCTCAATTTACAGACTTTTTTTCATACTCTCCGCTAAACCAGTGCAGTTCTTCCGGAGGTCCGTGCAGCCACATGCCAGATAGACCGTAGTACTTCCGGAAAAATCAAGCATAGTTCTTTAAGGCCTGAAGCAGGGCAGTCAACAGTCTGGCTGGACAGTCCGCAGCAACTTCAATCCGGATATTTTCCGGGAGACAGATCATCACAGGAGGTTTTCCTGTACCTGCTGTACTGAAATGGAGTTCATGTTCCGAAGGGAGCTTTGCAAACACCGGATCAGAAGCACTTTCTGTCTCAGCTGCTTCTGACTGGAGCTTTCGGATCCAGTAACCCAGTGTAGACTGTGGGATTCCATTCTGCTGACACCATTCTTTGCGGGATAAACCGCTTTCCTGGAAAGCATGGAACCGGTCTGCCCAAAGGTCAGCCTTTGAGGTTACATTGTCATTCGTATTTATTGGTATCACCTCCATCATTTGAACTTATCTTATCAAATGTGGATGGAAATTTGCAGATACTGATTATTACCTACTTACAAATATAATTTACCGTGCCAAGATAATCTCCTTCTCCATATCTTGGTATTGTTAAATTTTTTCTTTTTACAACCTCCCTATACCATTTCACCGCAGTCGGAGAAGCAATATATCTCTTGAAATCATCGATGGTTGGTTGGCTATTTTCCCATATTTTCTCTTTTTTATAAATCTTCGACCCACTCCATATCTTTACATACTGGCCATTGTCAGAAAAAAACCTGATTAGAACGGACTCATCGACAATTCTTATGCCATCAATTTCCAGCGATGTAAAGCTATCTATATTCGTGCAGACCAATTGAATCATTCGTTCTTCCGGATAAGGTTCAGGAGGAAGAAATCCTTTGGTTATATCTCTAATCAATGCCCAATCCCTTAATAAAACCTGCTTTCTTAGTTTAAGCTGTTTTATGGCCTTCTTTATCTCTTGGCGGTCTTCATAGTAACGTTTGGGATCGTAAGGTGTCACCAGATGCTTTATTTCAATTATCACAACATGATTATCAAATAAAGCTATAACATCAAAATCTGTATTTCCTATAGATGATTTAAATTCTATCTTATCTGTATAGACATTCCATAAGGAAGACTGCGACAATTGATTTCTTAAATAGGATTCATACTCATCTCCGATTGCCGCCCGCTTTATTTTATAATCCAGCATAATCTGCTCAAGCATCCGGGTTATATTAATTTGTTGAATCAAATTAGGGGCAAATAAAACCCTTTTACCACTTATTTGAACCAACGGTTTTGAGAATAAATCGCCCTCTTTCCCGCGTTGCGGATAATATATAAACCACTCCACCAGCTTAGCAGCCGTATTTAAACTCTTGCCATATAATCGTGAAAAACTTTTGATTAACAAATCAATATCAACTACTGGACATAGATAATTAAATCGATCACGTTCAATTTCTTTCCAATTATGATTTAAGATATTTGAATATATTTCACTCATTGTCAATAAAAATTCATGAACTTCTAGGAAATCATTCAATTTACCATATGGTAATGTTTGCCTTAAATAGGCTGGAAAAATATCCGTCTGCTTTATAATTTTCATTGTGCAGTTAGCAGATAAATTACAACGCAGGTAGACCTCCAATTCCAGTTCAAAAATGCTTCTCCACAAATCCAACTTTATTCTCTTGGCAAGGCGTATTATAAACTTATTTCCATAAATTATTCTATTTTGATTTGATATCAATAAATCAATACTATTTTGGAATCTTCTGGCCTCTCTGCGTATTCCTGCAACAAAATCAATTAAACTCGCTTCATTGGAATTGGGCGCGAAAACTATAATATCATCATCTGTATCCGTTTTTCCAAGTTTAACAGAGTAATCTTTATATATATAAAGGGACCATAATCCGTTTGCTAATTCACAAAAATTTGAATGATGAACGAACTCCATAATATCCGGACATCGCAAACATTGCTCATATGTTAGATTATCGCAAGGTTTTTCAAAATTACTGTCATAATAATATAAATAAGGAATTGAATAATCTATCAGTTCTATTAGATTTTCACTATTCTGTGATGTTGAATATCTCATACCAGGATAGATTTCAGATTCTACATTTGCAACCAAATGCTTTATCCCTGTGAATGGCTTTTTACCATCTATGTCATTCAACTCAATACCAAGTTTATGCTGATCCTCAAAAAACGAAATTAATGCCCTCAATTGATAATCCAATGGATAGTTCATAAATTCCGTCTTTTCTCTGGCAGCATTATTTTTTTTCATGTTACTATAAATAGCCTCATAAGCCAACCCCAGTTCCATCATCATAAATCCAAAGTCTGTTTCATATTTTTCATCCATTGACATTATCATCTGTACTAAAGATTCTAAATCTGAATCTTTGTAATTATATGAAATTGGCGAGCCAAGAAGGTTGCGATACAATACAATCTTTTTAAATTTCTCCGGATTTCCTTGATATATGTTGTATAGTTCATTAATGTCCATTTTAAACCACCTTTTAAATTACAATTTCAGCCACCTAATCATCTAACTCCATTATACAATATACCGAAATAAAAATACAGCAGTGTATATACTCTCATACATACACTGCTCTTCTTCCTATTTATAAGTTTCCATCTTTATAAGTTTCCATCCTTACCCTTTTGTGGAAACCACTTATTCCGCCACCGATATCCATCATAGTTTTCACAGCTATATGCAATGAGATGGTCTGACTCCATAGAAAACTCTGCTTCTGTCGCTTCCTCGTATAATCCATTGCCACTCTGATTTTAAACTAATTTCAATCCCTATAATAAATATCCCTTGTATAAACCTTTTCCATCACATCAGCCAATTCGTCACTATACCGGTTGGCTATAATAATATGCGATTTTTCCTTAAAATCCTCCAATGATTTCTCTACCGGACAGTCACAGAACTGACCTTCTTTTAATGCAGGTTCATATACTATCATCCTTATTCCATGCCTTTTGAGACGGCGCATAACACCTTGTATGGACGATTGACGGAAGTTATCCGAGCCTGCTTTCATGGTGAGGCGGAAAATTCCTACCGTGCATCCCTCTGATTCATACACTTTGTTCCCCACCCTTTCCAATATCCTCTGGGCTACAAAGTCCTTTCGTATACGGTTGGATTCCACAATCGCCCTTATTAACTGTTCCGGAATATCTTTATAATTCGCCAGAAGCTGCTTTGTATCCTTAGGCAGACAATATCCACCGTATCCAAAGGAGGGATTGTTATAATGATTCCCTATTCTTGGGTCGAGACATACGCCTTCAATAATCTGTCTGGTATTTAAATTCCTTGCCTCTCCATAAGTGTCCAGTTCATTAAAAAATGAAATCCGCAGCGCCAGATATGTATTGGCAAACAACTTTACTGCTTCTGCTTCCGTACTATTGGTGAGAAGCACTGGAATTTCTTTCTTCCGGGCCCCATTCTCCAGCATATTTGCAAACAGATGCGCTTTATTTAGCAGGACTCTGTCATTTAACTCTGTTCCCACAATAATTCTGGAAGGATATAAATTGTCGTATAAGGCTTTTCCTTCTCTCAGAAACTCGGGTGAAAACATGATATTTCTATAATTCAGCTTTTTACGAATCTCCTCTGTATAGCCCACAGGAACGGTTGACTTGATAACAATTATGGCATTGGGGTTTACAGCCTTGACCTGGCTTATGGCACTTTCCACTGTAGTAGTATCAAAATAGTTTTTAACCGGGTCATAATTGGTAGGCGTGCTGATAATCACATATTCAGCTTCTTTATAAGCTGATTCTCCATCTGTCGTGACCTTAAGATCTAAATTTCCTTTTTTTAGATACCGCTCTAATTCCCTGTCTTCAATCGGTGAACAACCATTGTTTATTAATTCGACCTTGTCCTTCATAATGTCCACGCCTGTGACCTTATGATGTTGTGCCAAAAGAACAGCATTGGCTAGTCCAACATACCCCAACCCTGCAACTGCAATATTCATAAGCATATTCTCCTTAATAACTCTTTGGCTGCATTCCCAAGACTAAGAGGCAAAAAACGGCTCCCTCCTCCTCCGGCCATAATCACTGCGTATGTATTCACTGTCCCCTTCCCCCTGATTTCAGCTGTTTTGTCCGGATTCCATTTTGGTTCATCCATTGATTCATGCCCCGCCCCTTGATATACAAATGGTAATCCGGACTTTCTGTTTCCATATCCACTAATTCAAAATAGTCTCCCTGGTCCAACTCCTCATTTATCACTCCTTTGGGAGAGACGATTATCATATCTTTTATCTGTGTCCTATTATTATCCCTGCCTGTCACAATATAGTAATCACGGAACATATACTGATAGGAGCTTCTGGTAATCTCATCGTCCAAAAAAATTACTTTGTAATCCTCTGGAAGCTGCTCAAGACCTTTTACCAGGTTTCTTGTCATTTCCATGTTCTCTATCTCATATTTGTCCATCCGGTAAATCACATTATAGGAACTCCAAACAAAGATTGAAATAAAAACAGCTATCAATCCCATACAAGCCATTCTCTGCTTTTTATGAAATACGAATATTGACATAAGAATTACGATAGCCAATGCACCATAGACGGTCAGCCCCTGGGCCAGATTACGGATAGCACCGTATCCATGTCTGCACTGGGCCAGATTGCAGAATATATTAATAGTCATCGTATTATGGGGCCATGCAACCACCCCATTCACCTTACCTGCGATATTAACAAGAAAAAATAAATATACCGAGCCCATGATTAAAAAGATATATCTTCTGCGTTTTATAAAAAGAGAGCCTTTCTCCAGAAAAAAATACATGCCCATTAACACCGGTATCGATATGGAAGACTCCAGATATCTTCCATAAATAAGCTTGTCGCATCTTCTAACCATTTCTCCGGTATAATACAGATAAATATCGGAGAAGAAAAAAAGACCTCCCAAGGCAAATGCACCAACAAAGCATAAAAGGGAAAATACACTAATCAAATGGATGCAGTATCCCCCTTCACTGGATTTGTATCTGAAACAGCAGACCAAGGTGACACACAGCCCCAGACAAACAAGACCGCCACTGCCGGTAAACACATTAAATAGCCAGCCGTATATAATCTTTATTATGGTTTGAAGGCCGGTAAAGGACAGCAATCTCTCCCACATGTTTGCATCCCAAAAGGAAAATGTACTGTTTACCGTGTTCACACCCGCATTGAATACATACTGCTTTACCAGCCCGTCCACCAACCTGTCAGCAATCAGCAAAACCATAGCTGTAATCAGATAAACTCCGATTCTCAGATTTGCCTTTTTCCGAACAAAACGTATGTATACAACGGTCAGAAACGTGGCCAGAACCACCACAATGCCTCTTTGATGTGCCATATACGCAAATACAGAGGAACACGCAATTAAGATGCTGTCCCTTACCTGTTTCCCGGCATCCTTATCTTCATGGATTCTCAGAAGAAGAAGGAGGATCATCCAAGGCGAGACCAGAAGAACGGTCTCCGCCCATGTGTATTTTATATTCAATGTTAGCGCCGGCAAAAAGGCGGTTACGCCTGCTATGAGAAATGCATTTTCCTTTTTTTGTATATCCAAATAATCCATGGATATTCTATATGCGATGACAGGAATTACCCCTGCCGCTAAAACATTCAACAGCAGCATGGCCCGATACAGCACAATCGGGGAACGGAACAGATAAAATAATGGCAAATATAAAATCGTTACTCCATATTTGTAATAATACCCGTCTGCATACAGATATTCATTCCAATCACAGCCGCTTATATAAGCCGGTACCGCGATTGTATTCAATCCATCACAAAAAACAGGTACAGTCAAAAAAAGGCATGGAATACTGTTTATTAAAACAAACGCGGCATACAAAAAAATCTCATACTTGTATTTTCTTATATTTATTTTTCTCTTATGCATGGGGACTTCCTTCGCTATTACTGTGTTTTTGCTGAAAATGTGTATATGATATCTGCCATCAAAAATCCGCCTATATCCCCTAACACATTCACAAACCGATAAAGCAGAATCGCTTCCAGTATTATCTTCTGATCAAACGAGGCTGATAAAATTACAACCGTGACAGCTTCCCTTACACCTATCCCTCCTGGAGCTCCCGGTATCACAAACCCCGCTGCCCATCCAAACAGATATCCTCCCATAAGCAACGGGACCTGTGACACTAATACATTTTCCCCCAATACGACAGATACGATGAAGTAAAACATAATACCTGTATAAATACCCAGGAAGAAATAATAGGCCATACAGAACATACCTCTGGGAACAATCTCTCTCACTACTTTCTTTCCGAACCGTAACTTCCGGCGGTCTCCTTTCTTCCTGCGAATTTGTATGCCAATGATACCAGCAATGACTGCTAGCAGGATTAGGATTCCACCTCCAAAGCATAATACCCAAAGGCGCTGTTGAAGATTATAATATAACCATATGTCCCTAATTCCTCCTCTGCAGAGCATTATGGACAACAGAGCCACTGATACCAGATTCATCAGAATATCCCCAAATGTTGACAAGGCCACCTTTCCATGGCTGATATTCTGTCTCACAGCTATTTCATTCCGTCCAACATATTGAAACACATTTCCGGGCAGGTATTTATATAGATTTGCCTTACATACAACAAAGGCTACCAGAGGATAGGGTATCTTAATTCCGGATATATATTCCGTGATGCATTTCCAGGGAACTCCCACTATTACCATATGTACGGCAAACAGTAAGCTCAAAAGCATTAGATACCCCAGGCGGCCGGTTTCTAGAATCTGCTCCGGCTTCAGATGAAAGGAACACAGCTTCCTGATAAGGAAGAATACAGAAACGACAGTCACTCCAGTTCCCATTGCTTTTATGACCCTTTTGCTCATTCCTCCCCCTTTCATTTACGGGAAAACTCCAACATCTTTCTGCCAGCTTTCACCAGGGAAGGTACATGCATCAGAATATTTGAATATCCCTGATTGGCTAATGGGCAGGCGCAGTTTTGAGATTTTATATAGGCTCTCACCTCTTCAGCCTTGGGAGAACGCCATAATTTCTGGAAATCATACTCATAATCTCTCAGGTTACCCATCTCCTTCTCATATCCAAGAACACAGCATGGCCACACCCCTCCATCATAATTGATATGGACATTGGAAACTCCCGCATAACATGGAATCACCTGCTTTCCCGTTTCTAATATCTTCCCTGCAATTTCATAATAAACCACACGCAGTGCTTCTGTTGTCTTGGCTAATGATTTCTTTGACCCAATATTGTCCTCTACTTTTCCTGCGAATTCCTTAATCAGTTTCTGATAAACCTCCGCCGGCGGGGTTATATTGTCTCCCAGGTTAAAAAACTCTGTGCGGCATTCCGCCACTTCATTCCGGTAACTCTCCACGCCCAGTCCATGAACGAAATCCTCTATTTCATCCAGATAGTCAATATTAAAATTGGATACAACGGTTCCCAATTCCAAATGAAAATTATCATAGCAATCTTCTAGTCTTTTAAGTGATACAATTGTCTTTAAAAGCTGGTTAAAATTCCCCTCTACACCACGGATTTCATCGTGTAATTTTCCCACTCCGTCAATAGAGGGTTTGACGGTCACAGGCACGTTTTTATCATACTGACGGACGATTCTGATGATTTTTTCCGTATGCTCTGCGATTCTTTCTGTCATAATTCCGTTGGTAGGGGTATGTACTACCCTTGGCTTTATATATTTACATGCCAGTTCCACGATTTCCGGCAAATCTGGTCTGAGAAACGGCTCTCCGCCGCTCATATTGAAAAAATAAACCGGTCTCATATTCTTAAATATCTTTTCAATCTCATCCAGTCTCAAATCTTTTTTGGCTCTGGATGGATCCTGACAGAACATAGCTCCAATCTGGCATGTTTTACATTTTGACTGACATGCTGCTGTCACTGAATAGGTCAATGTTATGGGCTGGAAATCTTTGTATCCAAACCAACGGTTTAACCTATAAGAAATCAATTCCGGCCCTAATATAAAAAATAAGTCTTGTTTTTTCATTTATTTCTCAACTTTCGCAATGGTATAATTAATATGAGAATGGATTGATTTTATCTTCTTTGGCATGGGCAGCTTTTCTACAAGATAAACCAGCTTTATCCATAGGGGAAATCTGTTTTGAGCCAGCATCTGGGTATAGGGAGTTTCCCAATCCATTGTGTTAAAATCCACATTCATCCTGTGCAGTCTCACATCCCGAAATCCCAGAGAATCCGGCCACACCGGACAATCCACAAAACCGGTTTCCACGATTGTCAGCCCATGTTTCTCTAACCTTTTTCTTATAAAGCCGCGCTTGTTGTACCTTATATCTCCATGTGTCCATGGAATCCCTGTTTTTTTATGGACAAGCCTGTGGACCGGAAAACCAATATTTCCTGCGTTAACCGAGAACACAGCCACATATTTTTTACTGATACGTTTCATTTCCTCAATCAGCTTATCTGGCTCCGGACAAGTCGGAAGGTATGCGAAATTCCATACAAAATCATAGGACTTGTCCTGAAAGGAGCTTTGCAAAATGTCATCTTCATGAACCCATTCTATTTTGTGCGCCGCACCAATCTTTTTCCACTCAGATATATATTTGGGATTGCCGTTAACCAGTGTAATCTTTTGTGCACACGTTCCAAATCCTAAGGAATAAATAGATGGCATGGCCTTAGCTCCGTGAGCCGGCATTTCCAGCACTGTCTTTATATCATGTTTCACTCCAAATGAAGATAGTTTCCGCCCCACGGAAAACCGTTCATATATTACGCCAAATACCTCTTTTTCCACGTCCGCCTCCTGTTATAAATACCCATTTTCCTTTGCCCATTCAACTGACAGCCTGATTCCGGTATCCAGATTTATTTGGGGTGCGTATCCCAATACCCTGCGTGCCTTACTTATATCACAGGAATGATCTTTTGCCAGGAAATCAATTCTACCTTTATTAACAAAACCAGCTTTTTTAAACATAACCTTTGATATTCCATCAATCACATTTGCCAGACAAACAGACATTGTATATCCTATATTCATATGAATCAGACTGCTTCCTGTATATTTAGCTATACACTCCAAATATTCTTTGACCGTGCAGTCTTGTTCTGCGCCTAAATTAAAAATTTCATTATACGCATTTTCATTCAGAACAGACAATAAAAACCCATCAACAATATCAGACACATACGTAGGATGAAGGTAAGCCTTTCCATTTGTAGTCAGAACAAACCTCTTCTTTTTAATGCTTCTGTATAAGGCAGTCCTTCTCACATCACCTGCTCCATAAACAAAGCAAGGCCTTAAAATAGTATATGGCATCATATTCTTACATCGTTGTATAACCGCCTGTTCCGCAAGCATTTTCGTTTCACTATAAGGGTTGGTGGGATGATAGGGGGCATCCTCCGATACATTCCGTCCTTCCAAACCAGTCACAAATGGCGCGCTGCAAAATATGAACTGCTTTACTCTATGTTTAATGGCCAGTTCAGCCAGTTTTAATGTGGCAAGATAATTCACCTTGTAATAATATTCATAAGGTATCCCATAATGTCCTAATTGAGCCGCCGCATGTATTACCACATCTATCCCCTGCATCTGGTCATCTATCGTTTCAATCTCCCGCAAATCACAGATGATATTCTCCACTGGTTTTGAAAACTCTCCATCGGATATTTTCTTTCTGGTTACACATACCACTTCATTTCCATTTAACAGCAATGCTTCCGTAAGATGTTTCCCTATGAATCCAGTTGCTCCTGTAACTAGTAAACGCATCCTCCCGTACCTCCATCTATCATTTTGTCCAGCTTGTCCACCACCTCAACCATTCTGTCCCAGGAAAACCGATACGCATCTTTTCGTACATTTTCCGTGAATTCTTCCGCCCTTCCTTCTTTAAAATAGCGGATTATCGCCTCTGCCAATTCTGTATGGTTCCCAGCCTCCACCACGTATCCGGTTTTTCCATCCTGGACCACGTCAGGCAGCCCGCCCACATTGGTAACCACCACTGTTTTTTCAAATCCAAAGGCAATCTGCACGATTCCACTCTGCGTGGCGCTTTCATAAGGCAGAATAACTAAATCGCAGGCTGAAAAATATGGTTCGACCTCCCGGTCAGGTATGTAGCCATCACATATTCTTATATAATCTGCCATGGAATTTTCATCAATCAGCTTCAAATAGCTCTCCCTGTCACTACCAAAATCCCCCACAATCAACAGCTTTACCTGTTCACATGATTCCACCACGGCGGGCAGCGCTCTTATAAGATGCTTCAGGCCTTTATATTCCCTTATAAAACCAAAGAACAACAGCACTTTGTACCCGCTATCAATACCCAGCCGTTTTCTGCTTTCTTCCCTGGTTATATTACTGAATTTAAACGCATTATAAGTGGGATGGACGGTCTGATGATACAGAGCCTCCGGAATCATCTGAAGCAAATCCGCTGCATCTTTCTTTGACTGGACAATAAACCCGTTTCCTCTGGACAGTACCATTCGGGTTAAAAATCGGTCTCCCGGGAAATGTTCATGAGGTAATACATTATGACATACAAACAGAATTCTGCACCTTTTTAACAGACAGGCCAATGCCAAATAACAGGGGGTAAAATATGGATGCCACCATTGGATGATAATCAGATCCGGCTTTAGCTGTTTGATTTTTTTGCTGCACTCAATCCAATTCCAAGGAGCCATTGTGTTAATCCAGTATTTGGTCCCTTTTATTTTGAAACTGTCATTGCTGTAATCCTTTTGTTCCTTCCGAAAAAGGAATCGGGGATACTGCAGCCGGTAGGACACCATTTCAACCAGATAATTTTCAGAAAGAGCACGGTACATAAGGCTGGTATAATGTGAAATTCCCCCTTTATACGGATAAACAGGGCCAATCAGAACAACTCGTTTCTTACTATCATTCATGGGCATCCCCCTCTGCATCACCTGTTCCTTCACTATATTCCTTTATTTCTCTTTTATTTTGTAAGATATCATATTCAATCCGCCTAACATGATATTGGGTGTCTTCCAGCAACTTCTTATTGGATGCAAGTATATCACCTAAAAGTCCCATCATTAACGTGAGAAATCCAATTATAATTAACGTACATGCCAAAATCAGAGACTGCACATGTCCGGTTCCTGTGCCCTTAAAATAGAAGATCAAAAAACGGATTCCAATCATTCCACCAACTAATATGGGAGGAATGCACAGAAATGTAAAACACTTTAACGGTTTATACATCATATACGCCCTGATAATTGTAATCATGGATTTCTTTACATACCCCCATATGCTGTTAAACAGCCTGGAAGGACGCAGTTCTCCATTGGTCCTTACAGGTACGCTTGTCATCGGTATCTTTTCCCTGCCGGCCTGTACAATGGTCTCTAACGTATATGTATAGTCATTAACTACATTCATCCTCATGGCCGCTTCTCTACTGTATGCCCGAAATCCACTGGGCGCGTCTGGAATCTGAGTATTGGAAGCTTTTCTCACTACCCAGCTTCCAAAATGCTGCAGCTTTTTCTTAACGGGGGAAAAATGTTCTGTTTTATCAATGGGTCTTGCTCCCACTACGATATCGGCCTCTTCCCGAAGAATAGGCTCTATCAGTTTGCTGATATCCTCCGCGCAATACTGGTTATCAGCATCTGTATTCACGATAATATCTGCCCCTTTGCTGAGACATCCATCTATCCCAGCCATAAAGCCTTTCGCAAGGCCTTTATTTTGTTTAAAATTCACAATATAGTTTACGCCCCACTGCCTGGCTGCCTGAAGGGTAGCATCCCTGCTGCCGTCATTTATGATTAGATATTCGATACAATCGATTCCCTCAAGTTTTCTGGGCAATGCGTCCAATGCAATGTTTAATGTTTCCGCCTCGTTATAACAAGGCATCTGAATGATTAGCTTCATATATTTATCCATCGTATTTTTCTTATTTCTCATTGTAATAAACTTCAAAATGGGCGGACTCCCTCTTTGTCCCATAGGTCTGACTTAATTCCTTTGAAAAGATATCCCGTCTGCTGGTCACCACAATATCTTCCTGTGTCACATCCCCTATGCTTCCATAGGGTTCTTTTAACACGTGAACCGATTTCTCTTTTAGACAGAATTGAAGCAGATCCACATATCCGTAACCATCTGAGTATAGAAAAACAATCCTTTCATAGTCTCCAACCATGTCCTTTATTTGCTCTGCGATCATGATGTCTTGATAATTATCCTTGTTGTATTTGTAATTCATCTGGACGCATACATCCATTCCCAGCCCCCATTGAATCACGGCCCATAAAAAGGCCAAATACCAAAACCGTTCTCTTTGCCTCACAATCCACAGCACACCCGCCATGGTTAAACCCAAAAACACGCCTCCCAAATATACATTTTTCGTAAATGCGAATACTCTGTTTGACGATAATTCCAAAGCGTATGCCACCGCCGGAATCGAATGTCTGTAAATACCATAGGCACCAGATGAACTTATCTTCCAATTGACAAGGTACATCATAACACTTTGGAAACATATAATTCCAAAGCTCACTTTCCACATACTTGGGCTGCGGACCATTGCTGTCAGCCCTGTTCCAATAAAGATTGGGAGGAGTATCTCGCTGTAGCGGCCGTATATAACACCATCTACACGCGGAGTGTCAATCATGAACAAAGATACAATACTAAGGGTAAACAATGCTGATAGTAAAACGAAACGCGCGGCAACCATTTTATGCCTTATACTGCAGGCCGTCATGGAATGTAAAGACATTATTCCCCAATAAAACAAACCTCCGGTTGCACTTCCCAAATAAAACAGCTTACCGCCTAAGGAGCAGATGAAATCTGCCATCCCCTTAATATTTGTCAGTTTCCCCAGCTTTTCAATCTGACCGCTGAAATCATTCAAGGCTGCCAGGGAACCTCCTGATACACCATAAATTTCGTCTATATAGTTGTTCTTATATACCATTCCTGCTATGATAAGGATTCCATAGGCCAATGCTCCTGTAAGGACATGTGCACGTATATCTTTATTTATTACCGCTTCCCAAACCAGCACCAGCCATAGAGCCATTCCGATTCCAAGGGTTCTCATGTGTACGAAATACAGGCCAGCAGATATTGCTGCCATTGCTCCCATGTAATAAGCGCTTGGCTTTTGGAAAAACATCAGGACTGAGGCTATAAGCAGAAGGTACAGCAATGCAAGAAGGATTTCTGGCAGTGTCGTCTGTGCATATACCATAAAAGATGAATAGAGAATGGCCAGTCCTGAAAACAATGTCATAAAGGGATATGCAGGAGCATGAAACAGGATTACCAAAATCTTTTTTAGAAGCACATAGCACCAGACAATCAGTATGAAATTTATACTTACAGCTATTCTGTACAAAACAACGGGATTGGAACACCATTTAAGCAGCGGCGCCATAAGCATTCCGTATCCAAAAGAATAATATGGATGGATGCCTGAAACCTCATTCCAGTCATACCCCAGAAGCCTGGCGCCATGACTCCAGTACCCAAATTCATCCGGAAAACGGATTGGTCCGAATAGCTTTCCTATTCCATGCATGTAAACGGATAACAGGATCAGAAAAAAACAAAATTCCATATATGCTTCTGCTTTTCCCTTTTTCATATTTTCATCCTAATCCAGCTTTTTGCAAAGAAATAGCTAGCAGTTACCCACTAACTATTTCCCCACAGAAGCCTATGCGAATTTTAATTATCTGTAAGCTGCGAAACTACCTGACGGTCCCTTTACCAGAGTAAATGTACCATAAACATCTGTTGAAAATGTCATAGTATCACTATCATCATCCGTATCAACAATCACTGAAGTGGTACCATCTGACTGGACAAAGATTAATGCATATTCATAACCATCCGTTTTAAAATTAGCTGGAATGCCAATTTTAAATTCAATGGGTCTGGCAGCCTTCCCTACTTTGGTAAAATTATTATTAATGTCAGATATTCCAAGCCATATATCCAGCGCCGGTCCCGAAACAATCTCCGGTGAAATTGACTTCAGCTCTTCCAGCTTTTTCATCATACATGCCTTGGAATCCTCTCCGCACACGCTGTTCTCAATAACAGCAAATGGCTTCTGATTCGTCCCTGCGCCAACGGCTGCGGCTACATCCGAGTAAGGTGTCGTCACTATAACCCCGGCAACTGAATTTGCTGAATAACGGCCAGCAACTGTTGTGAACACTTTTACTCCCTTCACCATAACGCTGTCTAAAGCTGATGATACGCTACTACTATTGGTTGTTACAGTGCCTCCTGAACTAGAACCTCCGCCTGACGACGAGCCTGAATTGTTTGGAACATCCGGAATGTCTGGTACATCCGGCACGTCCGGAACATCCGGCACGTCCGGCACATCCGGCACATCCGGTATATCTGGTACATCGGGCGTATCTGGAACATCGGGTTCATCTGGCGTGTCCGGTGTATCCTGTGTCCCACCACTGATTTTGGAACTAAATACAGCTCCGGGATTAGCGTGAGCTATCAGAACTGGTGACACGGCCAGTACACCCATTAAAGAAAACGTTACCGCCTTTTTTAACAAAAGCTTTTTTCTCATTCCTTTTCCTCCTGCTCTTTTTCTATAGTCACACAGAATCTCTCATACAAGGCTTCTTCTTTTCTTCTGTGACATGACTACCGAACGTACATAATTACATTGGTCATTATATAACACTTTTTAGTTGTTGTCTATAACTACTATTAAGTTTTTTATAATTTTTATTTAATTGCTAATATTAATCCCAGAAGGTGGTAAACAATTATGAAAAATCTAAAAAAGCTACGGAATAGCAGGCATCTGAGCCAGTTTAAGCTTGCAGAACTTTTCCATATCAGCCAACAGTCTGTTTGGAAATATGAAAATGACCTGGCACAGCCTGATCTGGAACTAATCATTGCATTTGCTAACTTTTTCAATACATCTATTGATTATCTTGTGGGAAATACGAATAATCCAAGAAAGTATGAAACCCTGTCTGAAACAGAGCTAAATGAAGATGAACTGGCACACTTACGTTTATATCGTGCTTCTGCTCCAGAGGTAAGAAAGCTGTCAGAACAAATGATGCAGCTATACTTTGATATGCAGAAAGGTTCTGAAAAAGAGTAAAATTATCAATACCGTTTACAATTTTGAAAAAACGGGTTCCATAGAACCCGTCATGGTGATAAATTACGACAAGCAGCCTGACCTTTTGCAATAAAGCTTGATTAGTCAAGCACTATACTACTGAAGCTTATTTCCAAGTCATGGAACACATGTGTCTTTATCGTACTGTCAAACCGATAAAGGGCGGCTGGTGACAAATTTTCAAAATCATAGACAATAACAATTTTTCGTTCTGTATCCACTATCCAATATTCTCTAACACCATTCATTTGATACAGAGAAAGTTTTAGATAATAATCCATGCTCCGGCTGGACGGGGATACAATTTCAACAATCCAGTCAGGAGCACCTTTACAACCTTTATCATTAAGTTTACTGGAATCGCAGATAACGCTTATGTCAGGCTCTACATAATTTTCATAATCCTCGCTATTGTCATCCGTTTTTAAAAAAACTGCAAACGGTGCCGGATACACTTTACAGTTCCCTTTATTTTTGTCTATATAATTGCCAATTGTCTTTGTAAAAAACGCGACGATTTCTTGATGCTTTCGACTTGGTGGCGCCATATCAAAAATCTCACCTTCAATTAATTCGGCTCGCTTTCCTTCTGGCAATGCATAAATATCCGCTATCGTATAATATTGCCGATTTAATAATGGCATGGCATATACCTCCTTTTATTTTATTATACACAGATAAAAACACTTTTACAATAATTATCTGCTCCCCACATGATTAAAGGTTACTGTTCAGATGCCCTCTGAACAGTAACCAAAGCACGGTCAGGAGCTGTTTTCTGGTTAATGCCTTATTCCTGTTGTGTGCAAGCATCATCAGGCAGTCGAATTCCATTGGTTTTAAGCTGATTTCCTGTCCTTCTCTCGTTACAGTTCTTTTTTCCGGGTCAATGACGATATCCTTAATGTGGATCTCCGGTTCCTCCTGTTGAAAGCGTTTTAGTATCTTGTCGATACGAACCAGCAATTCCAGCATTTCAAAAGGCTTTACCATATAGTCCTCTGCGCCGCCTGTCAGCCCTTTGACCTTATCTGACAGTTCACCTCTTGCTGTAAGGAAGATAACAGGCACTCCATAGCTTTTAAGTTCCGGAAGAAGGGCAAAACCGTCCTTTCCCGGCAGCATGATGTCCACAACTGCCAATCCATAATCGTGGTTCTTAACAAGCGATTCACTTGCCATATCTCCGTCCTGAAAAGAAGCCACTTCATATCCGGTCGCTTCTAAGCTTGTACAAATCAGTGATAAAATCGCTTAAAAGACAGGACAGCTGGTTAGATAATCTAGCCCGCCGCCCTGTCTTTTAATGCTGTTGACGCTCCTTATACTTTTTTAGCCCCCCAACCAAAGCTTGCCATCAGGTCCACCCATATCCATGATATTCATAAGGACCTGCTGCTTTTGATAATTCATTCATCTTATTTCCCTTAACCGTAAAAAAGTTTCATATAAATCCAGAGCCCCATATCCCCATTCCCTGTTGGGATATGATAGTGCTGGATTTCGTTTTGCTCCTCTTATTAAAAATGCTTTGATGGTGGCTTCGCTCATCGCCATGTTATGTCCTTCTATAATGCCCCAGCTTAAAAGATTAGCGACTGCACCAGCAACATGGGCGGCCGCAACCGAGGTTCCTGTTCGGGTAGTCATGGGAATGGAGTCTTGGTTCCTGCGCCCTATCGATGGCCCGCTTACATTAACCCCAGGGGCCGCCAAATCCGGTTTAATTACTCCGCCTATTGTATATCCACGGCCGGAATGAATGTAGATGCTGTTATTTAAATGATTGTAGGCGCCTACTGTGATTGGAGAGGTAGAATCTCCCGGGAGGGTTATGGTCGTATATGGGCTGGGAGTCAGAAACACGGTTTCATCGGAAATCAGGTTATGGGCCGGAAGCCACATATTAAATTGCCCTGTGAGATACTGGGTATTATACACGCGTATTCTCCAAATTCCATTTGTTGGGGCTTCAAAACGGATAAAAACAAGCTGTTTGCCTGCGCCTGTCTCAATCAGCTGGTAATTAACTGTAATGACCGTGGGTTCTAAGAGGAACCCAATAGAGGTTTCATTTCTTCCTATGATAGGAATGCGGCCTATGGATTCACCACTGGGAGATACAAATCCAACGGAATATGTATCAGCGGTGGCGGCCCAGAGTTCTACTACAAATCCACGCTGGGATTCCGCATTCCCGACTCGGATTTCCACATCAACGGACTCTTCCCCCATGGGTACAGAACCCATATAGTGATGACCCCGGCCAGTCTCATTGCCTGCGGCAATTACCGTAGCCATTCCTAAATTTCGGCTGATATCTTGAATCATCACATTAAGCGGGGACGTTCCCTCATGGCTGCCCAGATTGGAGCCGATTCCCAGCAGAACGACCAGAGGCTTTCTCTGGCTGTATGCCTCCACGCGCAGGTACTTAATGCCCATCATAATATCATTCTCCTGATAAGCATCAGCGTCATTACTGACAAGATAGAAATCGCGCAGATATTGTTTGGCTGGTTTTAATTTGACGATTACCAGTTCACATTCCGGGGCAGCTCCTGTAAAATCCTGATTAGGCAGGACTCCTCCGGCAGCGATACCCGCCAGAAAGGTTCCATGTCCGTTGGTATCGGTAGAAGGCACCACGGTAAGAGGATTATCAGATTCCAGTGCCTCGTTAATCTGCTCCCGCGTGTACTCTGTGCCATAGGTTGCCCCGCTGGCATTATAGCGGTTAGGTACGCCGGCAGGAAGGAGGCTTTTATCTTCCGGAAGGCTCTGATCCCAAATACTCAAGATTCTGGTAGTTCCATCCTGATTGCGAAAAAGAGGATTGGTATAGTCAATTCCCGTGTCTATGATGCCGATTATAACACCTCTGCCTTGATTGCTCAGGGCAGGTGATGCATGGGTTGCTAAAATACCGGAAGCGTCCATGCTGGAACTATCTAACAGTGTGTACAGTCCAGGGATACTGTAATAGGTAAACTTGCTTAGTGATATGGGTTCTACTGTATCTAGCGGGGTATATATAATACTGAAATCAGTGCTTACAAAGTCCATGCAGAAAATATCTTCCGAATTACCAGGAAATTGCTGCTGGCTTCCATAACGGTAGATAAAGTCAGCAATGGTCTCTGAAGCTGAGTTAATAGGGCATTCCGCCATGATGTACCTCATGCAGGGGATTTGATAACAGTATATGCGGAATTTTTCTATTTTACGTTCCGGGTTGACTCACCCTCCATTAACTCCGCCTTAAACACCCGCTTCTGATGGTCCGCATGATTGCTTACCACGTCAAACAGTATCTTAATGGTGGCTTCCGCCATCTCCTCCACGGGCTGCCTTATGGTAGTCAGCGTCGGATTATAGTAATGCGCAATGTCAAGTCCGTCAAATCCAGCCACCGAATAGTCTTCGGGTATCTTCATGCCGTATT
Organism: Enterocloster clostridioformis; assembly: GCF_020297485.1. NCBI lineage: Bacteria > Bacillati > Bacillota > Clostridia > Lachnospirales > Lachnospiraceae > Enterocloster > Enterocloster clostridioformis. Next base: position 66,135 of record NZ_JAIWZC010000002.1, read on the forward strand.
CCGTGATGGCCTTGCAGGCGCCGATGGCGATACTGTCTGATATGGCATACACAGCTGTAAAATCCGTCTTTTTTTCTTCCAGGATCCGGCTCATGGCCATAAAGCCGTAATCCATGGTGTAACAGTCCCTTCCCACCCCTGAAAAAACACAGAGATCTTCATCCAGTTCGATTCCGTTGTCCTTAAGGGCCTTGCGGTATCCTTCCAGACGCAGCCTGCCGATACTCTCATCATCCTTGGTAGCTGCCAGGATTAAAATCCTCTTATGACCAAGCTTACACAAGTAGTCCGTCATCTTATAGCTTTCCGCAAAATCATCCACAGAAACCCAGGAATAAAACGGCGATTCTTCCAGTGAATCCGTCATCCCAATGGTACTGAGCACAAAGGGGACCGCCAGCTGCTCCAGCTTCTCCTTACTGTGTGAGAAGAACCCACCCAGGAATACAATTCCCCTTGGTTTCTTCTCCTTAATCAGTTCAAGGGCCACATCCACTTCATCTTCACCGGCATCCACATGCTGCATGATAAAAGAGTACTTCTTCTTATGAATTTCCTTTTCAAAAATCCGGATCATCTTGCTGAAAAAGGGATTGCTGATTCCCTTGATTAAAACCGCGATAGCCTTTGAATCAGTGCGTTTTAAATTGCGGGCGCTATTGTTAGGAATATAATTATGCTCCTTAACCACCTGCATAATCATATCCTTTGTCTCCGGATTGATATCCGGATGATTGTTAATGGCCCGTGACACCGTACTTACGCCCACTCCGCAGATTCTGGCTACGTCTTTAATATTAATCGATTCCATAAGAAATACTCATCCCCTGTCATCCTCTGCCGTAAAGCTTTGCCATCTTCCTGCACTTTACAACAATCTCATCAGTTATTTCCCCGGGCATCATGCGCCATCTCCAGTTTTCTCCCAGCGTGGATGGCGTATTGATCCGGGCATCTCCGCCAAGACCTAAATAATCCTGGACCGGAATAACCGCCAGCTTTGCCACGCTTGACAGTGCAAGGCGCACGAAATCCCAATGGATTTCCTCTACAGGCGTATGCGGATTATTCATATAATCCACGGAAAGCTGTCTGTCTTCCTCACTCATCTCCCCATACCATCCCCTGATGGTATTATTATCATGGGTTCCTGTGTAAACCACGCAGTTAGAAGTGTAGTTATGGGGCAGATAATCACTTTCCTCCCTGGAATCAAAGGCAAACTCCAGCACCTTCATTCCCGGGAATCCTGTATCTTTTACTAATTCTAGCACAGATGGGGTCAAAAATCCAAGGTCTTCCGCAATAATATTAAGTTTTCCAAACTTTTCCTGCATTTTTCGGAAAATATCCATGCCAGGGCCTTTTCTCCAGGTTCCGTGAACCGCCGTCTGGCTTCCTGCCGGTATGGAATAGTATTCGTCAAAGCCACGGAAATGGTCCACACGCACCACATCGTACATGCGGAAGCTATATTCCATACGCCGCATCCACCATTCATATCCGGTCTCCCCATGATACTCCCAGAGGTACAGCGGATTGCCCCACAGCTGTCCCGTGGCGGAAAAACCGTCGGGAGGGCAGCCCGCCACCGCCACCGGATTCCTGTCCTCATCCAGCTGGAACAGCTCCGGATGGTACCATGTGTCGGCGCTGTCCAGCGCCACATAGATGGGGATATCCCCAATGATGCGGATTCCCTTTTCATTGGCATAGGACTTAAGCGCGCTCCACTGCTCTTCAAATTTCATCTGGAGGAACGCGTAAAAGCCGGTCTCATCCGCCAGTTCATGCTGAAGCGCCTCCATGGCCTCCTGCTTCCGGAGACGGATATCCTTATCCCACAGTGTCCAGGTCCTGCCCTCATATCGGTTCTTAACCGCCATATAAAAGCAGTACTCCACCGTCTCAGGCCAAAGTCTTCCTTTGGCCTCTGCCGCCGTATGCCCCTTCTCCTTCCACCGTCCATATGCCCTGCGAAGCAATGGAAAACGGTTTAAATACAATTTCCCAAAATCAATCTTCCTGGGATTGTCACCGAAATCGGCAGCAGTACACTCTGCTTCTGTTAAGAGACCTTCTTCCACCAGTCTGTCCAGATTGATAAAATACGGATTGCCCGCGAAAGCTGAAAATGACTGATAGGGGGAATCCCCGTAGCTGGTTGGCCCCAGAGGCAGAATCTGCCAGTAATGCTGCCCCGCCTTCTTTAATGTATCAATAAATCCATATGCCTCTTTAGAAAACGCTCCGATTCCGTACTTGGACGGCAGACTGGCAACCGGAAGCAACATACCACATTCCCGCATCGTGTCTCTCCTTTAATTGTGTCTGGTTTTTCCGTATACGTCTATCCCTTTACTGCGCCGGCAGCCACACCCTTGATGATGTATTTCTGGCAGCTTAAATAGAAAATAATGATTGGCACAATTGCCAGGACCAGCATGGCCATCATGGCTCCCATGTCAATGGAACCGTAACCGCCCTTAAGATTCTGGATAACCATGGGTATGGTGCCTTTTTCCTGGGGAAGAATCAGGCTCGGAAGCAGATAGTCATTCCATATCCACATGGCATTTAAGATTGCAACCGTGACAGCAGTCGGCCGGAGCATCGGAAATACCACATGAAAATAAGTCTGGACAGGAGAACAGCCGTCAATCATGGCCGCCTCTTCAATCTCCAGCGGAATCGCCTTCACAAACCCGCAAAACAGGAATACCGCCTGCCCTGCGCCGAATCCCAGATACAAAAGTATAAGTCCATAGATGGAATTCAGATATAAGTCATTGGCCGTCTTCGACATGGTGAACATGACCATCTGGAACGGCACAATCATGGCAAACACAAAAACATAATAGAGAACGCTGTAAAACTTTGTTTTAACCCTGGTAATATACCATGCGGTCATGGAGGTGAACAGTACGATTACCGCCACGGAGCATACCGTGATAAACAGGGAACGCCCAAACGCCATGAAAAATCCCGTCTTCCTCACCCCTTCAATATAGTTGCCAAGGCCCACATAGGCTTCTGCCACCGGGAACCGGAACGGGGCGTCGCTGATATAGAGCTTACTCTTAAAAGCATTCATGAAAACCAGGAATATGGGAAACAGAAATGCAAGAGAAAGTACTGCAAAGAATATCGTCATCATCATGCCTGTAAATCTGCTGACCTCCATCTGCTGGTCATCTGCATTTTTATCTTTCCTTCCCATCAGTTTTCCACCTCCTTACGCCTTGTTATATAAAGCTGTGTCAGGGCAATGACCGCCACCATGATGAAAAATACAACTGCTTTTGCCTGACCCACGCCTTCCCAGCCCACCCTGCCGTAAAATGTACTGTAAATATCCAGCGCCAGCATACTGGTCTGCCTTCCCGGACCTCCCGCCGTCAGGGCCAGGTTCTGGTCAAACAGCTTAAAGGAATTTGTCAGGGTTAAGAAAAGACAGATTGTAAAGGACGGCATCACCATCGGGATCGTAATCCGGCGCAGTGCCTGTGTCTTCGTAGCTCCGTCAATCTTAGCCGCCTCAATAAGATCCGGTGAAACGTTCTGGAGACCGGCAATATAGATAATCATCATATATCCAATCAGCTGCCAGTTCATCAACATGACCAGGCCCCAGAAACCATATCTGGCATCAAATGACAGGGTAACTCCGAACTTCATCAGGATTCCGTTTAACAAAAGCTGCCAGATATAGCCCAGGACAATGCCGCCGATTAAGTTAGGCATGAAGAAAACGGTTCTGAACAGATTTGTCCCCTTGATTCCTCTTGTCAGGGCATAGGCCATCAAAAACCCAAGCACATTGATTGTAACAACGGATACTATGGTAAACTTCACGGTAAATAACAGGGCATTTATAAAGTTCTGGTCTGAAAATATCTTTTTATAATTATTTATGCCCACCCACGCGGCATCCCTTACCGTAGTAAATTCTGTAAAAGACAGATAGATACCAATGATAAACGGATACAGGAATGCAATGATAAACGCAATCAGCGTTGGCAGCACAAAAATCGGAAAATATCGTTTCATTGATTTTTGCATGGCGCACCCTCCTTAAAAATCACATGATAATTCTCATCCCTCAGGCAAAGAAACGGGTGAGGAAGTTCCCTTACGCTCACCCATGTCAAGTCCGGTCCTTAAAGTCTTATTTGGTCATGGCCTTTTCACTTTCCCAGCCTGCCTTCATATCATCCACAACAGCCTGCCACTCTTTCCCGCCCTGGGCATACTGTAACAGGGATGCTCCAAAGTCATCCTTAAAGGTCTGGCTTGGGAAGGAAGTGAAGTTCCAGGATATGGAATACAGATTGCCATTACTCATGTATCTGTCAACTTCTTTGGCCAGTGGGTCGGATGGCTTCTCATCGGCTGTAAAGGTGTCAAATGGCGCGATAAAGCCCAGCCTGTTTGTTATATAGTCCTTACCTGTCTCAGAGCTGAACAGCCATGTTAAGAAGTCAAGGGACGCCTGCTGGTCCTCAGCCTTTGCCTGGCTGTTGATGGTGAAAAAGTTCTCGGTACCGATACATAACCCCTGCTTCTCTTCGCCGGCCATTCCGGTGTAAATCGGAAGGAATTTCACATCTTCTTCTTTTACAGTGTTGCCTTCAACGCCAGCCACCTGGCTCCATCCCCAGTTGCCGTTCTGCACCATGGCAACCTTGCCCAGAGCGAATTCAGCCATGGAATCCTCCACGGTCTTAGCGCCTACCATCTTCGGGTCCGTACAGGAATTATTCAAATACAAATCGAAAATGTTCTTAAAATTATCGGAATACCTAAAGTCGATAGCGTCCTTGTCATTCACACCGTCATCTTTATATTCATAATAAACCGGAAGGTTTGCAAGATGGGTCTGCCATCTCCAGTCTTCGCCAGGCGCGAAGGATGTGGAGGCGAACACACCGTCAATTCCCAAATCCGCTTTTCTTGCCTGCATATCCTCGGAAACAGCCTTTAGTGTATCAAAGTCATTAATCTCATCCATGGATGCTGCCTTAGCGCCGTCCAATGCAAAATACTTCCGCATGATTGCGTCATTGTAAATGATTCCGTATCCCTCTACAACATAGGGGATTCCGTATACGCCGTCACCATCTGTAACCGCCATGGTCTTATCTACCAGGTGGCCGTAGATTTCCGTATCACTTAAATCGCGGCAGTACTTAGCCCATGACTTATAGCCAATGGGTCCGTTAATCTGGAACAGTGTGGGAGGTTCCTTCTTCGCCACTTCAGACTTCAGGGTCTGCTCATACGTCCCGGCCGCCGCGGTCTGGACCTTCATCGGTATCCCGGTCTCTGCCGTGTACTTCTCTGCCAGCTCTACCCATACATCTGCAACCTCAGGTTTAAAGTTCAGGTAATAAATCTGTCCCTTTCCATCGGCCGATACCGGTTCCCCTGACTGTGTCCCCTCCGCCGCTTCTCCCGCGGGGGATTGCGCGGTCCCTGATGGTTTGGAAGAACACCCGGCCAGTGTGCCTGCCGCCATAGCTGCCGCCAGTGAAAGTGCTGCAAGTTTCCTCAGTTTCATAATTATATCCTCCTTCCGTATCCACGTTCTCTGCCGCGGATACTTTCCATACTGTGATACATTTGTACAATGTTTCCAGAAACCTTCCCGGTAACGATATCGGTAACGTTTCCAATAACCTTGAATTCAATATAGCACAATATATGAGGTAAGACAAGTATTTTTTGATTGGAATTCATATTTTTGTTACAATATCATAATTTCATCTCTCACTTTTATGCAATCATCACAATCCCTGTCTGATTGTTGTCTCACGGGCCACCAGCTTTGCCACCCAGACTGCGGTCATGCAGTCATACCCATCCAGCGCTTCCCTGTTCATTTCCTGAAGAAACCGTTGAAGCCTTGTTCCATTGGAATGCATGAATCCGGTATAATAACGCCTTCCAAGTTCTTCCGGTTACCAAAGTATTTTCAATTATTGCTTCAATTTTTTGTTTTTTGTGGTAGTATTCATTTCAGGGGGGCAGCATTCCATACAACAGCAGAAAGGCATTAAGATAAAAGAATAAAAGCAAGGGAGTGATAAAATGAGCGATAAAATATTATTAGTAGATGATGAAAGAGATATCGTAGATTTAATTGCAGAAGTTTTACAACAAGACGGGTTCCGGTTGATCCAAAAAGCTTACTCCGGTTCAGAGGCACTAAGGCTATGCGAAGAATTCAACCCGGATATCGTTGTATTAGACATAATGCTCCCAGACATAAACGGAATAGAAGTGTGTAAAAAAATTCGTGAGTTTTCTATCTGCTCTATTCTTTTCTTATCATCAAAAAATGATGATATCGACAAAATACTCGGACTGTCATGTGGTGGCGATGATTATATCACGAAACCCTTCAGCCCAAGAGAAGTTGTGTTTCGGATAAAAGCGCAGCTTCGCCGTCAACAATATCATACGGACAGGCAATTAAATGAAAAAAACAGGATTATTGTTGACAGTCTCTCACTTGACAAAGGCAGCAGCCGAATTTATAAAGCCGGAAAAGAGATTGCCTTAACAGGACGGGAATTTCTTCTTTTATCCTATTTAATGGAAAATGCAAATAAAATTATCAGCAAAGAACAATTATATGAACAGGTCTGGGGCGAGTACAGCAGTATTTGTGATAACACCATTATGGTCCATATACGGCATATACGCGAAAAGATTGAGGATACCCCCTCTGCCCCGCAGCAGCTGGTTACAGTCAAAGGCTTGGGATATAAATTAAAGAAAAGGATTGATTAAATGAAAAAATCGGGATACCGTTCCATTTTGCATATCTATTTGATGTTTTTTATAGCCTTACTCAGTGTTATTGCTTTTTCCGGAATATTTCTGCTATCAGTAGTAAGTGTCAATACCCCGGATGGAGCAACCGTGAGAAGCAATTATCCAAAAGAATTTACAGAGAGCTTCTCCGAACAAATTATTTTTATTGATGACAGACCACAAATCAAACAGTCTGGCTTAGAATTATTACAGACAAATAATGCCGGATTACAGGTATTAGATGGTGGCGGAAAGGAACTGATTCACTACCAAACGCCGGAAAACGCGAAAACATTTTATTCTGACGCGGACCTTTTACGGCTTTACCAGACAGGACATCTAAATGATAATCAGTCAACATCATTTGTTAGCAGCTTAACATATAATAAAAAAAATTACACATATATTATTCATTTTCCAGTGAATATTGCAAAAGTCACCATGTATTTGAATGGGGAAAAATTTACAACAGGTAAAACAATCATTTTATTATGTTTGGGTATAACGCTTTTCATCATACTTATGGCTGGCATAATATACGGTTTCTGGATAACCAAAATAATAAACCGTATAACCGTATCTATAAAGGCTGTTGCAAAACGCTCTTATACGCCTGCGGTTAGTACAGGCGTTTTTCAAGATGTATTTGAAAGCTTGGATTGTTTAGATACTGAAATCAAGACCAGTGACAATATAAAAGAAAATACGGAAACAATGCGAAAAGAATGGATTGCCAATATTACGCATGATTTAAAAACTCCTTTATCCTCAATAAAAGGATACGCCGAAATTTTATTTGATAACAAGGATGTATCAAGCGAACAGATAAAGAAATATTCAAATGTAATTCTAAAAAATGTTTCTTATATGGAGTCCCTGATTGATGATTTAAAGCTGACATACCAATTAGAGAATGGTATTGCTCCGCTTCAATGTACAGAACAAAATTTTGTCCGTTTTTTAAAGGAACTGGTGATTAATGTGTTAAATCATCCAGAATATGAAGAACGCACAATTCATTTTGATTGTACAAAAGAGAATATCATGCTCTCTTTTGATCACAAATTAATGACAAGAGCTTTTCAGAATTTGATTATCAATGCTTTTGCACATGGAAATGATGATACAGAAATCACGATAAGAATAACCGTATTGAATAATATACTTCAAATTATTGTTTCCGATAATGGAAAGGGTATGAGGCCGGAAGAGGTTAATCATTTATTCCAAAGATATTATCGTGGGACAAATACAGAAAAGAAAACAGCGGGTACGGGCTTGGGGCTTGCGATAACAAAAAGCATCACCGAAGCCCATGGCGGTAATATTTCCGTTGAAAGTGAAATAGGACTTGGAACAGATTTTAAAATATGTTTTCCCCTAAATTAAGGTTAATTAAGGTTTCCTGCAAGTTAGATTAAGGTTGATGGCTTATTATAAACTATAATAGCTGTCAACCTTTTTTCTTCTATAAGGGGGTGAAAAGGCTTCCTACATGACACGGGCGCAACAAATTGCAGATGATGTATGTTCTAAACAGTCATTGGAAGCTGGTTCTATATCTGGTGCAGCACTGACAAGTGATACTGTTTTAAAAGCAGTAGAAAATGCACTTAAACCGAAGGAAAAGTAATGTATCTTTTTAAAGAAAGCAGGTGCGGTTTTGAAAATAATTTTAAAGTACATTGTAACAAATGTTAAGGAACGAAAAGTCAGGACAATTGTGATGTTTCTTTCAATCCTTTTATCCACCGTACTTTTATTTGTTTCCTTTTCAATCGGCACATCTTATGAAAACGCGCAGCGGAAAATGGCACGTGGAATGGCGGGAAGCGCAACGGTAGCTGTGCGTTTCAAGGATACGAACCGTGGAATAAATACAAATGATATTCCCGCCTTATCCTCTATCCAGGCCAAGGTGGGCATGTTAAAGGGAACAGCATTATATCATGAAAACGGATATTATGAAACAATTGATTTGATAGCTTCTGATTTAACGCAATTAAATCAAATCAATAAACCCAGATTAGTCAACGGGGAGGGAATAAGAGATTTCTCGGGAAATCAAGTTATATTGCCAGACCGCTTTACTTCTAAAATAGGAATTGAAAAAGGCGATACCATAACCTTTCAAATAGGCGGCGTACCAATCGAATTTAAAGTTACTGAAATTGCCTCTTATGATACAGTTTTTTTAAGGCATACCAGAGGCGCAACCGCATTACTTCCAGAAACAACACTGGCTTCCATTTTACAGAAAGAACATGGGTATAGCGAAATCTTAATAGAGCCTGTTGAAAGTGTTTCTACCAAAGAATTGGTGGGTATGCTGTCGGAAGAACTTTCTGGGGAGCCCGTAACCATCTCGGAGATTGTAAATGAAAACCAAATAGCAGCTGATGCAAGGCAGAAATCCATGCCTTTTTTTCTAATCAGTTTCTTTTCGTTGACCATTAGTGTTTTCATTATTTACAGCAGTTATAAGGTCATTACGTTGGACCGTTTACCCATTATTGGCACATTCCGCAGCATTGGAGCGACACAAAAAACGGTAACCCGCATTTTAATGCTTGAAAGCGCATTATATTGCTGTATGGGCGGCATTGCAGGTATACCCCTTGGAATTGTTGTTCTAAAATTAATCCTACGGGGTATGGGTAATACGCTATCACAAGGTATAGAAATACCTGTGGTTATTACAGGCGCAGCGGTGCTGCTTTCTTTTGGTGTGGCAGTCGTTGTTTCTGTATTGAGCGCCTGGATACCTGTCCGCCGTGCCAGCCGCTTGCCTATTAAGAATGTTGTACTTGGCGTCGCGGAAGAAACACAAGTATCAAATCGATTTATTGTTGGAATTGGTATTGTATTATTTTTGATCTCAGAAATTTTACCCAAAGTCGTTACCGGAAACATGCTGTATATTGCAGGCGGATTTTCATTGCTGGGATTGATAATTGCAACAATATTGGTCATTCCTCTTATAACCAATTTTTTATCAAGATGTCTGGAACATATATATGTAATCATTTTCAAAAATGAGGGGTTGCTGGCTTCTAAAAATATAAGGAATAATAAGAATATTACCCAAAATATCACGCTGCTGTTTATTAGTATTTCTGCCGTAATTGCAATTACAGTAGTTGGTAATTTCGTAAATACGTATATTACAGATGTATTTAATGGTGCAGAACTACAAGGCTTTGCTGACGGGGAAATGAGCCCGGAGTTTGTTAAACATGTCGAGGGCATGGACGGTATAGAAAACTTATTGCCAGTCTACGTGTATAATAACCAAATGAAATGTGATGATATTACTTTTTCTCGTTTGGAAGCAACCGATAATCTAGAATTGTATAATAGAATGCTGAACCTGAACTATACCAATAAAAAAATGGAAACATCCTCTGTTTCTTCTTTTTTTAAATCCCGCTCTGTCGTATTGAGCGAGAACTGTCTAAACAGAACAGGCTGCCAAGTTGGAGATTCCATAACCATTACAAATGGTGTGGGAAGTAATTCTTATACGATTGTTGGGAGTTTTAAATCAAGGGCAACTGATGTTGAAGCGATTATTCCGTCCACCTATGCTGTGGCAGACTTCAATGCTGTTAATTATAACTTCCTTGCTTATACAGCTATTGATCCCGATTCTGTCATGATTCAAATACGGGATTTATTTGGGGATACACAGAATTGGAGCAGAACTGTGGAAGAATTTAATACCGATGCCCTTTCTACGGTGGGAGCCTTTCTGCAACCAATGCATAGTATGACGTACTTTATATTATTGTTGGCCGCGGTTGGAATTATAAACAACCTGCTAATTAATTATATGCAGAAACGCCGTTCGATTGCTATGTATAAATCTGTCGGTCTGAGTAACAGGCAAAATATAAAAATGACGATTATTGAAAGCTTCACTTCTGGAATGATAGGTGCCTTTATTGCAATAATTATATCTTATTTAGAAATACAGACTATTTTTATCGTAGCAGGTCCAAAAATCTCAATGCTGCCAGAATTGGATTTTATGACGTTTCTATCGGCAGGGGCAATGGGAGTTTTGGTTACTTTAACAGGCTCTGTTGTCCCTATTGTGAAAAGTAAGAAAATGAAATTAGTGGAAGAAATCAAATTTGAATAGCCGGAGGATTTAAAAATGAAACCAATTACAGGCAATATTGCAATTGAAGGAAAAAATATAATGAAAGATTTTAAAATTGGAGAAACAACAACCAGAGTTTTAAAAAATGTGTCCTTAAAAGTTTTAAAGGGAGAATTTGTTTCAATTATGGGACAGTCTGGTTCCGGAAAAAGTACACTTCTATATATTTTAGGAGGGCTTGATACACCAACAGAAGGTACCGTGTCTATGAATGGAGCAGATATCTCCCGGTTTAATGATGCTAAAATGAGTCAGATAAGACGTCAGAATATAGGGTTCGTATTTCAATTCTATAATCTTATTCCTAATTTGAATGTTGAGGAAAATATCATGCTTCCTCTTTTGTTAGATGGCAAAAAGTCTAAAGACTATCGAAAACAGCTTGATAACATCTTAGAGATTGTGGGGCTGTCCGATAGAAGGAAGCATACGCCCAGGGAATTGTCAGGCGGCCAGCAGCAAAGAGTAGCAATCGCCCGCGCTTTAATCAGCGATCCGGAAATTTTATTCGCAGATGAACCCACGGGAAACTTAGATAGTAAGACGGGGGCTGAAATCATGAAGCTATTACAATCAATCAATAAAAACAGCGGGCAGACGATTATCATGGTAACGCACTCTCCCGAAGCGGCAAAAAACAGCAGCCGTATTATTACTGTAAAAGACGGAATGATTGAATAGCTGTATATGACATAAGCTAAACCTAATCTACCTGGCCGGTAAAAATCCGCCCGGTAAAAGACAGATTCCGCTGCTCTCTTCTGCCGCATCTTATGACAGCGGCGCAAGGGGCGCGCGTCCCCTTGCGCCAGGATGTAGATTTAGTGATTCTCTATGTATGTTACTAATTGCTGATGGTATTCATCAAGGGTATCCGTATTTTTTGCGGACATTTGCCCAAACAACAAATCGGGGAGATAGTGAGGCGTCAAGCCCGCATCATAATCCGCTTCTCAACTTCTCCATTAGGGACGTATCCATAGAAGTTATCACCACAACAAATAGATTCTGTTCCATGGAACTGTGCCTCTGCGATGTTGATGCCGCCGTAGTCTGGAAGATCTGGAATATCAATACCGTCAATAAAAGTTAGGGGAATGCCTGCAGCATACGTTGTGTGATTTAACCTCGCCAAACAAATCCTGCAGCAGCTTCAACATACGATTGGCCCCATCGTGCTTATATAAATTCATGGCACACCCCGGATTGAAATAACAGTTTTCCGTGTTGACCTCTGATATGCTGCTTCTGATATATGGAACCCGGCGCGCCGCCCCGGTGGGGCAAACCGCGGAACAAGTCCCGCAATCAATACAAATGGCAGGATCAACTTCTAACCGGCCGCTCTGCTCTGCTATTGCATGGACAGGGCAGTTTGCGACACACGCCTCACAGCCTACACATTCATCAGAAATCATGTAGCTGAATGTGTCCTCTACACCTACTGTTACAGGCGGGGCCATATCCAAGGGTTTACTATTTTTCATGGTCTGTTCCTCCCTTGAAAGATACCCTACAGAGACTATTCAGAAAATCACCAGAAGCAAACTGTGATTTCTGAATTTTTTTAATATTTGAATTATACCAAAAGTTCGGCTTATCAACAATCAACTATTATATAAAAGTGGCAGTCAAAACAAGCAGGGCCTGCCGCTTTTTAATCCTGATGCTCTGCTGAATACGGCTCCGACAAGTATACACCCCGTGCTGTTCATACATACTATTACAGGCACTCCTTTCTCAATTTTATTGTTTTATTTATCATATGGTTTCACATTCCTTTCATTTTTATGGTATACTTCATTAACAGAAGCGTGAGAATCGGAGCCATTTTCATATTCTTAAAATACAATCATTATGAATCCGGAGGATATTAATTATGAAACCAATTTTTGAATCTGCAAAACAGCTGGAGTCAGAACTTATATCAATCAGAAGAACATTACATCAATATCCTGAAATAGGTTCCATCTTACCACGGACCCAATCATTTGTTTTTGGCAAACTGGAAGAGTATGGATATTGCCCTCAGAAACTATGTGAAAGTGCTGTTACCGCCACGATATCCGGAAAACAGCCAGGCAAAACCATCCTTCTTCGCGCAGACATGGACGCTCTGCCCATTCAGGAAGCGGCTCCCGTTTCTTTTGCCTCCGAAAATGGCTCTATGCATGCATGTGGACACGATATGCACACAGCCATGCTTTTGGGAGCAGCTAAATTATTAAAACAATACCAGCAGGATCTGGTTGGTACCGTTAAACTGGTATTTCAGCCTGACGAAGAAGGGTTCACAGGAGCAAAGGCAATGCTCAAGGCCGGTGTTTTGGAAAATCCCCATGTAGATGCGGGCATTGCATTTCATGTTGTTTCCGGCATTCCATCCGGAACGGTTATGTGTGGTTCAGGCACCTGCATGGCAGGATGTACCTTATTTCAGATTCATATAAAAGGCACCGGCTGCCATGGCGCAATGCCGGAAACAGGGGTTGATCCCATCAATATTGCGGCCCATGTTTATCTGTCTCTTCAGGAAATCATTGCAAGAGAAATTGCACCCACCCAGCCAGCCGCACTTACCATTGGCAGGTTTTCTGCCGGCGAAGCTCCAAATATCATCCCTGAAGAGGTGATTCTGGAGGGAACCATCCGTACAATGGATTGTAAGATATCCAAATATATCTTTGACAGAATTGAAGAAATCTCCACTCAGACAGCTTCTCTCTTTCGCGGGCAGGCTAGTGTGAAAGAAATCGCATCTGCCCCGCCACTGCAAAATGACAGTGAGATGGTCAAGGAACTTGCCGGCTACATGAAAGAATGCTATGATCCTCATAAAATAGTATTGTTTGCACAAGGCGGTATGGGATCAGAGGATTTCGCGTCTTATACTTATGAGCGGCCATGCTGCTATATGTTAATAGGCGCCGGAACTCCAGAGGAAAATCCGCTATTTGGCAAACCTATGCATAATGACCACGTTGTATTTAATGAAGAGGTTCTCCCCCTGGGCAGTGCACTTTACGCATCCAATGCCATAAATTGGCTGCAAAACCACGCTCAATAACTTTTTCTTTGTATGCTGAATATATTAATAAAAAAGGGTATTCATATGCGTACAAAACGATATACAGTTGCCATAGCAGGGCTTATGCCGGAAATCGTCACTCAGAGCATTCTGATTAAGGTTTGGGAAAAAGCTGCCAAAAAGGTATGCGCGAGTACTGGCATATATGTAAATGCATGGTTAAATGAATCTTATTTCCTTTGCGGGGATAAACGGGGACCTGAACTAGACGGGCTGACTGCCAACTTTATAATCATATGGAATCCAGTCGAGGTGGAAAGTTATGAAGAGTTCCATGAAGCTTTTACACAGGTTGTAAACGGTGTAAGGGATATATTGGGCAATCCATATGTGTGGATTACAATAGATGACATAGAGTTCTATTATTTTGTAAAATGCTGAGAGATTCATGAAGTCGCCTGCCAAAATAAACAGGATGTGGGAAATTATCGTGTTTCATAAAATCGAATCCTGCCCCAAACTCAGCAAAGAGGCTAAAGGTTCTCTTCCTCAAGCCCGCCTTGAGAGTATGAAAAAAAGTCTGTAAATTGAGATCTTCTATGATAAGTTAATGAGAAAGGTAGGTGGATGTCGTGACCACCTACCTTTACTATACGGATGCTTTTGGATTCTGTCAAGATGTATTGGAAAATCCCATCAAATTATGGTACACTTCTTACAGGAAAACATCAGGAGGTGTGCCATGAAGCTAAAAACAGACGATCCCTTTGTACCTGAAGATATCAGGGCAAAGATCAATGGACTGCAGTCCCTGCTGGATCATGCAGCCGACTTATACAGTGATATCTATAGCTGGTATGACAGTGAACTGAAATCCTATGACCCGAAAGCCACCGCAGACGATGAACTGTTTGACCCTGGCACAGGGACTGTTGTGGAGGGGATCGATTACCTGTCTATCATGGAATCCCTGTCAGAGCTGCAGACAGCCAACGAATGTAAAATGCAGAGGGATTAACCTTGTGTCCCATCGGCCTGGCCTCTGGCGATGTCTTCCCGTATCAGGGCCTTGATGGCCCCTTGGACGGAAGTGTCCCTGCCATATTTGTGCTGTCTGACCCAGGCCAGGATATCTGCATCTGTCTTCATATTCAGTTTTAACTTCACCTGTACAGTATTATAGCTGTCGTACCTGTCCTGAGCATCGTATTTTGAAAATCCATACATGGAAAGCTCCTTTCCGGATAGGTGTACACCTATGCCTGTGCGCTCTTATTCCGGCAGTCTGCCTTCGTACATAATGGACAGTTCCCCATAGACCTGCCCCCAGTTGCGGATGGGCATGGTCCACTTCTTCGTCGCCTCGAACGTGGCCAGGTACAGAGCCTTTAAGAGCGCCGTGCTGCCCGGGAACACGCTCCGCTGGCGGTTGAGCTTCCGGTAGGTAGAGTTGAGGCTCTCGATCGCGTTGGTAGTATAGATCACCTTCCTGACCTCCATGGAAAACTTGAAGATGGGGGATACCACATCCCAGTTGTCATGCCAGCGTTTCATTGAGTTGGGGTACTTTGGCGTCCACTTTTCCGTCACCTTCTCCAGCGCCTCCAGCGCCTTTTCCTCGTTTGCGGCATGGTAGATGGTTTTCAGGTCCGTGGCAAATGCTTTCCGGTCCTTGTCGGAGACGTATTTCAGCGTGTTCCGTACCATATGTACGATGCAGCGCTGCTGCTCCGTCTTCGGGAATGCCGCCGTTATGGCTTCCTTAATGCCCGTGAGCCCGTCCGAGCAGAGAATGAGGATATCCTTCACACCGCGGTTCTTCAACTCGTTCAGAACGCAGAGCCAGTACTTGGAGCTTTCATTCTCCCCGATCTGTATGCTCAGGACTTCCTTTTTACCTTCCAGCGTAAGGCCGAGGATGACATAGGCGGCAAGCTTGCGGATTACCCCGTCCTCCCGCACGGAATAATGGATTGCGTCGATGTAGACCACGGGATAGACTTCCTCCAGCGGGCGGTTCTGCCAGTCTTCAATCTGCGGCAGTATCTTGTCCGTCACGTCCGAGATGAACCCTTCCGAAGCCTCAAAACCATAAATGTCCATCAAGGTATCCGAGATTTGGCGGGTTGTCATGCCTTTTGCATACATGGATATGATCTTCTGGTCAATGCCGGAAATGTCCTTCTGGCGCTTTCTTACCACCTGGGGTTCAAACGTGGACTTCCTGTCCTGGGGCACCTGGATGTCCATGCTCCCGAAGCTGCTGTTGATCCGCTTGGGCTTGTAGCCATTGCGGTAATCATCCGAATCCGACCGTTCTGACCTCCCATAGCCGAGATGCTCATCCATCTCCGCTTCCATCATCTCCTTCAGGGTGCTCCCCAGCAGGTCTTTGAGGGCTTCCTGGATATCCTCCGCAGTCTGGATGTCATACTCTTCCAGGAGCTGATGGACGATGTTCCTTTTCCCCTCCGTCATGACTACTTTGTGTACGGGCTGTTTTTCTCTTCTTGCCATAATAATAGGCCTCCTTATGATAATAGATTTTATCATAGAAACTCTCATTCCTTTCGCTTCGCTTAGGCACAAAACAGTTATGAAATAGCAAGTTTGTGCTTCCACTATTTTATTTTTGATGTTAAACTCTCCTCAGACAGATACACTACAGAGCACGGAGGAGGAAGTAGAATCGGTTCCTCCATTTGGGATCAAGTCCGCATAAAAACATGTGTCGGCTGTCTTCTCAAGCACAAACCAGTGACGCCTTGAGCTCGTAACCTAATCATTGTCAAAGCAATTCCTTAGGTCTTTCTTTGCTGGACAGCCAGTCAATGTCTGTCTATTTTACTTAGGAGGGCTGTTTTATGTTATCTATCAAACACTTTGTCTGCTGTGGCATGGACGTTCACAAGAAATTTGTTGTCGCTACCATTGCTCTGACAGACTACAGGGGCGTTACTTCTTATGTTAAAAAGCGGTTCGCCACCTTCAATTCCGATCTTAATTCTTTGAAAAAATGGCTTCTTTCTTTCAATTGCACTGAGATCTGCCTCGAATCCACTGGTAAATACTGGATTCCAATTTTTAATATCCTGGAGGATTCCTGTCACGTTGTCGTTGCTAACCCCAAGTATGTCAGGGCTATCAAAGGACAGAAAACCGATGACAAAGACTCCGCCTGGATTGCGGATCTGTTTAAATTTGATATTGTTCCTTCCAGTTATATCCCCTGTAAGGAAATTCGCATGCTTCGGGAATTGTTCCGATACCGGCAGAAACTGATTGGCCACCGCAGCAGTGAGAAAAACCGGTTACAGAATGCTCTTACGGTTTCCAACATTGCCCTTGCATCCGTCCTCTCAGATACCTTTGGAAAATCAGCGACCGCCATCGTTGACTATATCCTGACCTGTGAGGTATTTGACCCCGAATACTGTAAATCCCTGCTTCTTAAAAAAGCAAAGGACAAGGCAGATGATGTTGTAACCTCCATAATCGGTTATGAACTGCGCCGTGACCAATCCGTTAAGATTAAGGTCTGCAGAAAGCATTTCGATGAAATCAATGAGTGCGTCTCCACTCTCGAAGAAACGATTTCCGACCTGGCTAAACCTTACCATAAATTTATCGAATTGGCTACTACAATTCCTGGAATTACAGAGCAGTCTGCCACCTTTATCATTGCTGAAATCGGGGTGGATATGGCGGTATTCAAATCCTCAAAACGTTTGTGCTCCTGGGCTGGGCTGGCTCCTGAAAATAACGAAAGTGCCGGTAAAAAGAAGAGCGTCCATGTTTCAAGAGCCGGGGTGTACTTAAAGCCTCTGCTGGTTCAGTGTGCAAATGCTGCCATCAAGAGTAAAAACCCTTACTTCAGATACAAATATGACCGTATAAAAAAACGTCGTGGTCATAAACGGGCAATCATTGCCATTGCACGCATGGTGTTGACTTGCATTTACCACATGTTCCAAAAGCAGGAGGTATTTAATCCTGCCGATACGGATTATTCCGCTATTCCTGAAGAAATGTACCGGAAATTTCAGGAACAGTATGACAGAAATGCCATCAAACGTTTAGAGAAACGAGGCTATATGATTACTCCTCCTGCTATGGCCTGATACCCTTTATTCCATAGGATCCTTTGGGGCGGCAGTTTACTGGTGCTCTTGTTAAGTTACGATTTTTTTTGATTTTTTCTTTCAACCTAATAGCCTGCTGTTTTAACTTTCCGCACAGACAAATGGCAAAATATCAGCAATTATGAAGGCCATCCCCAGACCATCCTGATCTTTCCGGGATCCGGATATATACCGCCCCGTAAAATATATACTCTTCTACCATAATCTTTTTGGCGCGTTCCAAAACATGACGGTAACACTCTTCCATACTGTCTGCAAAAGCAGCTGCATTTCCCTTGCATAGATACTGATGTGCTGTGAGAACCAAATCGTTAAGCGATAAAATGTTCCGTCTTTTTTTCGTATAATACGTAATATAGTACCCCCATTCAGTAAGCCGGAACGCCTCAGTCAGTATGACACGCATAGGCTCTAACTCAATATGTTTTAAAACAGCCTCAAACATATCAATTAAATAAATAGAATCGGTTCGGCTGAACTTTTCAGTTAATTCCTTTATCTCTTTTTCTGTAAACCGCTCAGCTGCAAGCAGTGCGGCCGGATGAATGATTAATGTGAGTAATTGAAGCGAATTGAGATAGCGCAGTGCCTCCTTTGTGCGCCTTGGATTCGGAAGCAGCTGGCTTACCCTGGAATCATCCGGTTCCGTAACTATGGTTCCCTTTGCATTCATCTTCTTTACATAACCTCTTTCTTCCAGCTCAGCCAGCGCCTTTCTGACTGTGGATACGGATACTCTGTACTGGTTGGCTAATTGCTTTTCATAGGGAAGATATGTTCCCCTCGGATAAAATCCGCTGCCGATTTTCCGGTTTAAATCACTGACAATTCTGGCGTAACAGTAGTCCTGTCCACGTGTGGGATTCCATGAAAACGGTGCCGGGGATTGAATTGGACATTTAGGCACAGTACCTGCCAGGTATTTCATGGTACCGGCAATGGAATCCGAAAGCCTTTGATATAAGGCTGTTAATTGCCTGTATTTTACAGAGGAATCCTGTCCTTTTAAAATATCCATAAGAGCGCCTGTCCCAAATATATTGTCCTTTAAAAAGATTTCCGTAAAATAAGAACATTGCTCTGTAAAAAACGTGAGTTTACTGTGGAGTTCAAATGTTGAATAGAGATCTCCGATCAAAGGGCTTCCCCCTGATTTCAGAATATCTCTGTTTAAAGCGGAAGGCGGACGCCACCCACCCGCAGCCATACCTGCCTTTGCCGCTTCAGCTGCCTGTCCATAATGAGGCATTATCTCCAAGTCGCATCCGCGGGATGCAAATGTCAAAAGCGGCGGCATTATGTAAACTAAAGTTTGATATAACTGTGTGATACCATCCCTTTGTTTCAATATACTCAGTACTATATTCTCTGGATGAGGCATATTCTTTCTTAAAACAACCCGCGGGGCAAGTCTGGGCTGGTTTTCAATCAATCCCTCCTCCTTTAATGCCTCTAATACGTTATTAATTGTATACAGGCTTACCTGAAATTCATCGCACAGCCGTCTGGATGACGGAAGGCGGCTTCCGGGCAATATCTGACCATCTGTTATTCTCTGTTTTAATTCATCATACACGTAAGAAAACTTGGTCGTTTGTGGAACCATGGTTTATCTCCTCCTACTTTATAAGCTGTTTTTATTATATCCAATGCCTTCCAGGCTGTCATCGGCCAAAAATATCCAGCTATTTGTATACCTATACAGTTCAAATTCCGAAGGAAAAAAATAAGAATAGAGAATTCCCTATCCTTATTTTTTAATCAGAAATCTTTTCAGCAATCGTGACACTTCCATGATATCGATTGGCTTTGCAATATGGGCGTTCATGCCGCACTCATGGCAGCGCTGTATGTCGTCAGAAAAGGCATCCGCACTCATGGCAATGATTGGAACAGATAAAGCATCAGAGCGGTTCAGCTCACGAATTGCCTTTGCAGCCTCATATCCTGTCATGTGCGGCATTCGTATATCCATAAGAACAGCATCATAATATCCCTCTGGTGACTTTTGGAACTTATTCAGGCATATCTGTCCGTCTTCCGCCCAATCCAGCTCCACGCCCAGGTCGGATAACAATTCATTTGCGACCTCCCAATTCAGTTCATTATCCTCAGCAAGCAGGATGCGGTGCCCGGACAGATCGATATTCTGTTCCAATATCTGTTCATGCGCTGTTTCAGTGCCCATATATTGACGGAGACTATGAAACAGCGTTGATTTAAACAGCGGTTTTGAAATAAAACCACTAATGCCCGCCTGGCGGGCTTCTGTTTCAAATTCACTCCAATCATATGCTGAAATCAGAAGAATCGGCACCTTATCTCCTAAATTGCGCCGTATTTCCTTTGCTGCCTGAATACCATTCATACCAGGCAGTTTCCAGTCTAACAGGATTATTTGATAATCATCCCCCTTGTTGTGGCGTTGAATCACCAATTCTATGGCCTTTTCTCCGCTTAATGTCCATTCAGCATTTATTCCAATGGATTTCAGTGCGTCCATGGCTGTTTTGCATAGTAATTCGTCATCGTCAACTACCAGCATATTCCAGGGCGGAAGGACCATATCCCCCTCCACTGCATCAGCTTTTTCAAAATCAAACGCAATCTGAAATTCCGTACCTCTATCAGGCTCGCTTTGTACATCAATAGTCCCTTTCATTGCGTCCACAATGTACTTTGTAATCGCCATCCCCAAACCGGCACCTTCGGTTTTATGTATTCTGGCTTCATCCGCGCGGCTGTAGGATTCATATATTTTTTTCAGAAACTCCTGCGACATGCCGATTCCATTGTCGCTGACATTGATATGAATCCGGACATAATCTTCTCCCTTGGGAGATTTTTCTTCAAATAGGAATAACCGTATGGAGCCTCCCTCCGGCGTATATTTAGTTGCATTGGACAAAAGATTCAGCAAAACCTGATTCAAACGCACACCATCGCACCATACGTTTTCCGTCACAACATTATCAATATGAATGTCAAATGTTTGTTTTTTGGCCTTCACCTGGGGCTGCATAATGCTGACAATCCCTTCAACAACTTCCTTTAAAGAGATATGATCTGTTGTCAAAGTCAATTTACCGCTTTCAATTTTGGACATATCCAAAACATCGTTGATTAGCCCCAGTAAATGTCTGCTGGACAGTGCAATCTTTCTCAGGCAATTCTGTACCTGCTCCCTATCATCCATGTGGGCTGTTGCAATCGCAGTCATGCCCACAATCGCATTCATGGGCGTACGGATATCATGGCTCATATTTGCTAAAAACTCACTCTTTGCCCTGCTTGCCTCCAGCGCCTCCTGACGTGCCTTCTCCAATTCAAACAGCTGGGAACGGGTCATGGAAAAATACCGGAAAAAGATCAATGTCAGAATGATTAATACAGAAACACAGGACAACAATGTCATGAACATACGCTGGCTGCTCAGGCTGTTAATGATATTGTCCAAAATACCGTAAGGCATTACCGCTACCAGGTACCACTCAGAATAAGGCAATGGTATGCCACAAATTTTTTGCTCCTCGCCATTTAATTCAAATATTGTGGAATACTCTCTGTTATCTCTTAATGCATCGCCAAACTCTTTAACAGAGTTTTCGGCAGACGGCTTATCTGAAGCAGAATCAATCTGATTTTGTAACAGATTAAAAAATCCCACTAGCTCTGTATTAGAATTTTGTATTACAAAACTGGCGTCCGGCCGGATAATATGATAATACATTAATTGGCCTTCGTCCTCCAAGGCAAGAAAATCAGTGACATACTCCAAAGGAACAGCCGCTATCAGACCGGTGCTCCTCTCCCCATTCCTCAAGGGATAATCTGCGTCAACACCAAACAATACCACTTCATTACCATCTGCGTCAGTTCCCACAGCAACCCTTTGTTCCCCCTGTATTAACGCTTCAACAAAAGGTAATGGATTAAGCGGCTGCATGGGATTTCCATAAAGAGTTTCAAAGTCTCCCTTTGCAGAGCAGAGGGCTAAATAGTCAAACGCCCTGACCTGCGCCCTGTAAACAAGCTCCTCATATAAGTCTTCTGTTTCACTGCCTTCCCCTGAAACGACAGAAACAATGCCGTGAACCTGTTCAAAACGCAGTTCAACTACATTTTCAAAGTGCTTGGCCATTTGTTCATTCATTCCAGACATATAGATTTCTCCAACTTCATAAATGGTCTTTTTGCTCTTTTGATTCATATAAATTCCCAGCATGCTGAAAATAACAATACTAAAAAATAAAAGTCCAATAAAGCTGTATTTTAGAAACCGCGTTGTAGCATTCTTTTTTTTACTGCTCCCCATTGTATTGTTATTCCTCCCTGGACCTTTTATATTCTTTCACCTTATTAATAATTTGGCAATAATCATTTGATAATTGGGGCATCATATCAACTGCTTTATTATAATCGTTTTCTTTTAATGCCTTTGTCATAAGGCTGCTGCTTGCATATAACCTGCCAAATGAAAGATTCTGACAAATACCTTTGAGTGTATGAACAGCCCGAATCGCCTCTCCATAATCCCTATCCCTCATAGCCGCTTCAAACAAATCAAAACTTTTATCATCCAGAAATTTATAAACAAATTTCCGGACAGTCTGTTCACGCCGCAATCTGCCCAGCACCTCATCAAAATCACCGCCAAAACTATTATAGCAATCTCTTAAATCCATATTTATATTTCCTCTCTTTTTAGATGTCATCTGCTTCTTTGTCAAGAAAACGTATTGCCGCTTTGTTCTTTGTGATTTTTGCCTGATACATCATACTGTCTGCAACTTTAAACAGTTCCTTTGGTTTTCCCATTCCATATGCTCCTCCTATGCTTACAGACATATGTATTTCGGGGTGTCCGTCCACCTTCAGGATATCAACAGAGTGTCTTATTCTCTCCAGCTTTTGTTCAAAAACATCTGCAGGCATACTGTTAAATATAATTACAAATTCATCACCGCCATAACGAAGCACGGAGTCTGTCTTTCGTACACATGATAAAATAGTCTGGGCAATGCTTTGGAGCACGATATCGCCTACATTGTGCCCATACGTATCATTAATCTGCTTGAAGTTATCTACATCTATCATAACGAAAGCCTGAATATTTTCTTCACCTTGAAAATGCTCGTCATAATAACGGCGGTTGAATACATTGGTTAAGGAATCAATATATAATAACTGCAGATGTCTCTTTTTATGGGACAAGATAGTGTATTTTTCCCTGGAAAACAGTCTGTCATAGTCTATTTTACTTCTCATATTCTGTATATCATTAGTTTCTTTTTCAGATGAGGCAAACGTTAACTCATGTTTAAGTGTATCCGAAATTTCTTGCAGGCATAGTAAAAGAACAGGATTAAAGGCCCCGCATTGACCATCTAAAATCATTTTCAATGCTTCATCATGTGAATATGCATTCTTATAGCACCTCTTGCTGATCAGAGCATCATATACATCAGCCAAAGCAACCACCTGAGCAGCAATAGGTATTTCTTCACCCTTTAGTCCATCCGGATAGCCATTGCCGTCATATCTTTCATGATGCCAACGGCAGATTTCAAAAGCCACTTTGACAAGCGGCGCCTTCTGCTGCTCCATCGGCAATTCCATCAGAATTTTTCCGCCGATTGCTGAGTGCGTTTTCATCACTTCAAACTCCTCTGCCGTAAGGCGTCCCGGCTTATTCAATATCGTATCTGAAATTGAAATTTTTCCAATATCATGAAGTGATGAAGCAGTACTTATTAAAGTTATATCAGATTTAGACAAAGGATACTTATCTGTCCGCTGAACCAGCTGTTTCAGCAGATATTTTGTAATGGTATTCACATGCAGTATATGCAAACCGCTCTCTCCATTGCGGAATTCCACAATATGAGACAGGATTGCGATCATCAGCTTATTATTTTTTTCCTGTTCATAGAATTGTTCTGCGATAATTTCTTCAAGACGCTGCTGCCGTGCATATAAAAACATCGTATTCGAAATCCGGCGTTGGACAATTGTAGAATCAAAGGGACGGCTGATATAGTCAAATGCCCCCAAGTCATAGGCGCGTTTTATATTCGCGGGAGAATCATCAGCAGAAATCATAATAACAGCAAAGGTATCATTCCAGTGGTTCTTGTTTATACAGGTTAATACTTCAAATCCGTCCATTTGAGGCATCATAATATCCAGAAGCAGGAGAGAGAAATCTGTTCTCTCCTGTAAAAGAATCGCAACCGCTTCTGCACCGTTCTCAGCTTCTACAATATCATATTGGTCTTCCAGAATATCTATCAAAAGGTCACGGTTCATCTCTGAATCGTCCACAATTAAAATTTTTTGTTTTTCCATATGTTATAATCTCTTCAAAAAAATTTACAGTTTCATTATAAATATATTTTATGCACCAAGGTAATAATCATATTGGACAGGTACACATATAGTTTATGGCTTTTGGGCTGAAAATTAGTGTTTCAGAAACTGAACCGGCAAGTCATTGCAGCGGTACAGCATCTGCGCAAGGGAAACATAGACTCTTTTGCAGATGGAATTACAGATTGTACCCGTTACTCTTTAATCCGTGTAAAAGACTATATGATTAACAAATACAAATTTTACAGGATAGCTAATATCCGAATCCCGGAAATATACTAAGAAAACCGCTACAGGCCATAGTGTGCTTGAAGATTGACCCCCCCCCCCCACCCAAAAAAAAACACAAGGTGTGCATAGTGTATGCCGCATTCTTACGAACATTCAGAATACTAAAGCATGGCAAAGCGGTAAATCCATAGCACCGCTTTGCCCGCTCTGTAACTGGTTGAAAATAAAAGTCAGGCTTTATGACAGTTCCCCGGATTAATTAGTTTCCAAAATACAATGCTGAACTATACTATTCCCTGCTGGGCATAATAATCAT
Source organism: Enterocloster clostridioformis (assembly GCF_020297485.1). Taxonomy (NCBI): domain Bacteria; kingdom Bacillati; phylum Bacillota; class Clostridia; order Lachnospirales; family Lachnospiraceae; genus Enterocloster; species Enterocloster clostridioformis. The sequence goes on from NZ_JAIWZC010000002.1 coordinate 91,205, forward strand.
CAAACAGCTTGGTGACCGCTGTATGCGTATTGCCGCAAATAGATGGAAGTTCACCTCCCCATGTCACGCCGGCCTGTTGAAATCCCTTTTCCACAGCAGCCTGCATCTCCTTCATTTTATCTACATCATCTCCCGCAAGAGCGTACGCGAAATCGAAGATTCTCTGAGAAGTCTGCGACACCCCCCAATATCCGTTCTCTGAGATTGCCTCCTGGGCCTCTGCCTTAATCTGTGGGTCCACTGTAAAGTTACCGCTCGCTATCATCTTCCAGAAATCATTTCCTTTGGCCTGATTGGCTGTAATCCCCTGCTTCTGGAAGGTCTGCATCATCATATTGGTAAAACGAGACATCTGATTGTTCAAATCCTCTTTTAAACTCTGTACAAGAGAGGCTCTCTCCGATTCACTCATCTTACTGGTTACGGCCCTATCCTTATTGAATTCCGCACAATCCACATCCTGCTTCTGAACACTGGAAACAGTTTCTTTCATATCGGACGCCTCGACCGCGACTGTTGATGTTTTTTCCATTTTCTGAACTGTCTGTGTATATTGTCTGATGTCTGTATTCTGATTTACATTAACTTGCATATCTCATTTCCTTTCTCCAGGCACAAAATATTATGGAAACGGTTTGCCTGGACCTATTTTTCTGTTATATTTCTTAATCGCGGGGAACTGCGTAAACCTGTATTCAATTAACAGCTTTGTTTGTAACTTGCACAATTATATAAGGCTACCACATATTAGGACTCCCTCTATTTCTCATATCTATCAACCTCCTTTACCCCCATAGAAACTTATCTTTTTAATCTATATCGGCAATTCTGAATAAAAGATAAGAGAACAATACGCCCTTTATATGATATTTCATTCTCAAAGTACTTACTTTATCTAAAATAAGATGAAGCATCTCATGGAATTTATTAGTTGCTTCTTACCTTCTTGGGCCATCAAGCCGTCTATCAGTACCAGGCATAGATGGATATACCTCTGTACGCAGATATCAAAGCAGCACATTGAAAAAGGGAATTTTTATATAATGAAAAAATAAATTGATTTGATTAGTAGAGAAACTACCTCATAGCAAAAAAATCAGCTGACATCCTCAAGCTATATGGACATCGACATTTACCATCATAAAATACCGATTTTTGTCGTCTTTAAACTTCTTGATTATCCCCCTCCTGGCATATTAAGTTACTATTGTAACACTATATAAGGAGGGATTAGTATGAAATACAAAAGAGTAACCAGTAATCTACTTCGGCGCCTGGGCGTCAACAACTCCTATAAGGGATTCCACTATACTACTTATGGAGTCAGCCAAACCATCCGGGATCCAGAATTGCTAACCTACATATCAAAAGGACTATATGTAGAGATTGCCAGCAGATTCCAAACATCCATTGGCTGCGTTGAACGAGATATACGGACTGTAGTCAAAACCATATGGGAGTATGGAGACAAGATGCTTTTATATGAAGTCTTTGGTTTTGAAATAGAACAGAAACCACGCAATGGGGCATTCATCGATGCAGTAGCTCATTATGTGGTAGAGCATTATTATGACTAATTATGAAGGGCGCCTTGTCAGCGCCCTTCACGGATTAATCATATAAGTACAACTCCTCTCAGTTGGATATGGTTGATTGTCACTGGACATCTCAATTTTACCATAAAGCTGTGAGGAGTTGTTTTATTACTGTGAAATATCAGTGCAGACTGTTCTGGGCAATGAGTAAAACTGGTCCCTGCCATCACAATCAAAAAGAAGGCGTGAGTCCGGCACCGAATGTCTTCTTATCTGCCCGTTGTAAAAGCCAGCGGAGCCGCCAGAAGCCGCTCCACTTATTTGGATATTATTTATTTGCTTTTTTATTAACTTAATCTTCCAACATAGTTATCAGGTGATTGCACTGTGTAAAATAGGAATCCTGTGTTAAATAATATTCCATCAGACCTTCCAAATTTAATGGCAAAACCAGTAGCCTTCTTTGTTCCATGCAGCACATAAATCTCAGACCAGAAATCCGTACATGTCTCGCTTCCATTCAGCACCTGACCGGCGGAAGCATCCGTGGTGATTAGTCCTGCATTCATCAGCTCTCTTCCTGAATAGGAACCGTCCCTTCCCTCTATGATATAATCCATTCCTGCATCCAGGCCATGGAGCTTTAATCTTCTATAGGGACAAACCACATCATTTAATATTTTATAATATCCCATGACTGCGTCTTTCCTGTCATCAGAAACACACCCCCCCCCCATGCTGCTTAAGGGATACACCATGCTGGTTCCGTACTGAATCCGGATACGTTCTACAGCATCGCTGTTATCGCTGGTCCAGGTCTGCGGTGCATAGTAAAGCATGCCCGGATCAAATCTCCCGCCGCCGCTGGCACAGGACTCAAATAAGATTTCAGGAAACTCCAATCGGATGAATTCCCATGAGCACTCTCGACACATCATAAGTATCAACCTCCGCCTGCATCAGAAAATTTCCGCTGTATACAAGGCTCATTCCAAGGGCCTCCCCCTGGAATTCATCAGCAGATGGCCGTTTTAATGCCACAAACGGATTGTGGTTGTGGCTGGAGTTCCCCCGGATGCTGCCAATGGCCTGGATTCCCTGCTGGAGCGCCCTCCTCTTTATCTGCCGTTCCCGCGACCATGCCCCGGACAGCTGAATCCATTCATAATCCTTATCCGGCAAATCCAGGCATGCGCTCATGGCCCTGGCAAGCGTTAAACGGGCGGCGCTGCAGTTTCTAATCTTCGCGCTTCTTGTGATGACCGGGTAATCCCTCATAATTGTGTAGCAGAGAATCAGCTGCGCCCCCATAAGCGTATCCTCCAGAAGGATTTCCAGGGTCTGGGCTTCCCCGGGATCCTCCGTGTAAATGGCCGGCAGCCCCTTAAGTCCCGGTTTTCCATCATATATTTTATGGGCTTTATACACAAAATCCGAAATCCGGCTTCCATTCTCCTGTAAGATTTCAAACGCTGGTTCACGGTAATCTGTGGTTCCGTAAGAGGGATATTCCTGTTTCAGATGCTCCAGGGAATAGGATAAGTCCCCTTCAAACAGGTATGACGTCATAGGCCTGTGGGCTGTCTCAATAAAATAACCGAAATCCTCTTTATCCGGTATGCTGCTCCCAAAATACACCTGTCCCATCTGGCCGTTTCTCAATACCTTTATGATATAACTGATGGAATCATTGTAAAGGTGAAATTCCTTTGTCTGTTCATGATAAATAATGCTCATACAATCTCCTGTCTCTATACCTGATATGAATCTGCAGCTGATACCCCTGGCTCTGTCCAACTGCTGTCTACCTTCCGCTTTATGCCGCGTGAAGCTCATTTAGTTTCTGAATCATTTCTTCCAGGTATTTGCCCTTTAATTTATAACACTTGGCGTAAATCACATAACTGAGTACTGCAAATATCATGGGAATGGCAATCATGATGATGCGGATTCCATTCAAGGTGGCGTCAGATTGCTGTGGCAGCGTTGCATTCTATCCGACAATCGCCAGACCACCCCCTGTGAGAAGCCTTTTTGATATGATACAAAAAAATGGATACCGACTCAACCGACATATGGGAGAAACTGGAGGCGGAATATCTCAGCTATCCTGCCAGCGGAATACATAATCATGGTACATATTTGGAAAATTATCTACAGAAGCACTCAACACACCTTTGGGAACATATGAAAGGTTGCTGGTCAAAATTAGCGGAGCTTAAATAGCAGACAACGGCATAGCCGGTTTTGGCTATGCCGTTTTGCTGTTCGTTTCGTTGGTATCTGGTATCATGCGGCCCAAACTTGAACTGTTCCATCAGAAGAACTATAATGTGTTTTATACGAAGGTGGTACATGGTGGACTATATGGCTTTGAGAAAAGCAAGTTAAAACGGGGTGCCGCACCCCGTAAAACAAATTACGATTGTACTGCTGGCAGGATTTTTGGGGCTGGAACGATTGGCACAATGCGGCTGATGCCCAAAGATGCAAAAAAGCCAGCCGATGGATGGCGAAAGGGGCATAAATATGAGTAGAATTTTACTTCTTGAGGATGATTTAAGTTTAATTAACGGACTGACGTTTACGTTCAAAAAGCAGGGCCATGAGGCTGACATTGCAAGAACACTGGATGAGGCAGAAAAAATATGGTCTGACGGGAAATATGATCTGCTGATTCTGGATGTCTCTTTGCCGGATGGATCCGGCTTTGATTTTTGTAAAACGGTGCGGCAAGTTTCCAGAGTCCCGATTATCTTCTTAACCGCGTCTGACGAGGAAACAAGTATTATCATGGGACTGGACATGGGCGGTGATGACTATATCACGAAACCGTTTAAGCTGGGGGTTTTGATTTCAAGAATCAATGCGCTGCTCCGCCGGGTAAAAGATTTTGGTACAGCAGATACAGAACTTCAATCCAACGGGATACGGGTACTGCTATTACAAGGACAGGTGTATAAAAACGGGGAACGTTTGGAATTAACTGCGGCAGAGTACAAATTGCTGTGCTTCTTCATGCAAAATCCCAATACGGTGTTATCGAAAGAAAAAATCTTAGATAAGCTGTGGGACTGTGAGGGCAACTATATAGACAATAATACACTCACCGTGTATATTCGCCGGCTGCGTATGAAAGTAGAGGACAATCCCGGCGAGCCGCAGATGATAGTAACGGTCCGGCGAATGGGCTATAAATGGAATGTTGTACGGTGAGGTGCGGTTATGAAGCTATTTGTAAATAACGAAAATAAACGGTTTATCGGTGCTGCCGCCGCCGTTCTGCTTCTGTACGCGATACTCAGCGAAGCCTTAATATGGATATACTGCAAAAAGCTGTCCGTAGTGTTTCTTTTCCTGTTCCTGTTTTTAGCAGCCTGTATCCTTACAATATATGTTCGCTACTTACTCTGGCAGAGCAGAATCATAAAAAAAGCGCTCCATCAGATTGAAGCCTATCTCGATGGCGATATGGAAGCCCGTATCGACTGTGATTATGAGGGGGAATTATACCGTCTGTTCCATGAAATCAATACAATGGCGGCGGTATTGAACGCCCATGCATTAAATGGGATAAGGGACAAAGATTTTTTGAAAGACACCCTATCTGATATTTCCCATCAGCTCAAGACCCCTCTGGCGGCATTGAACATCTATAACGGACTTCTGCAAAATGAAGCAGAAAATCTGCCGGAAATTAAAGAGTTTGCCGAGCTGTCCGAACAGGAAATTGACCGGATTGAAACACTGGTACAGAATTTGCTTAAAATTGCCCGCCTGGACGCCGGAACGCTGGAGATGGAAAAGGCTCCTCAGAATATTCCCGATATGATGAATGACATAGAGCTTCATTTCTCCTATCGTGCCAAGCTGGAACACAAAAGACTTACACTCTCAGGAAACAATCATATCATGTTTCCCTGTGACCGGGATTGGCTGATAGAGGCAATCAGTAATATTGTCAAAAATGCCTTTGACCACACGAAAGAGGGCGATTCCATTCAGATTGAATGGGAACAGTTTGCGTCCATCATTCAGATTAAAGTGAAGGATACAGGCTGTGGCATCCATCCAGAGGATTTACACCACATTTTCAAACGGTTTTATCGGAGCCGCTTCTTACAGGATACGCAGGGCATTGGTTTGGGCCTCCCTTTGGCAAAGGCAATCATTAAAGCACATGACGGCACGATTGAAGTCGAAAGTGTACTGGGAGCTGGCACAACGTTCCGTATCAACTTTCTGATTCCTACAAAATTGTAGTCTTACGGTAATATCACAGTAAGGTAGTGGTGGTAATCTTTCGGTATCAAAAAAAAAGAGGTGTTAATAACATGAATCTATTAGAAGTTCAATCATTATCCAAAACCTATGGTACTGGTGATATTGCTGTTCATGCCTTAAAGGCTGCCACCTTTTCCGTGCCGAAAGGAGAGTTTGTCGCAATTGCGGGAGAATCCGGCTCCGGGAAAAGTACACTGTTGAATATGCTGGGAGCGCTGGACACACCCACTTCTGGTAAGGTCTTCATTGACGGCAAAGATATTTTCTCCATGCAGGATCAGGCACTTACGGTTTTCAGACGCAGAAACATCGGTTTTATTTTTCAGTCTTTCAATTTGATACCGGAACTGACGGTTGAGCAGAATATCATTTTCCCGGTTCTGCTGGACTACCAGAAACCCAACAAAAAATATTTGGAAGAGCTTTTAACGGTTTTGAATCTGAAAGAACGGCGGGACCATCTTCCCAGCCAGTTATCCGGCGGTCAACAACAGCGTGTAGCGATTGGTCGTGCACTGATTACACGGCCCTCCCTGATTCTGGCAGACGAGCCGACCGGTAACCTGGATACGCAAAATACCAGTGAAGTAATCTCGCTCTTAAAAGACGCATCCAAAAAATACGAGCAAACCATCATAATGATTACCCATAGCCGCAGCATCGCCCAGACAGCAGACCGGGTATTGCAGGTGTCGGACGGTGTACTGACTGATTTTGGGAGGTGCCGGGAATGAAAAGCTATTTAAGTTTAATTCCAATCTCTGCAAAGGTACACCGCCGGCAAAACCGCATGACATCACTTTGTATCATCTTTGCTGTATTCATGGTAACTGCAGTATTCAGCATGGCGGAAATGGGAGCAAGGATGGAACAGGCACGGCTCGCAGAAAAGCATGACGGATTTTCCATATCTGTTTTGTTTAGCAGCACCATGGGGCAGACGCTCCTGTTGAGTGCCGGGATTATATTCCTGCTGATTTTATTTGCAGGCGTATTGATGATTTCCAGCAGTCTCAATAGCAGCGTGGCCCAAAGAACGAAATTCTTTGGAATGATGCGCTGTATTGGAATGAGCAAAAAACAGATTGTTCGATTCGTGCGTCTGGAAGCATTAAATTGGTGTAAGACAGCAGTTCCAATCGGGCTTGCCCTTGGTGTGTCAGCTTCCTGGATACTGTGCGGTGTTTTGCGGTATGCTGTTGGAGAAGAATTTTCCAATATTCCGCTTTTTGGCATCAGTGTAATCGGGATTGTCAGCGGCATTATTGTGGGAGTTGTCACGGTGCTATTGGCGGCAAGGTCTCCAGCAAATCAGGCGGCAAAGGTATCTCCCGTTACGGCTGTTTCCGGAAATTCAGAACATGGAAAAATGAAGAATCACACGTTCCATGCCCGCTCTATCAAAATAGAAACAGCACTTGGTATCCACCACGCTACTTCTGCAAAGAAAAACCTGCTTTTAATGACAGGCTCGTTTGCCCTTAGCATTATCCTTTTTTTGAGCTTTACGGTCCTGATAGATTTTGTCAACCATCTTATGCCCCAATCGGCAGCCACTTCAGATATTGATATTTCAAGCAGTGACGGATTAAATTCTATCGACAATGCATTGGCGGAAACACTTCGGGGAATGAACGGCGTAAAACAGGTGTACGGACGCCGGGGCAGCTTTGATATTCCGGCAGAGAGGGACACAGGGACAATGGTTTCCAGTACCGTTGACCTTGTCTCCTTTGACGATTTTGATTTGGATTGTCTCAAAAAGGATGGAGCGCTCCATAGAGGCAGTAATCTCTCTAAAGTCTATGGAAACAGTAATTATGCGCTTGCGGCTTGGGATAAAGACAGCTCATGGAAAATTGGTGATAAAATCCTTATCGGGGATGAAGAAATTGAAATTTCCGGTTTACTGAAATACGATCCATTCAGCAGCAATGGTCTTACAAACGGAAAAATTACACTGATTACTTCCGGCGAAACCTTCACCCGTTTGACAGGCATAACCGGATACTCACTCATTATGGTACAGACAACTTCTCAAGCAACGGACGAAGATGTATCTCAGCTCCGCAATACCGTGGCGGAGAGCGGTAATCATTTCAGTGATAAGCGGGATCAGCGCACATCAGGCACTTATCTGGCATTTGTGTTCTGCATTTATTGCTTTTTAGGAATTATTACATTGGTTACCGTACTGAATATCGTGAACAGCATCTCAATGAGTGTATCGGCCAAAATCAAGCAATATGGTGCTATGCGGGCAGTCGGAATGGACGAACAGCAAATCACAAAAATGATTTTTGCGGAGGCATTGACCTATGCCTTTTGGGGCGGCGGAATTGGCTGTGCCATTGGTTTGCCACTCAGCAAAATGCTATATGACTTTCTCATTTCTGATCACTTCCCCTATGCGGTATGGAGTATACCGGTGCGTTCATTAGTAATCATTCTTCTGTTTGTTGCTTTTGCGGCAACGCTTGCTGCTTATGCTCCGGCTAAAAGAATACGGAATACAACTGTGACTGAAACCATTAACGAGCTATAACTGCATTCAGTTTTCGGCAGGGCAGCTTTGAGAAATCAAGGCTGTCTTATTTTTTACTGGTTAATCACACCACTTTTACACATAATTATTATGCAGCCCTGTTTCTCCGCCGCTTCAAATGCCGTGCCCTCCCTAGCGGAGCAGCAGATAGGCAGGACGTATAGCATACTACTCCTTGCAATCAAGATCCTGTGCCAGAGGGCGCCACTTTGGAAATGCCATTGAGAGGGCCGCGGCCCACGCAATGTAAAAGACAGCCAAGACAGAAGGCGGCCGCCAAGTCTGAAAGGAACGGGCTTGTGCCCATCCCTGACTGCCGCCCACCGTCCCGATGAATGGGGTGGACTAGGCGGCCAATTCCTAATAGTGTTTGACCGCTCTTTTTTTGATTTTCTCAAGTGCGCCTATTTCACCGAAGGCAGAGCAGACCCCAAAAGGAGAGGACGCCGCTGATTCGTCACAGTCCATCCAAAGGAGATGTTTATTGCTGTAGGCCCGGTCCAGCGCGGCGTGCTCTTCCTCATAAAAGTCGTAGTACATTATCCTGAAAAGCTGGAATTTATCTCTTTAAATTACAATTCCATTCCCATCCTTATCCGGGAAAATCAAACTGCGCTGTTATATCCGTATCGTCTAAATGTATATACCACCCCCTTCCCCATCAATATAGTGACAATCTCCTGCAAACATTCTCCCCAATAATCAAAAACTTCCGCACAGTGTTCTTCACCCTCATCAAGCGGTAATTTGGTGGCTCCCTCAAAACTGACGTTTTCCTCTGTCGGATTAGAATTATCATACACACAAAATGGCTCGTACATTTCTCCTAAAGAGTATTTAGAAATGTAGGTGTCAATAATAGTGTTACAGATAGACTTTTCCTGTTCCGATAGGGGAGTATCCCTTTTTGCTATGTTGTTATTGATCTCTTGATTTGACCGAAGTCTGCTCTACTTGCCTGTCCGGGATTTGACCTGTATAATGGCGGTAACATTATACAGAAAGAAAAAAGTCCCAGGGAATCTCTCCTGCAAGGAGGATTCTGATATTTTTTGTTGAGAGCAGAGATACCTGCATCTGCGCGGTGTGCCAGTCACAGGTAAAACACCGCGATTATAAGCTCCGTATCATGAAGATGGAAGGCGGCGAAAAGCATTTTATCTACATGGAACGCCTGCAGTGCACCAATAAGAGCTGCAACCGGCTCCAAAACGCCCTTCCTGACAGGCTGGTTCCCTATAAACATTATGCTGCCGAGATCATTTCCGGTGTATTGGACGAAATCATTACCACGCAGGATCTGGAAACAGAAGACTATCCGTGTGAGGCAACCATGCTCCGATGGAAACACTGGCTGATGTTGAATTACTTCCGGATTAACGAGTACCTGAAATCCATTGGGTACCGATTCCTGGGATTCAGTGAGGAACTGCTGAATACCCGGCTGTCTCTGCTCGAATATTTACGCTTATCAAACGACAGATGGCTGGAAGCCATTCTCCGTATGATATATAACTCTGGAGGGTTTTTGGAACCTTCCTGAGGATGATGCCCTTGCACCTGTTTTGTTTTTACTGTCATTTTTGCATGGTGTATCCTTAGCTCAAGGAGGTGCATAAAACCATGCGGACAACAGTAAAAGACGTAAACTGGCAGGACCAGCAGGCTTTGTGGTTTGCCGGGTTAAAACCGGTCGCCGGTGAACGGAGTCTTTCCAAAAAGCTCCCGGAGAACTACCTCAGGATCGTGGAACAGGCAATACAGCTAAAAAAGGAAGTTACAAGGCGTTCCGTAGAACAGATCAATTTCATCCTTGAGCAGGAAAAACGCGAAAGTTCATCCAAACGCTTCTGTAAGCCCCACCGAATGATGCTGCTGCAGGGAGACATTAAATATGGCTGCAAGCTGCCAATCGGTAAAAACGGTGCCATGGTACAGACGTATCTGTCTTCTGCCATTGATGACCATTCCCGGTACGTTATCCAGTCACAGTTTTATGATAACCAGGAAGAAAGCATCGTGGAGGATACCTTCCGTAAGGTGATCCTGAAAGCCGGGAAATTTGACACAGCATATTTCGACAATGGCTCCCAGTATGTCGCAAAGCAGTTAAAGCTGTCACTTGCAAAGCTTGGCATAACTGTCCGCCATGCGCCCGTAAGAAGCGGAAAATCCAAAGGGAAAATGGAAAAATTCCATCAGGTGGCGGACGCTTTCCTGCGGGAAGTAAAAATCCATAAGATCAAGACACTGGAGGAGTTAAACAGCTACTGGGGCATGTATCTTGAAGAATACTATCACAAGACATCACATGAGGGTATCCGGGATGAACTGGAAGATACACTGGATTCTTTCCGCTATTGCCTGTATGCTGTCACGAAGTCCCTCAAAATAATTCTTCTCTGTCTCTTCGGTGTCTGTCACAATCAGGTAATATCCCAGTTCCGGTACTCTCTGCCCCATCCGCTGATTCCGGTCTTTCCTCTTGCCAGCCCTGCGGTCGCTGGGCTTTCCTCCACTCTTATTCGCCATCCGTGCTCCTCCCCTTTAACATTTCCATAGGCCGGAGCGCAGGGATAGCGCCATAGCTGCCCGTCAGGTAATTCTTTGCCAGCGCTTCATCACGGCGTACCTTGTTTCCGTCCTCATCCTTGAAATCAGCAAGGGAGTACAAATCGGAAACTCCATCCTGATTCTTGTCCACCAGCCATATCTCATCCCGACGCAACAACTCATTGGATAACTGCCAGATGTCATGTGTGGTAAAAATCATCTGTGCATGATTGGTATTAATTTCCGGTGACAAAAAAGTCAATATGATGTTTCTAACCAATAACGGATGAAGTCTCGCATTCAGTTCATCTACAAACAAGGTTCCGCCGTTATCAAGCACCTCTTTCAAAGAAGGATATAAGGCAAACATCTTCAGCGTCCCACTGGATTCACTTTTCAAAGGTATAGATTCAAATTCATCGCAATCCGTCATCTTATGCAATGCATCAATCTTATAACTGAGATCGGACTCTTTTTCAATTTCCCGCTGGACTTCCTCCACTTTAAAATCACAAATGGCATTATCAAATGATGCAAAATAATTCACCACATTACTCTGTATTTCCCTACTTGTGGTAAAACCTTTCGGCAGCACCTGGGAACGGAAAAAGTTCTCCGCAGGATTTCCGAAGTCCACAACTTCGTTATTCAGAAACCAGTCCCTTACCTTTTTCAGTTTCGATATCTTCAGCTTTGCCCCTAGCGATACAATCAAAGTCTCCTTTTCCAATGCGACCTTTATATTTTCAATACTACTCTTCGGCAGCCCGTTTACTTCCAGTTCTTCTCCCTTTTTTCGGTAGAAAATAGTCTTATACCTGTTTCTCGCTGTCTTGGCCTTAGAATAAAACCATTCCTCCACCACCTCGTCATTCTGCAACGCAAACCCATATTGATAAATTTTTCCAGTATTCTCCGAATTATCAACAAAGAACACTTCAAAGGTTGATTCCTCACTCCTGCTCTTACTGTCAAACAAAAACGGGCTTACCCTAATGTAATCCGAATCTGCTTTTTGCCTGCTGTCGCTTTCACCGCCAAACTTAAAGGATTCCTCCACATAATAGCTCATGAATTTAAAAGCATCGTAAATGTTAGACTTTCCACTGGCATTTGCACCGTAGATGGCCGCAACCTTCAGCAGCTTATCATTTGCCATCTCCACCACATGATCTTCATGCTCCGTAATCTTTGTAGCCGATAAATCCAGGGATACCTCATCCCGGAAGGATTTAAAATTTTTAAAGTTAAACTGTATCAGCATGGCACTCCCCTTCATCTCACACTCTTTTACGCTCTTAATCTTATTATATGCCATTTTGCAAATAAATCAACATCTATTTTCATTTTTTCTGTATTTATTTGTATATTTTTAATCCCATAAAATAAAGAAATCTGCGCCAGCCCCCTGCGCCAGATGTTCCATAACCTCCGGGTATAAAAGGACCGTTGCTCCGCCCACGCTCGTGGAGTTGGAAAGGACATACTGTTCATACGGCTCCATCTGGAAGTTTTTAATATCTTCCCCGATACAATTATCCGAAAACATATTTTTTACAAGTTCAAGCATACGGATGATTTTCGCCGGGTTTGCCTCCATGGTATTGTGCAGGGCAAGCGGATATAATTCCTCCATGGATTTGTTCCAGTGGGAATACAGTGCATCGGACACCAGAATCGTAGCCTCCCCATGTTCCTGTGTCGGCAAATGTATCCGCAGAACCGCTGTCAAGTCTGTGTTCTCAAAATCTCTGTGTGGTGTATGCTGCAGCTTTTCGCTGTTAAATTCTTTATTGATAAGCTGTAACCGTAAAAACTCCTGCACTTTTTCAAAATCAGTCACTAATCCTTTTACATCAGATAGTTCAAAGTCTTTATTCTGTGCATAACTGGAAATCAATTCGGCGGCAATCTCCTCAATCGCTTTTCCCTTTTGGCACTGTGCAAAAAAGGAATCCAGATAAACCTGTGGAGATACTGCTTCCCCCGGCGTATGTATCACAAGAGCCATAAACTCTGTATTATTGTTTTTCGTGACTTTCTGGATATACACGTCTGCATTGATGTTCTGTTCCGACAGACTTTCCCTAACCATTTTTTGTATCTGCATTAAAAATTTGCTGTATTCAATATCGTTTGCCATAAGCGCCTCCTGCAATTTATCCGCAAGGGAACGGAGATTGTCCGTGTCCTGCAAAAAGCCGTTGATCTGGAAATCCTTTCTCTGCATATAGTCCACGCCCAGCGTGACGGCCTCATTCAACATCTGGCCAAACTCGTCCTGTGTACCATCATGGGTTACATTCATCAATACCTTTATCAGTAAGAAAAATGCGGCGGCGTCCATCTTGCCGGACTTCATCAGCATTTTTGCCAGCCGGTTTGTCTGCTGCTCCACCACCGCCTTGATGTCCCCGATGTGGTAGACGGCGGTAAATTCCTGCCGGATGATGCTGGCGATAAAATCAATATCTTCGGCGTAGCCGTCCACCGTCAATCCCTTTTTTATAAACCGCCGTATTTGTTCGTTGCGGGAGATATGCTCCCGATCGGCCTTTTTTGGCATTAGCGCCCTCCTTTCGGCGTTAGTCGAAAATTAACAACGCAAGTTGCTGTTTAACAAGGGTACAGGCTTTGCCTGTATGGTGTTTCCGTGGGTTGTTTAACAACCCTATTCCTGCCTTAACTCCAAAATATAAGATTTTGGCACTAAGTAGCTCCCACCGCAAGCGGTGAGGGCTGTTGGTCGCTACGCTCCCCAAAAAGGCGAGAACAACAGTCTGCCGCGTCACATCAATAGTAATCCATGAAGATGGTGGCATACCTGCACACGCGCTTTGCATAGGCGATTGCCAATACCACCAACGCAAGTCCAGCGGCAATCCCGCCGCAAATCAAAACTGGTTTCGTAGCTTTTCCCTTTCCACCCTGATAAGGGTCAAAAAAAGTACCATGGTTTCCCATGATACTTTTCATCGTCAGTTATTTACTTTTAGCGTTCCCACCCCTCGTCCGGCTCTGGCTGCACGGCTTCCTGCTCCATCATGCGATGCATTTCAATCGTCTTGTTGCAAAACTCCAACAACCTCGGAATATCCTCCAGTGCAGTTTCCCACACACGGTCAATGTCTATCGCACCATAATTGTGTGCAAATAGGTTACGCATCCCCTTAATCGCCGGCCAGTAAATAGTTGCTTTCGTCGCTTCCCGGAAGTCCTCCGGCAAGTGTCCTGTCAATTCTCCTATCTGGAAAAGGCTCATGCAGACAGAGTTGCGGAAATCCTTATCCGTTTCAAAAACTGCTTTGTCTTTTCCGAATCGTTCCAGCGTTTCCTGCACATCAATACAATAATGACGGATATGCTCTAAAATATCAGCGGCTTTCTTCTTCATAAATCAGCTTCTCATCCTCCTTGATATGCTTTTTGAAACTTTCTGTGCGTTCTGCGTTGGCACGGTGGTTCAGCGCCTCCGTGGTAACTAAATCCACCGGCTTATGCAACGCCTCTGTCAAATCGCTGTAAAGTCCGCCGAGTCCAAACATACTCCGTACCTGCCCGCCGTCAATACGCAAATCAATATCACTCTCAGGCAGGGCGTCCCCACGGGCGTAAGAGCCAAACAGATAGGCTCTGCTAACGCCATATTTTTCAAGTATCGGCGCAATGATCCTGCTAATTTCGCTTACCGCATAAATCCCATCCATTTTCTCGCCCCTTTCCTGTAAAACTCAATGCTATATTTATATTATAGCATTGGCGGTTTTCTATTGCAATAACCGCATTTTTGAGTTTTACCATAATCATAGGATTGGTGCTGTAAACAGTATCAATCCTATGATGCTCTTGTTATAAAGTTAATAATTCAGTTATTATAATCTCTTTGGTTATCTGTTGAATGCAATTCATTCTCCACAAGCGCCAGTTCCTTTTCCCCTGATTGAAACAATCTCAAAGCTGCCTGAAAACCAGCCGCTCCTGATCCAATTACTATATTTTCAATTCTCTCTGTTTTAAACAACCTGCATTTATCCTTCACGGCACATTCCCCATCTGTCTTCTAAGGATATCAGTCCCAATAAATTGTTGCGCCTCTGTGGGCTGACGTACAATTATTTTTATACAGCTTGAGCCAGCCCAATGCAGGCTTTTCAACAGGCTTCCAATTCATTTTACGATTTTCAAATTCCTCATCACTTACATCAACAGTCAGCTTTCTGGAAGGAATATCAATATGGACCATATCTCCGTCTTTAATCAAAGCTATATTTCCACCTTCATATGTCTCAGGGCTTACATGACCGATTGCCAGCCCCCCTGTAGCGCTGTTAGCCTTTTCTCATGTTGTCGTGCGGCAATTAGCATTTCAATACGGATTCTGGTACAGTGCCCACGTGATGAAATCAAGCTTTTTTCGGTTCATCTGTTTTTGACTGTCTGGGCTTTATTCCCCAAAATATTACATTCATCAGAATCACAATCAGTAAAACCGCAGCCATTGCCACCCAGAAGCCAATATTAAGCCCCAGCCATTGGGTCGTTCCGAAAAGAGTCATCCAAATTTCTTTCCAGTTCATTGTTACACCTCCTTAGAGCAGTTCGCCATAGTGACGGACATAGGCTTTTTTCAAACTGGTTGCCAGCACCATATACAGCAGGATGCAGGGAATCAGATAAGTAAAGTATGCTGCGGGCAGAGCGACAAAGCCCAGCATCGTTCCAAAGGCCGTAAAGGGAATAATGGTCAGTATCGTAATTCCTGCCATGGTGAGCAGTGTCACCGGAGCAGATGCACGGCTCTGGATAAAGGGCAGTTTCGGTGTGCGGATCATATGAATGACCAGTGTCTGGCTCCACATGGATTCCACGAACCATCCGGCCTGGAACATCCCAATATACTGCGCCTGAATTGCCGCAAGCTCTGCGCCGCTGTAATGAGCGGCCAGATCGTTGAACAAAACACCGCCGGACACGAACATAGGGCAGAATACAAAATACATGAAAATGTAGGTTGTAAAGTCGAAAATGGAGCTGGTGGGTCCAATCCAAATCATAAAACTGCCTACACTGGAGGCATCCCATTTCCGGGGCTTTGCGATAAATTCCTCATCCACGTTATCCCAAGGAATCGCGGTACAGGACAGGTCGTAAATCAGATTCAGGAAAATCAGATGCACGCTCATCATCGGCAGGAAGGGCAGCAGTGCAGAAGCCGCTAGTACCGAGAACATATTGCCGAAGTTTGAAGATGCGGTCATCTTGATATATTTTATCATGTTTGCATAGGTCTTACGGCCTTCAATAATACCCTGCTCCAAAACCATCAGGTCTTTTTCCAACAGGATAATGTCAGCCGATTCCTTTGCCACGTCCACAGCAGTATCTACCGAAATGCCGATATCGGCGGCTTTCATGGCAGCGGCGTCATTGATTCCATCGCCCATGAAACCAACGGTATGCCCGCTTGCACGAAGAATAGAAACCACACGGGCTTTCTGGTCGGGCGTCAGCTTGGCAAATACATCGGCGGCTTCCGCGGCTCTTGCCAGCTCTGCATCGCTCATTTTTTCCAAATCAGAGCCAAGGAGCATATTGCGGACCTTCAGTCCCACCTGCTTACAAATGGTACGGGTCACTTTGTCGTTGTCCCCGGTCAGGATTTTGGTGGTCACACCATGGTCTTTCAGCGCCTTGATTGCGTCTGCGGCGGATTCCTTCGGGGGATCGAGGAACGCAAGATACCCTATCAGCACCATTTCGCACTCGTCCTTTACGCCAAAAGCGCCTGCCGGAGAGGGGTTGCTTTTCTGTGCAATGGCAAGAACACGGAAGCCCTTGTCATTGAGATCATCCACTGTTTCCAGGATACGGAGGCGGACATCATCGGCCAGCGGCCGCACACTGCCATCACACTCCGCATAAGCGCAGATGGAGAGCATTTCTTCCACAGCGCCTTTTGTCACCATCTGGGTCTTACCGGTTTTGTCCTGTACCACCGTGGTCAGACGGCGGCGAGTGAAGTCAAAGGGGATTTCATCTACCTTCACATAGTTTTCAGACAGATCGAGCAGGCGGGAATCTTCCGCTTCTTCTTCCTCTGTCTTATGGATAATCGCCAAATCCATCAGATTCTTATAGCCGGTCTGGAAGTAGCTGTTGAGGTAAGCGTGGCGCAGAACCCGTGTATCGTCCTCACCGTTTACGTTAAGGTGACATTCCAGCACAACTTTATCCTGTGTCAGCGTTCCGGTTTTGTCGGTGCAAAGAATATCTATGGCCCCGAAGTTCTGGATGGAATTCAGGTTCTTGACGATGGTCCGCTTTTTGCCCATGGATACTGCGCCTTTGGCAAGGCAGGTAGTCACAATCATGGGAAGCATCTCCGGGGTCAGGCCAACGGCAATAGAGATGCCAAACAGGAATGCTTCCAGCCAGTCACCTTTCGTAATGCCATTGATGAAGAATACCAGCGGAACCATGACCAGCATGAAGCGGATCAGTACCCAGGAAACAGCGTTGACGCCCTTGGTAAAGCTGGTCTCCACCGCTTCTCCGGCAATGGCGGATGCCATAGAGCCAAACAAAGTATGGTCGCCGACACAGATGACAACAGCGGTCGCGCTGCCGGAAACCACATTGCTGCCCATGAAGGCAATGTTTGTGTAATCGGTCACGCTCTGCTTCTGTGCGCTCACATTGGGCATCTTTTCGACAGGCTCACTCTCCCCCGTAAGACTTGCCTGACTTACAAACAAATCTTTTGCATCCAAAATGCGTACATCGGCGGGAATCATATCCCCGGCGGACAGATGTACGATATCGCCCACCGCCAGAGCTTCCATGGGAATTTCGGCTTTTTCCTGTTCCCTGCGGGTAACCGTGCAGGTTGTCGTAATCATGGCCAGCAGTTTTTCCGCCGCGTTTCCGCTTCTGGATTCCTGTACAAAGCGAAGTGTACCAGAAATCATAACCATGGTCAGAATAATAATCACGGTCAGAGGGTCAAAATCCTCCGGCGTACTGCCTAAAAGAGAAAAATAGGGAAACACCATATCCGTCATGGTGGACACCAGCGCCAGACAAAACAGGATAGCGGTAAAGGGATTGATAAATGCCCCGGCCAGCCGTTTTACCAGAGATTTCCTTTTTTCATGGGTTACTTTGTTGGTTCCGTATTTAGTACGGCTTACGGATACAGTCTCTGCATCAAGGCCACGAAGTGTGGTATGCAGATTTTTCAAAACTTCTTTAACGGGATTGGTAGCCGCAAACTGAATGCGGCGATCCTGCCCGTCACGGATGACTGCTTTTTCCGCGGCCTGACGAACAGCTATACGTTTTTCTTTCTTGTTCATTGGTCTTACCTCCTTGAGTTTTAGTTGAGGAGAGATTCTTAAAACAAAACCGGTGTAAACCACACGAATCGCCTCCCTTCAATCATTAATAGAATACAAAAATCGCAAGGAAATCACATGGCTAAAGCCTTGCGATTTCCTTGCGATTTTGCAAGAATTTAGGCGGGCTGAGATTGGCCCGACTGTGTTAAAGTTGGTCGTTAAATTTGTATCCAATGCCCCAGATGGTCAGAATGTACTTTGGCGCGTCCGGGTCAGGCTCAATTTTCTTCCGTAGCTTTCGGATAAACGCCATGATGTTGCTGTCATCCAAAAGGTAATCCTCCGCCCAGACTGCCCGATAGATCTGTTCCTTAGTAAAAACCTCGCCCTGGTTCTGCGCAAGAAAATACAGAATCTCAAACTCCTTTGGCGTCAGGCTGACCTCCGCCCCCTGCATAATGACCCTTCTGCCCTTTGGATAAATTTCCAGTTCTCCGAGCCTCATCCCGTCCAACGGGACGGGCACGGGAGCCTCTGTCTCGTTGGACGAACTCAATAACAAGGATGACACCTCTCCGTTTAGCATATCCCGGATGCCGGAAAGTAAATCTTCTGCGCAGTCACTTTCCGGCGGTTCTTTCATCAGCTTTTCCAGCAGCCACGTTTCAAGGGCGGAATCCATTGGGATGAAACTGATATTCTTTTTCATGATGAATTCCTCCTCAAATCAGCTCATGGTACTTCTTCTGATAGAAGTATTTGGCTACCGTAGTCAGCAGCATATACAATAGAGCCACAGTCAGTAAAAACACGAAATATCCGAACGGCAATTTTGTCAGGCCGAACAGCAGCGCGCCGCCGGTAAAGGTAATTGCGGTAAAGGCAACGATTCCGGTAAGAGTAATGCAGATAACAGGCGCAGATGGCCTACTCTGCACAAAGGGTATCCTGCGGGTCCGCAGAAAATGCAGAATCAGCACCTGCGTCCACATGGATTCCAAAAACCATCCTGTCTGAAAAAGAGACACATACTGAAGCCGCAGGGCGGGGGAGGTAAGATTCAAATAGGTCGCTCCTCCGCACAGCATAGGACACAGGAAGTAATACAGAAACAGGAATGTCACTATGTCGAACAGGGAACTTATCGGCCCAAAGGACAGCATAAACCGCCCCAACGTCCTGCCCGACCAATCCCTCGGAGACAGGGTTTCTTCTTCATCCACGTTGTCCCAGGGCAGAACGATGCACAAAATGTCGTACAGCAGATTCAGCAGCAAAATCTGCACGGAGGTCACTGGCAAAAACGGCAAAAAGGCGCTGGCGCAGACAATGGAGAGGATGTTGCCGAAGTTGGAGCTGGCGGTAATTTTAATGTATTTGAGCATATTGGTAAAGGTCTTGCGCCCTTCTAAAATCCCCTGTTCCAGCACGCCAAGATCCTTTTGGAGCAGTACCACGTCCGCCGCGTCTTTTGCCGCATCAACTGCCGTATCCACCGAGATGCCCACATTAGCCTCGCAAAGTGCCGGAATGTCATTGATTCCATCGCCCAAAAAGCCCACTGTGTGGCCATTTTGGCGCAAAGCGGAAACCAGACGGACCTTTTGCCCCGGCGTAAGCTCCGCAAAAACATGAATTTCTTCAACCGCCATGCTAAGTTCGCTGTCTGTCATTTCATCCAGCCTGGCGCCGGTCAGCACGGTTTCGGAAGAAATCTCCACCCGTTGGCATACAGAGACTGCCACGTCCACCTGATCCCCCGTCAGAATTTTTGGAGCCACCTTTAGCCTTTTGAGCGCCGCCACGGACGCTTTCGCGGTTTTCTTGGGTGCGTCAAAGAACGCCAAATACCCCATCAGGATCATACCCGTTTCATCGGCAGGGATAATCTGCTTTTTATATCCCACATTTTTTCGTGCAACAGCGATGACCTTCATCCCGTCCTGGAGCATCTCATCTACCACAGCGGCTACGCTCTGAATCCCGCCTTTCTCTATCGGCAGAATTTCACCCCGATACTCCACATGGCTACAGCGGGCAACGATATGGGAGATATCCCCTTTCATAATGAGTTGACTTTCTCCGTTTCTGCCTGTTACAAGAGTGCTGACAAGCTTGCGGGCATAGTCAAAGGGAATCTCTCCTATTTTTTGATACTGAGTGAGCAAATTAGTGTAATGCGTTTCGCGCCCTGGCATAGTCTGACAGGCAAGAATTGCGTTATCTATGGGATTGTGGACGCCGGAATGATAGGAACTGTTTAAGAACGCCAAATCCAGTACCTCGGTATTTTCATTGCCGAGCACGTCCATGTAATATTCCAGCAGAATGCTTTCATTGGTCAGTGTTCCAGTCTTGTCCATGCAAAGCACATCCATGCTGCCAAAACCCTGCATAGCATTGATATCTTTGATAATGGTCTGCTTGCGGCTCATGGTAAGGCTGCCTTTTGCAAGGCAGGCTGTGATGACCATAGGCAGCATCTCCGGCATCAGTCCTACGGCTACCGACAGAGCAAAAGCAAAGGATTCCAGCCATTTTCCGCCTGTAATACCGAGTAGCACAAACACAATGGGAACCAGTACAGCCATAAAGCGGAGCATGACCCAAGCGATGGAGCCGGCCCCATTTTGAAAAGAATTTTTATCATCGGAATCAGGTTTTGCAAAGCTGCCGTAGAGCGTATCTTCGCCTACCGCCAGTACGATTCCTTCACCCTTACCGCTGATGACTGTCGTTGCCATAAACACAAGGTTTTCAAGCTGGGTCAGTGTTTTCTGACTGCCGCGGTTATGTGTACGGCAGTTCTTTTCCAAAATGGCACTCTCACCCGTTATGGATGCCTGTGAGATGAACAGGTCAGTGACCTCTGTCAGCCGGATGTCTGCCGGGACACGGTCACCCGCAGAGAAAAGGACGATATCCCCCACCACCAATTCTTCCACGGGTATTTCTATAAGTTCTCCTTCTCGCTTTACAGTGATGCTTTCATGGAGCAGCCGGTCAAGCTGCTTTGCAGCATTTTTGGCCCGTAGCTCCTGAACCAGACGGATCATGCCACCAATTAGGATCATGGAAAAGATAATAATAGCAGTAGTGGCGTTCTTGGCGAAGTTGGATGCGAGAAAGACGTCCGTCACCAGCGAAATCATACCTAGGACAAAGAGAATCACATTGAATGGGTTTACAAAAGCCCGCCGCAACCGATGTATTGTCGTATCCTTTTTTTTCGTTATGAAACTGTTTACGCCATATCGCTGCCGCATCATCTCGACCTGCTCGCCAGTTAAGCCATCTTTCGATGTACCGATCTCCCGATATATTTCTTCTGCTTCGTAATATGCGTATTTTTTGATACGACTGTCGAACAGTGTTGATTTGGGCACAGGACAGCTCCTCCTTAATTATTATAAAAACATTCTATCATAGCTTTAGTATAAATGTCTCTTTTAAATTCTTGCTTTTTTCTTGTCTTTTCAAGCCTCTGAGCAGTAACAGCTTAGGCCAAATTTTTGTTTATGGGCTTTAGCCTGTTGATTGTGATAACACAAAAATACTTTGGTTGTTTTACCTTCTTTTTTAGTACCTCTCGCTATCTATTGCCCTGATATTTTATCCGTTCTCTCATCCATTCCATTTCGCATATACTCATACTCACGCAGCATTCTCATCAGCTCCAGTGCACTGCGAAATGAAATATAGTTTCCTTCAATACATTTTTCTTTTATACGCCCCTGCATACTGGAGAACTGCCGCTGATGAATTTCAATTACCAACGTCTCATATGCGGTTGTACCTATGGCCATAAACCGATCCATATTTTGAATCTTTGTACAGTATTTCAGTGGAATATGCTCTCTATCCAGTTCCCGCTTCTCATATGCTTCTTTCATATGGGCGTCCAAGAATCTTGGCTCTGTTGTCGCCATCGGCCGGTGCAATCTCGCGCATAATGTATCAATCTTCAGTCCCAAGTCCAGTATGCCGGTAAATTCTACTGGTTCCTTTAAATAAAAATTTACAATATTCCCACTTAGTTCTCCCTGCTTGTTTTTAATACAAATAAGAAACACACTCATACGGTCCGTGTTTGCCAGTGCATAATACCCGCTTTCTTCCATATGTATCACCTTATCCCTCATATTTCTTTCATTGATAATGGCTTTATCCGCCTTGCCGCATATTATGATTCTGCCCCATAATGCCATCAAGCACTATGGGGCAGAATTAATACCGCCTAAGGTGTTTCCCGAATCCAAGCTCCGTTTTCATCGACTTGGTATCCATCTGGCGTCATCTCATTTATGTACAGGGATCCCAATGGACGGCCATTCCGGTTCGTATATTCCCATCGCTTCGATACCTCATTAAACGTCCAAGTCTTCTGCTGGTTATCAGCTGTTAGATAATACCATATTCCATCAATCTTCTGCCATCCCAGCAACATAGCTCCGGTGAATGGGCTCAGGTAATACCATCTGCCATCGGTATCATCATAGTGCCATCCCTTTGTCATTCGACCGAACCAGCCATCGTGTACATTTGACAGGAAATACCACTTGTCCGTATCCCGGTCCAGGAACCAGCCGCTGTCCATAACGCCCTCACTGTCAAAATGGTATGTGGCAATCTGGCTGCTTCCATTATGTGTGTATCGTATATTTGCCCAGCTGTCTTTGATATGGGCTCCGTTGTTCAATACAAATGCCCACTTATGGTTAATCAGGTCAAAGTTATCCCATCTGCCATCGGTTCCTTCCAAATAAGTGCGGTAACCGTTTTCTGCACCGCTATTACCCGGACCACGTCCTCCGCCAGAAGAACCTTTTGAGCCGCCGCCACCTGAGCCGCCGCCCGAGCCGCCGCCGCCTGAGCTGCCGCCGCCAGGGTTATCGCCTCCGCCAGGATTGTCGCCTCCGCCGGTGTTATCTCCTCCGCCGGGATTGTCGCTGCCGCCACTGCTAATACTGTCTACCAGTGCTTTCAGTGTATCAAAGGCATTTTCCAGGTCATCAACCGAAGGTCTGGGCAGGCGGTTCAGCACTTCAACAGCCTCATTCACAGCCTCTGTAAGGGCATCTCTGTCTTCTGCGCTTACAGACCCATTATTCTTCAGGGCATTGGCGATATTAATCTCCTCCTGCAGCCTTTCTTTTGCTTCCTGCCATTGGGTATCGTCTTCCGGCTCATAGACAGCATATAATTCCAAATCTCTTGTCACAGGATCTGAAGTATCATACATCCCTCCTCCAGACTGGCGTTTCGACAGGCCTGTGAACTCATACGCTATGCCTGTAACGGAATCCGTATAGCCTTCGTGAATATCTAAATCCATATAGTCTTCCGTATCATCCAAAGACCTGCCATCCCTTACCTTAAATGTATGAACCTGCCCCCTTCCGGTATCCATGATGGTCACTTCATACGCTTTATAATAACTAAATACCAGAGTATCACCGATATTAGCTTCAAAGGCAAAGCTTCCGGTAAAGTCCTCATTCCCATTCGGGTCAGGTGTCATCAGGACTTCTTCACAGGTCGTGTCTCCCTCATCCTCTCCAAAATTAATTTTCCATAACCTGTATTCCAGATTTCCCAAAAGACTGGTGTCCAATTTTCCAAACACTTTAATTGCCGGAGTCAGATTCGCCTCCTCCACCAGTGGTTTATTGGTTCCATCCACCCTTCGTGTAAGTCCGATATCCAGACTCCATGGTGTCTTAACGCTCTCCCCGTCATCCGCTTCCTGCCTCACCGCTTCCGAAGCAGACGCCACCGGTGCGTGTCGGTCGAGCTTGACTGTATAAGCTATCCGCTGCCCGTTTGAAAGCGCTGTTCTATCCTCATCATTATCAACCAGCTCCTCCTTCAATTCCTGAAGTGCTTCATCTGATTTGTCCAGGGCAAATATCCCGTTTTTGGGTGAATAATCCACCGTTGCGTTGGATGCAGTCGCTACAGGAGGCGTTTCATACATGGCCTGGAGGATTACATCTCCCGCTGTCATTTCCACGGTCTGATTTCTTCTGGCCGGGTACGAGATATGCAGATTACCAATCTGTACTTCCCACTGCTTAAATGCCTGTCCAGCAGGATTCATATCCTCCGCGGATATCCTAATCTGATCCCCTGCCTTTACCAGGATTTCATCTGCATGCTCTTCCACATCCAGCGCTTCCCCGTTTCTTGTCACCGACTCCACATAACCTCCGTTCACCAGACGGAAGGTATAAACACGGTCCTGCTGCGAAGTGCCTGTTACCATTACCTGGCTCCCGTTTATCATACGGTCTGAAGGCGCATCGCCGTTATCTGCCTGCTTGGCCACGATGGTATAGGATACATTGGGTTCAAGTCCTGCCAGCTCCGCTGTCCGCGGACTGCCGGACGGGCTTACCCATCCATCTTCGTTCCCGTCCTGGCTGACTACATTTCCATCCATATCAAGAACCGCATACACGGTATTTTCTCCTGCCGGACGGATAACAATCTTCTTTCGTCCCTCTGTCGTATCATCCGCGATAGAATAATTCCCTCCAATAGCCGGTACCATGACACGGGCCGGCTGACTTATTAAGGATGGGTCTACTGAATCTGTCAGTATGTCTCCAACAACAGGAGCTGCGCTTTCCGCCATCTCATACACATAGCAGCTGTCACAGGGCGGCAGTTCTTCAAAGCAGCCGCTGCCAAGCTGTTCCCCTGTCATCACTGCCAAAAGCCGTCCATCACTGTCCGTCAGGGCATATTTACGGGCCTCATTTGCTCCGCTTATCTCAATCTTACCCATCCCGTCATTTCCTATAGTTCCTGTTCCATCTGGAATGCACAGGATTCCATCATCGCCTCCCACAGGTGTAAAACGAGCCCTGTAAGTCTGATCCGCCAGTATCGGCATATTAGAGT
Organism: Enterocloster clostridioformis; assembly: GCF_020297485.1. Lineage (NCBI taxonomy): Bacteria > Bacillati > Bacillota > Clostridia > Lachnospirales > Lachnospiraceae > Enterocloster > Enterocloster clostridioformis. Next base: position 116,365 of record NZ_JAIWZC010000002.1, read on the forward strand.
CCGTAACCTGATTCCCGTTTTCATCAAACCAGCCGGCAAACATATAGTTACTGTCCGGTGTAGTCTGAGGCAGGGAAATCTGAGACCACAAAGTCCCTTTCGGCACATGCATGGACCTGGTTCCTGAAATAGAGCCGTGGCTTCCGCTTTCAAATCTTATATCGCACCATTGTCCCGGGTCTTCCACAAAATCCGCGTAAAGTTTGAGGTCACCGGTCAGTTCAATATCTCCGGTCAATACGGTTCCTACTTTACCCGTACCGGAAGCATTGGCTTTATACCAGCCGTTAAACATATAGTGGGTTTCAGGAGATGGCGTGATTCCTTCTGTGATTGTATCAATGGAGTGGGTACCAAGCCGTAAGGAACGCGGGCTGCTGTCTCCTGACAGGCTTCCATGTTCGCTGTTGTAATAGTTTATCCTGGCCCAATGTGTTGTATCATTCAGATCTTCATTATAGGTAATCGTAACAGTGCCGCCTGTAAAGTCTGTTTTAAAACTCAGCGTGGCTGCTGTGTGGTCCATACTGATATCGGTAAAAGTTCCATTCCATCCAATGTTAGGCGGATACGTATACCCGGATCTTCGCTCTACATTTACCGTCACTGTTTCATTAGGAGACACCTCCCTTGTTTCCGGCTCAGCCAGCACATTGTTGTGGTTGTCTATCCGGTTAATGGTTACACGGGTTACATAAGAAGGGTCAATCTCGTAAGTATATACCACGGTTACCGGCTGATTAGGCATCTTTCCGGTAAAGTTCTTTTGGGCATCAAATGTGCACCCTGCTGTCTGCGCCGAATATATCCCTCTTCCCGACAAATCATCTATATCCCCGCTGCCTGTTTTTATCTGAGCGCCGGTAAGGGTATAAGCCGTAATCTGTGCCGGTGCAGCAGAAACCTGCGACTCCGCGGAATAGAGATAGCTTTCCGGAGTACGGATAGCACGGCCACTCCCATCTGCATATTCTACACGCAGGGCAAATTTCTTTGAACTGTCAGGCTCATATCTGTATGCCACAGTCAGGTCATCATTGGGCATATTTCCGCGGACAGACCGCGTAGACTCATTAATGGTCGCGGCCTCCCCCAGCGTCCCATGGCCTGAAGCGTCATCAAAACGGCGCGTTTTGTTGTTCTTAATAAGTACAGAGGATACCTTATATCCCGGTATATCCCGTTTGTAGGTGGCGGATACCGCTGTATTGGCCGTCACCCGGGTTGTCCAGCTTCCATCATCAAAAAACTTATATATCTGGCTGTCACCGGCTTCGGGCCATGCATTCGGGTCTTCTCCATTCATGTTACCATTTCTGTCCTCATTCAGGTCTCGGTAATGCATGACTGTAAAATCAAACTGACTGGACGTATCACCATTCCAGCGTGCCTCATACACCGTGGTTGAATTGTAAGGAAACGCAAAGGGCAGATATAGAATCTTATTGCCATCTGCATTATACCAGCCGTCAAAGGTATATCCCGGCCAGCTCAAACCCGTGTCAAATATAGGCAGTACCGGCCTGTCGCCGGAACCCAGATTTTCCACGGCAATTCCATTGAAATCACTTGCTTCAGCCAGTGGATGGCCAGCCTGTCCGGCAGCATACGTAATCCGATTTCCATCTCTGGGAACATTTATATAGTTTGAATGTGATAAATCCGGCCCCTCCTTGGGATCAAACCGAATGACTGCCGGATCCCCGTAACTCAGCGCATACGCCTGCGCCGGAGGCGCGGCCATGGTTATCACCATGGCCGCGGCCAAGACACGGGCCATATATGCCTTAATCTTATTTGTCCTATTCATAAAACCTCCTGCCGCTATTTTAAAGCTCCGTCAGCGCCTACCTGATAGCCGTCCGGTGTCTTCTCATTGCTGTACATGGAACCAAGCGGTCTTTCCTGATTCTGCTTAAACACCCATTTTCCAGTGCCGTGGTCATATGAGTATGTCTCTACCTTATTCTGAGGTGTAAAGAAATACCACTTTCCTCCAATTTCCTTCCATCCCATTACCATCTGGCCTGTAATCAAATCCAGGTAATACCAATGCTTATCTACCTCATCATAATGCCATCCTGTCTTCATCTTTCCCAGCCAGCCGTCTTTTTTCGCATTACAGTAATACCAGTTCATATGCTCGTCCCTGAACCAGCCGTAATCCATAAGACCATTCGCGTTAAAATGATACCAGCCATTCTGATTCACATCACCATTGGCATAATCAAGCTTTGCCCATATGCTGGTCAGGCGTATACCTCCGTTGAGCACAAAGGCCCATTTATCGTTGGACGCATCAACCAATTCCCAGTTCCCATTGGTTCCAACTACATAACTTTTACTGGTTTCCGCAACATAAGGCGCCGGAGTTGTGACAGGCCCGCCTTTGCTTCCTCCCGAACCGCTTCCTGAACCGCCATGGCCTCCGCTGCCCCAGCCGTCTCCGCCGGATGTGCCTCCGCTGTTTCCTCCATTCTGGATTTTGTCATAATGATCATATCTGTCTTCCAGAATCTTATCGAAAGGTTCGCAGGCTTCCTCCAAACGGTCCAGGGCATCCAGAAGTTCATCCAGAGTTGCCCGGGGGCCCGTTCTGTCGAATACATCCAAGGCTTCCTCTATGGCTTCCTTTATCTTTTCCGTCTCCTTCAGCGTCAGGAAGTAATCGTCTGATTTTTCGATTGCAGCTTTGATTGCATCCTCCAGCTGTTTCCTGGCATCACTTACTTCACCGCTGTTGTCATCGTAAAACGCATATACATACGTCTTCCTCTTGATTTCCTTGTCCGGGTCAAATTCCTTCAGCCGGTCTTCCCGGTAACTCCAGCCAATATAATTAAATTCAATCCCCTCATTATTAATGAATGAATCGATTGGTATCTCCACTTGGCTGTATTCAAAGGAATACGCTCCACTGCCTGGTGCCTCACCCCGGCGCACTTTAAAATGATAACGGTATTTTGGTTCTTCTTTATTATTGATAAAATAAATCCTGTATGCCCTGGAATAGATAAGCACATATCTCATTCCGGCCTGAGCCGTAAATGTAAACAAACCGCCGGTCTCTTCCGGATTATCGGACATATCAACCGGTTCAATTATCAGCTCCCCATCATCCGGATCCTCGGAAATAGCAAACAGCTGATAGTCCATCATGTCTACATCTTCTTTATCCAGCTGGACATATGTGTTAAACGTTGCTTCCGATGGCGAAGCTACACCTACTTTCCGCCCGTTCACATACCGTTCAATATCTACATTCAATCCCCAGGCTCCATGGTACGCCTCTTCATGGTCACTGTCATAATACGGCGAACTCTTAATTGCATTGGATTCAGTCGCCTTTACCACATTCTTTTTATATACTACTTTATAGGTCACATCTGCATGGTTCACATCCATAAGGGTCCGGTCCGCGTCTGTGGTAAGCTCCTCCTCCAGATTTTCAATTTCATTGGGGTCCAGAGCCATCTCATGTTTATTTCCTCCCCGTACCTCATCCGTCACTGTGGCATTGCTGGGTGTCGCTGCCGCACGCTCATAATAAGCTGTCATAACCACATTGGAATCCGGCATGGCAAATGTCACATCCTGACGGCGTATGGTTTCTGTCATTCCAGGAACTGACCCGATTGTTACCTTCCAGTACAGGAAGTTCTGTCCATTTCCATCGGTTTCTTCCGCGTGAAGCACCACTTCATCGCCTTTATGGACCTCATCATATCTGGGGATATCTAATTCTACTCCATCAACGGAGTGTACCTGGCCATTAATCGCCTCTGCTACATAGTTGGGGATATCCAGTTCGCCGCCCGGATCTGTGCTGATGTGAGTCCCGTCTTCCAATTTGCTTTCCGCAGTGATGCCGGATGCCCCATGAGGCCTTGCCACCACCACATATTCCTCATTGTAATCCAGTCCGGAGAAGGTCAGGCTTGCCGGTTGGCTGCCGCCGGCTGACTGCCAGCCCCCATCTCCCGTCTCAGGAGTTGTGACCGCATTTCCGTCCTTATCTAAAATGGCATAGTCGGAATTCGCATCCGCCGGCTTAATCACGAAAACAGTCTTCCCCTCATGTTCCTCATCGTAAAGAACCTGGTAATTGGTCTCCACTACCGGGACCAGAACCTCAGTGGCACTGCTTATAATTCCGGTCACACTGTCTATGGGCCGCCCGGGCTGTGCCTGTGTCGTACCTGTTGCTTCATATATTAAATACCGCGTACCAGGATACAGGTCTTCAAAATATACCCGTCCTGATATATTCCCGCGTACCACATCTATTATATTGCCTTCCATGTCCGTGATTATATACTGATATCCCTGGGTTGTCCCATAGACTGTAATCCTGCCTTTTCCCTGAGTATCAATACCTGCTGATGCATCCCGCGCCGCCACATCTGTGCCAAAGACTGCCGGGTCCGGATAGAACCGTATGGTATAGGTAGTCCCATCCACAAGTCTGCTGTCATCTTCCACAGGTACTCCGCCATCATACCAACCATCAACCAGATAATTGACCTCCGGTGTATAGGCAGGCAGATTTCCTGTGATGTCGGCCCAGGTACGGTCGTATTGGATATGGAGATTTACGTTTTCCCCCTCATCTATGGTTCCATGCTCTCCTGCTGTAAAATGAATATCAACCCATTGGTCAGGATCTTCCCCAAAGTATGCAGTCACGGCAGCCGAACCTGTAAACCTGCTGCCGGCTGAAAGCAGCTCCTCACCACTATCCTTGATTCCGTTTCCATTCTGGTCGATAAACCAGCCTTCAAAGCGGTAATAGGTGTCTGCAGCCGCTTCAGGAGCCAGTCTCTTTTCCAGTATGTCATTCCATGTATAGCTGCCTGCAGCACCCTCATCTGTTCCGTCATTGAGCAGCACGGAAGCTTTGTAAGTTCCTCCAGCCATGGCCGTTACATCAGGCGATGTATTGCTTCCCCGGCTCAGGCTCCCATGTTCTCCTGCCCGGTAAATCAAATCCGCCCATTTTGACGGGTCTCTGTCATAACGATAGGTGACAGCCAGACGGTCGTTCGGCATAATTCCGTTAAAATTATGGCCGCTGTCAAAGGTTCCCGCGGATGCAGGCTCCGAGCGTTCAACCTGGAACACATAACCATACAGATTTTTAAATTCAGCGGTCACAGGCGTATCCGCTGTTACATTTTGGGTGTCCGGTCCCGTTATGTTTCTCAGCCTTTCATCCTGCGTGCCATTATCCAGATAATGAATCCTATACTCATACCCCTCTTCCGTGGCTTCATACAGGTACGTTATCTCAACCGGCTGGTTCGGCATGGTTCCCGTAAACCTTCCATCGCTGTCAAAACTGCCCCGGACAGCGCTTACCAGATGCCCGTCCGTATCATCCGCAGCATGTCCCGCCGTGATGCTGCCTGACAGGTACCGGAAGCCATAAACATCCGCCGGAGCCGCCGCAATTATAACCTCCGGAAAAACCTCCTGCACATCAGGCGCATGGACAACCGTACCATTTTCTGTCACGTATTTAACTGTAAATGCGGATTTCGCAGCTGGATTGCTGCGGTCTACCTGATAACCATATTTCACGGCCGCATCCTGGCCCGGCATCTTCCCCGAGAAGTCACCGGTACTTCCATTAAAGTTTCCGAACGGAACGGGCCCGTGCCCATCACCGTAATTGTAGATGGCCGGGTTCGTGGAGGAATCTGCCAAACTCCAGGTATAGCCGTGGATGTTCTTCTTCCCCGAATGAACCTCCGCCTCCACGCTGTAGGCATCCTCGGCCGTGGTCGACTGGAAGACGATGGAACCGTCCGCATTGACATAGTCAACCGTATAATCAAACTTCACATTACTGTCCGGTGAGAAAATTGCGTAATAAGTAACCGGATCCTCCGGGAACTCTGACGGCAATCCGCTTATGAGATTTGGATTCACCCTGTCATTGACCGTACTCCACCCCACAAACTGGTAGCCGTAGCGGCTGATATTAGGCAGCAGCGCATTGACGCTTCCTCCAACAGACCCCGTCAGAGTCTGAGGCTCCGGTGTCCCTCCATTGGCTTCAAATACAATGGAACCGCTGTTTCTGGTATATTCATACGTGATAACAACATCCTGGCCCGGCATGGTTCCCGTTACCTTGCCAAAATCCACAGCGCCGGCATCTGCCTGGGCGCTCAGAGTGCCGCCTGTCCCCTGGTCAATGGTTACGCCTGTAAGGCTGTATCCAGTAATGGCGGCGGGCGCGTTCACCTCAACCGCATCTCCTCCCGCATATGACAGGGGGGTGCTTGCCGGCGCTCCATTTACAGTTCCGCCTGTGGCAGAATCCCGGTATACAAAGGACACCGTATATCCATTCCGCTTTAATACTGCATTCCGCCCATTGCCAAGACCTTCCGTTCCCGCGCTTACATACACGCCGGAATTCCCCGCCTCCTGGTCCGCTTTAAAATTATCCGCAAAGGGGCAGGAGCCTGCAGCCCCCGGATAACTGATTGACGGCACGGCTATCTTTACTTCCTGACCGGCCTGGGATGATATCCCTCCCGGTGATGCCAGAGGAAGCTGCTCTGCTGTAACGCCTACCTGGGACGTGTCCAAATCGCTCATAACTGTTATATATTTATCCTGAGCCAGGTATACGTTTGCCTTCTTCCCGGACGGAGTTGTGTTGTCTGATATCTGATTCCGGTTTCTGATTTCAAATGCACCTGACCCGTTGTAATAAACAGCGCCCTTTCCATCAGACACATTACCGGAAACCGTTCCAAAATTCATGGACAGTCCCGCGCTTCCCATTACATTTACCGCGCTTCCCTGGCCGGACTCACTGCCGCTGCAGTTAGTGATTACAGCGCCGCTGTTAATCTCCAGCTTTCCGGATGAAGCGGATATCAGGGGGTCCTGACTTTCCGCATGATTTCCGTCCAGGACAATGTCAGTAAACTTTAAAGTGGGGCCTGATACGTTAAACAGCGGACCCGTATACCCGGATGCGCGCGTCAGGGTTTTAATATAATCACCATCCTCATTCATAGGATGACCCTCATGGTCATAATCCGTACTGGCAATGGTAATATCCTTTTGGCTGTTTCCCGACACATCAATGGCGGACGAAATATCCGGATAATCCATTACATAAATATACCCCTTGTTATTTCCAATTTTATTAAGCGCATATTCAATGGTTTTAAAAGGACTGCTGTAGGTCCCTTCTGCGCCGGAAGAGTCCTGGCCGTACTGGTCTGATACATAATAGGAGGTGTCTCTAATAGCAAATGCAACCCTCCTGTGAACCGTCTCATACGGATGAAGCTGGAACTCCCATGAATAGGCCATTCCCGAATCAGTGCTGCTTACCACATCATTGGAGCTCTCATTAAATACATTGCTTCCCCAGGAATTGTAATGACCAATCCACCTGGTATCAGGAGGCGTCACCCCAAGGCTGCTGTCATTTGTGATACAGTCAAAGGTGGTTTTGACATGCTGGTTGACCATATGAAAACCCCGGTCATTTTTATATACCGTTGCGTAGTCATCCTCCTGAGTGCCTCCAATCATGACATCGGTTCCTGTTCCCATTTTTATGGTCCTGCCAGTTGAGCCGCCCTGACCATTTTTATCATAGACATAGTAATCAACAAATACATATTTATTATCCGGACTCGGAGATACAGCAATCTTCACCTCTATGCCATAGGCGTCCAGTGATTGTACCCCGCCGTTTGTACTGCCTCCTATCAGCTGTTTAGCATTGGTTCCCACTTGAAACCAGGTTGCATACCCTCCGTTACTGTAGGTTGTTTTAATACCGGCCTGAGCATAATTATGCTGCCCTGCCTGCAGGCCCCTAAGGTCAAAACGCCAGGAACTTCCACCTCCTCCCTGGCCGGTCACAGAACCATTCTTCCACGTATATGCCGTCGCTTCGCTGGCCCCCTCTCCCAGGTTTTCATCCAACAGCTCCGTGGATGCATAGGACAGAATGCTGGGCTGTCCCATAACAAGCCCCGCTATCATGCATATGGCCAGCAACATGGCAGTCAGACGTTTATAGAATCTATATATGCCGCTGTTCATTTGTTTCATCTCCTTTGTACATTTTTCATCTCCTTTTAAAAATTCAGCCGTTCTTCCTCCGGCAATCCATCAATGTCAGCCTCCATGCCTGCAGCTGCGATGAGTCCTCCGGCAAAGTGATCCTCCTTGTTTTCCCTGTCATAATGATAGAAACCTGTCCCCGCCTCTCCTTTTCTCCACCTTGGCTTATCCTCATCTCCACACCAAGCCGCAAAACGGTTTCGGATGATGAGCAGGTAACCGCCATCCCTATCCTTTACAATCTTCTTCGTTCCTTCAATCACCTTTCCTCGGACGTCTACAACCTGATAATAGGTTTCCTCTCCATCGTTCACCTTTACAAGCCCATATCCATATTCCTCATCTGCTTCCAAGCGGAGACCATTGATATAATACATGCCATCCTTTTTTTGAAGTCGATTCCGGTTACCGAACGCCTTTCCATTGGAGGCAAACCCAAAATGAAACACCCCATCCTCCAGTTCCACCGCGATATCCTTTCCAATCTGCATGGAACCATCATTAAGTTCATCCGCAGAGAACAGATACAGATCTGATTTCTCAATACCATATATATTTCCTTCAATAAAATCCTCTGACCCCCAGTCATCCGCTTCATACCGGGCTACAAACTCAGACTTTCCATCGAAGAGGACAAACCCCGTCTGCATCCTGCCAATCCCGTCAAAAGCATAGGAACGTCCATTGATTTTGCGAATACGGTTCCGATATACCTCGCCCCTTTCATCTGTATGCCACCAGCTGCATTCCTGGTCATAATAATCTTCCGTATCCAGATTTTCCGACGGATACATCCAAAACCAACTATCTTTCAGAAGCACACCACCGTCATATCCGGAATAATACCGGGCTGAAACATCGCTGCTGGGATTACTCTTATCTGCGTTGCTGATACTGGCCACCTTACTCCACCAGGGAATCATGATACCATTTTCATCAAAACCATACTTGGCTCCATTGATGGTCTTTTGTCTAAGACGGTCTCCATTGCTTTTAACCTTCTTTGAATGGCTGTCAAAAAAAATCCACATCCTGTCATAATCCATGTAGTTTCTCCCTGCAACCTCACTGTCCAGGCCGGACCCCCCGATTCCTTCATCAATATCTCCGTAATCCAGCCACTCCCCGGTCAGGAGCCTTCCATCCTCCCTTGCATAATAAACCCCTTCAACAAATGGGGTGTCTGAATCCTCAATGGGGTTACCATCCTCGTCAAACCATCCTGACAGCATCTTCCCATTTTCGTCAAATATGTAGGTACTGCCCCCTATATTTCTTTTAAAGCTGCTGTTCTTACGCCGGTAACCTTTCCCATCTGCGCCGAAATAGTACCATCCTTCTTCAAAACCATTTTTGGCAGTTTTTCCTGCATCCGCATATATCCATGTATCCTGTACCATTCTCCCTTCTTCATCCACATAGTAAACAGAATCCTTATCCCTGAACACACAATGCTTCAATATAGTTCCGTCCTCCGACAGATAATACCAGTAATCCTTTGACTTTTTCCATGTCAGGGTTACCGGCCGGTTATTCTGGTCATAATAACTCCATTCACCCTCCGTCATGTTCCAGCCTTCTGCCGCCTGTGCTGTTCCCAAAAATAAAATCGCTGAAAATCCCATAGACAACGCAAACGCTGCAACTGCCGTTTTTTTTCTTCTCATTCCAAATATTCCTTTCCTCATTGATATCTATGATAAACCACCGAAATTCTCCATTTCGATAGAAAACTTTTAAATCTGCCAAACTTCTTCCAACACATTGACAGCGATTAACTTATTGCATGATGATTACGAAACTAAATAAACTTTTTTCTTTTGTCTGCCAAACATCACCGCTTCCTCATGAGTGTCGAAATAAATATCAATCACATTTCCCTTTACTAATCCCCCAGTATCTTCCACCATATAGACAATACCATCGATTTCCACCTTGCTCCCCATAGGCAGTACCTCCGGATCTGCCGCAATTGTATACCCAGCCTTCGGGGTTTTCTCTGTCTTAGTCAATCCCCCTTTCAATCCGCAGCATTTTTCACAACCGCAATAACCAGTCACTTCAAAAGTCCCTAAGGGTTCTCCCAAATGTTCCTCTCCGGATTCTACTTTAAAAGCCGGCAGTGTCTGTCTTTCCGACACAGTACTGACAGCCACAGCCAATTCCCCTATGTATGCTTCCTGGACTTCATTTTCATCTATTACTGCAAGTAATCCAGTTTCTTGTCCTATTGATTTCATATGAAGCACATCGTCTTCCAGGCGAATCGTCTCCACAATTTCTTCATTCTGGGCCGCTTCACATTTTCTTCCCAAGCCACTGATAATAAATACCACCATCGCGATTCCAACGATATAAAAGGAGAGATGATGCAGCCTCTCCCCTCTGTTTTGCTTCATCACTTTCTTTCTAATGTCATGCACCCGTTTTCCATTGCTTGTACATGGAAACCAGTCTAAGTCTTCTCTCCTTTTCATAACTCATCCCTTATCACATTGTCCTCTGTACAACAAATTTTCTCTTTTGTTGTAAAGTTACTTCAAAATTCAGTGGAAGGAAGGCGAAAACCTAGTAGACAAAGTTTTTTAGAATCTAAAATTCATAGATGCAGACAATACAAATAGGCCAACCCCAGAAAGAATCAGTTGGCCATTTTATTATGTCGAAAAACATGATATTACAATATTTATTAAGAATTTCTGTAGACTTCTTTCAAAATATGTAGTAAAATAATTGTGGTTGTATGAATGTTTTTACAACAAAAGAGAAAATTTGTTGTAAAAGTCAAACAATACTTCAAGTTTTTCTAATTGTCTCATATGGTTGCGTCCGCTCTCCATTGTATAAATCCTTGTTGTATTAATATTGCTGTGCCCTAATATATCCGCAAGCCTAACCAGGTTTTTTTCCTGTTCATAATAGAGCCTGGCAAACAAATGACGAAAATTATGCGGAAATACCTTATCCCATAATACATCGGCTCCTTCACACAGTTTTTTCATGTTTCGCCATATATTGCTTCTGTCAAGTGCCTTCCCGCTTCTTGTCACAAAGATCATCCCACTGTCAATATGACTTTTCTTTGCGTAGTCCAACAACATATAACACAAACGGCGAGTCAAAAAAACGGTCCTTATTCTCCCTTTGCATTCAACCTCTGCCTTTCCCTGTATTACCGCCTCTATAGTAATATAGGGAACTTCAGAAACTCGTATTCCCGTAGCGCATATAGTCTGAAGGAGCATAGCCATTCTTTCATCGCCCCTTTTGTAAGCACATTTCACCAAACGCTTATATTCATCTCTATCTATTTCCCTGTTTTCCGGACAAAATACCCTGCGGCTTACCTTCAAAAATTTTGTCCGGCAATCCTGCCATGCATTATGCGTCAAAAATCCATTGACTGCTGCCAGTGCACTGTTGACCGTTACCGGAGCCATTCTCTCTCTCAGGATTCCCTTCCACATAATTACATCACTTTTCTCCACACTCTTCCCATTCATGTATTGCATAAATAGTATTAAGTAATACTTGTATTGTTTAATGGTTCCACTACTTTTTTCACACCCATAAAGCCATTCACAATATCTATTAACAGATTCCTGCGTAACGATTCTTTCTATTAGCCTTCCATTTCTTTTCATCACATTCTGCTCCTTACATTATATGGTTTTTATAAATATTTATATTGCCCTGATTATAGACGATTATCCTTATCGCTAAACAAAAAATGACTGTTCCTTTTAAGCACCCATATAACAAATTTAAAAGTTGCCACAAAATCACCAATATAATTAATTGAGTTATACCTGGCTCTATACACGAAAAAATCAGGAAGAAATCTCCCTTTTACAGAGTTCCCCTGATTTTTGGAATACATTAACAATCAATATACGGATGATTTTTATGATGCTTGTGCCTCATACTGTGCATTTTTTTAATACTTCATGATGATCTGAATTAAAGGATGTTTCATGTCAATAACAATTTGTATTAGATTTTCTCATTATAAAAATAGACCTCTTGCAATTGATATATAATTCTATCACACAAGAAGCCTATTTTCATTTTTTACAAGTAACCGAATTCTGTCTGTTAAATAAACAGTGCGGCCGCTTTCATTTTTCAATCTTTATTTTTTCCCTTTCAATTCTCCTTCATCATTTTTCCGATTAAAAGTACGGATAAACGTATTCTTCTTCAGGCTTCCCGGCTGCTTCAATGCTCTGAGCCTTTAAAATCAGAGACTCTCCGTTCTCGCTGATTCCAAATGTACCCGTTACCGTCACCCAGTCGTCATCCTTGAATGTCACTTCACTGTCACTGTCCACCAGAAAACCAATTGGGGTTAAATCCGCGGCACAGCACCACATGGACAGCCGGACCAGGGCAAAATCGCATTTTTTTTGGATGTCCGGAGTACGGAATACAAAGCCTTTCATTACAACGGTATAACCTTCATACTTTTCATAAAAATTACTCAATTCATACATCCATGTGTAGTAATCTTCATCTGCAATCGTAATGGTTTTTTCTGCCTCGTCCAGACCTCTTAAGTCATACCATGGATTTTCTTCTCCATAGGACTGTCCAGTATCATCTTCCGGATAAGCATCGGTTCCGCTGTATCCATCCTTTTCTGTATTTTCCCCGTCCGGCAGCCCTGAACCTGCTTCTCCATCGGAGAGCGGCCCCCGGGATTCTCCTCCGGCCGCCGGCAATGTCTGCCTCACAGTACTCCCCGCTGTCTTCCGCCCCGGATTTCCCGCCATCTGGCCGCCGCCATTTCCAAAACCCATGGATAAACCGGAGTTCTCATAGCTTCTGACCATACTGCTTCCCCCAGGATCGGCCGGGCGGAAGGCAAGCAGCAGAATCGGAATAATAAAAACAAAGGAACGGGCCAGCTTTACCCGATACCGGGGTGTCAGTAAGTATCTTCCGGTAAACACCGCCCATAAAAGCATTAAAGCAGACATGCCGTAAAGATACGGCTTCATCCTTGGAGTCACATAGTTTAAATACCCGCCTGAAAAAGTAAGCTGAAACAACAGGTATCCAAACAGCAGATAACAGATACATTCTGTCAGTACCTGAAGGTTGATTCCTTTTCCCCGCAGCGTCATATCCCGATTCCTCCGCTTCCCCCTATTATAAACACCCCTGTCACAATAAAACAGACAAGAAATGTGGTTGCAAAAAGGCGTATAACAAAACCGGATTTAAAGCCGGAAAGCAGCATGGCGGCATTTTTGATGTCCATCATGGGGCCGAACACCATGAATCCAAGGGCAGCCCCCGCCGGAAGACTCCCGGCCATGCTTCTGACCACCACCGCGTCGGAGGAGGAACAGAGGGACAGCACAAAGGCCAGCCCCATCATCACCAGAAGCGCTTTCCAGGGCGCCCCAGCGCCGCCCGTAGCCACTGCCTGGGGAATCATATCCTGGAACAGTGTGGATGCAAAGATTCCTGTGAGCAGGAATTTCCCCACTGAGAAAAATTCATTCTGGGCGTGCCTCATCATCAGCGAAAAACGTGACAGCCGGGTACCGGTTTCTGCCGGAAGGCTGTAATCCACACACACCGCCTGGAAAGGCATGGCCTGTTCTATCAGATAATCCGCAGGCGGTTTAAAAAGATAGGTTAATCCGCAGAGTACGGCACACAGTATTCCTAATCCGCATCTGGCCGCGACAATTTTGTAATTGCCGTTAAACGCATACCAGGTAGAGAGGATGACTACCGGGTTAATGACCGGAGATACCAGCATAAAGGTCACGGCAGCCGGCATGGGCACCCCCTTTTTGACCAGGCTTTTAAATACAGGGATAGACGCACAGTCGCATACCGGCAGGCAAAAACCGGCAATCACCGCAAAGAGCTGTCCCGCCAGGATTTTTCCGGGGAACTTTCTCTGAATCCAGTCCGTCCTTAAGTAAACCTGGATCAGAGATGAAAGCAGGACGCCAATCGCCAAAAAAGGTGCCGCCTGCAGAAAAACCCCAAGGAATATGCTGACATACCGGCCGGGCGGAACCCCCACTTCATTCAGCAGCGGAAAAACCATCATATACAACATGACCGCGGTCAGAATCATCAGGAAACAATGCCGGGGCTTCATGCCGAAACGGAATAAGGCGCGCGCAAAACGATCCCGGCTGGTATAGACCCGAATATCCGGATTGCAGTTATAAAGTACATCCATGTCATTCCGATTCCGCCGATGTCCTCTCAGCCTGACATAAGCGCAGTCGCTCCCCGCAATCTGCGAATACGCGGCCGCTCCCGCGTCTGGAATCCTGGCCTTAAAGCTGGCGCCGTCCGCTGCATAGACCACCTTTTCAATACTCAGTACCGCTTTTGCGGTGAACTGGAGAAGCATTTCCTCCAGTCTATGGAAATGCTCCATTCCGTTCCATTCAACCAGGATTAAATCAGGGCTGTGCCTGTCAATATAGCGAGTGATTGTATCCGCAATGCCGAAGGGAATCTGTTCCAGCTGGTTTTTTGAGAATACCAGTTCTTTCACGCGTTCCTGTTCTGTCAGAGGTGTCTCTCCTGATTCAAACTGGATGACCAGGATATCCTGCTCATCCAGCTCCTGTTCAATCAACTGGTTGATGAGTGTGGTCTTTCCCGAATCCAGCAGTCCAGTTATGACCCATACCGGCGTTGTCATGTTGTTTCCTCTCTGAATAATGTGCGTATCTGCTGTTCATCCAGGCCGGTGCCTATGAAACAGACCTGGTTTCCAACTATATTTACAGGTTCAATGCTTAAACTGCCCGGCAGATAGTGAAAGACCAGTCCCCGGCGTCCGTCTGTCACAATCCCCTTTCCCCTGAGAATTTCCCCCACTGCATGTTTCACAACACGCAGAACCCTTTTTCTCAGCGGTTCCTCCGTAATAGGCTCTTTCCACTCAATTGTGACAGAAGAAAAAACCTCCCTGGCAAAATGACGGCGGATAAAACCAGCCTTCCCGGACGGTTCCCTGGGGCTGCGGATCCGCACGGGTTTCATGGATACCGCTGTTTCCATCTCCAGTCTGAAAATGCCGCTGTTTCGCGGGCCATACCGGAATACGGATGCGGGAATGGATTCCCAAAAGTCTGCCTCGATCCTGGCCTCCGGATTCAGTTTCCGAAGTTTTGCCTTCACCGGTTGGATTTCATGTACATCTTCCTCCTGGCGGCTTAACAGGATCAAATCGGCATAGGCAATCTGGTCCTCAAAAAATTCCCCGTAATTTTTCCTATATTTATCAAATGACCGTATATCCACCACGGTTATTGTCTTTTTCAGATGGATGAGGCCCCTGTCCTCCTGTTTTAAACAGATTTTAATAATATCGGATAATCTGCCCACGCCGGATGGCTCCACCAATACAGCATCCGGTGCGTAGTCCTTTAGTATGCGTTCCATCGCTTTCTCAAAGTCTCCGGTCAGACTGCAGCAGATACACCCGTCGCTTAAGCTGGTAACAGCCAGGCTGCATTCCTTAAGCAGTCCGGCGTCAATCCCGGCCTCCCCAAAGTCGTTTTCAATCACAACAATTTTCTTGTTCCTGAGCGCGGAACGCACCATTGTTTTAATCAGTGTCGTCTTTCCCGCTCCCAAAAAGCCGGATATCACATAAACGTCCGTCATATACACTCCTTTCTGCCGGCTGCCTCTATCCCGATGCCCCCAGGAATGGGAAGCAAACTCATAGCCGTCCTCTTTCAGCGCCTGTGTCAGCTTTTTTACATAGGCCCGGTACGGCATCCCAGGATACCGTTATATCCGCTCAGAGCCAGGATTGCCTTGACCCCTCAGTAGGTGGAATCCGGATGCTACTCTTATCTTTTTTCCAATATATAAATCCCGTCCGCAATACCTCCTGATTCCGTATTGTCCTTTTCTCTTTGGCCATTTCATGTGATTATTTCCGCCTCAGAATTCTCTTTCCTGCAAACACCAGTATCAGAAATATCACTCCCACCAGAACAATCGTACCGCCCGGCTTCAATCCCAAATAATATGCCGCAAACAGGCCCGTAATCATAAACAGAACATTAAACGCCACTGCAAAGGTAAGCGTCTGGCGGTAACTCGTTCCAAACTGCATGGCGCAGGCCACGGGAACCACCATCATGGATGAGACGATGAGAGCCCCCACCGTCCTGGCGGCGACAGAAACTGTCACCGCGATTAAAACAGTAAACAGGAAGTTCACCGTCTTTACAGGCACCCCGGCCAGCCTGGCGCTCTGTTCATCCAGAGACACATAAAACAGTTCTTTGTACATAAGCAGAAACATAAGCAGAACCGCCATGCTGACGGCGATTACCAGATACAACTCCCCGTTACTGATTGCCACAATACTCCCAAACAGGAAGCTGTTGAAATTGGCTGCATTTTTAACAAATCCCGACAGAACGCCCGCCATGCCAATCCCGGCGGACATAATGACAGCGATGGACATTTCCGAAAACCTGGGAATCTTCCTGCGTATCGCCTCAATCCCAATGGCGGCAACCACGCAGGCAGCCGCAGCGGTCAAGACAGGATTCAGCCCCAGGATCAGCCCGGCCGCCACCCCGGCCAGCGAGGTGTGGGACAGGGCATCCCCAATCATGGACAGGCGCTTACATACAATCACGAGCCCGATACACGGGATAACGGCCGCCAGAAGAATACCTACAATAAAGGCCCGCCGCATAAACGCATATTCAAAGATTTCCATAATTGTTCTCCTTCCTGCCCGGCTGAACCGGTTTCAGGCTTTCATCTTCTAAAAGCCAGATATCGTCCGCATAAGCCATGAGCCGCTTCCGGTCATGAGTGACAATCCAAATGGTCACCCCCTGCTCCCGGTTAATCTGATACAGCAGCCGGTAAAATAAGGTGGTGCTGTCTTCGTCCATACCGAAAGTGGGTTCATCCAGCAGCAAAAGCCGCGGGGCGTTCACAAGCGCTCTTGCCAGCAGGACCCGCTGCTGCTGCCCTCCGGACAGCCGGCCAATCATCCGTTTTGCAAAATCCCCCATTCCGACCTGGTTCAGCGCGCTGCGGACCTGCTCCTTCTCCTTTCTTCCCGCAAACCGGAATCTTCCGATCTGGGCGTATAAATCCGCCTGGACAAGCTCCTCCACGGAAGCGGGAAAATTCTGGCAGGATGCCATGCCGTTTTGGGAAACATAGCTGACCTTCTGCCAGTCCTTGAACTGCCGGATCTCCTGTCCCAGAAGTTCAATCCTGCCCCTTTGTCCATTTAACGGAAGTTCCCCCAGCATGAGCTTTAACAGGGTGCTTTTTCCTGCCCCGTTTGGCCCCAGCAGGACCGCAAACCGGCCCTCGGGGATGGTAAAATTGATGTTCCTTAATATCCTGGTATTTCCATAGGAAAAATCCAGTCCTTTCACTGCAATGGCATCCATCCTCAGTACTCCTGTTCCTGTTTTTATTCAAGCGCCGCCTTAAGCTGCTTTAAGTTATCTTCCATTACGGTGAAGTAATCCGCGCCGTTTTTTAATTCCTCGTCACTTAAACCCTCCAAGGGATTTAAAACCCGTGTCCGGGCTCCTGTTTCCGCCGCGATTGTCTCTGCCACCTTCGGGCTTACCAATTCTTCAAAGAAGATAACTTTGACATGGTTCGTTTTTACAAAGTCAATGATTTCTGCCATTCTGGCCGGGTCCGGTTCCGTATCAGGGGAAAGTCCCGCGATGCCCATCTGGGTCAGCCCGTAGGTATCGCAGAGATAACCGAACGCTTCATGGGACACTACAATGCTCTTACCAGGCAGGGCAGACAGGGTATCTTTGTATTCCTGATCCAGTTCGTCAAACCGGACCGCATAGGTCTTATAATTATCTTCATAGTAATCCTTGTTGTCCGGGTCTGCCTTGACATAAGCATTCTTAATGTTTTCCATTTCTTTCTTCGCGTTCACCGGACTCAGCCATACATGGGGATCGAATTGGCCGCGGTCATGTTCCTCTTCCTCTGCGTGTTCCTCCGCTCCCTCATGTTCTTCCTCATCATGGCTGTGTCCTGGCCTGAGGGTAAGCCCGGCGGAAGCTTCCGCCGATACCAGACGCTTTGTTTCCAGACTGGCAAGCACGTCATCGGCCCAGTGCTCCATACCGGCGCCGCTATAGACAAAGAGATCTGCTTCCTCCAGGTTCTTGATATCGGTTGCAGCCGGTTCCCAGTCATGGGGTTCTGTGCCGGCCGGGACCATGTCTGTCACCTCCGCTTTATCACCGCCGATTTTGACGGCAAAATCATACATGGGATAAAAACTGGCCATTACCTTCAGTTTCTGCCCGTCCGTATCCTCTGCTTCAATCTCAGCACTGAATTCTTCTGACTCTGATGAAGCTGCGCCTGTGCTTTCTTCATCCCTGCTTACCGCGGCGGTGGTTGAGACAGGCTCTGTATCAGAGGCCCCTGGGGCGGCGGTATTTCCGGAGCACCCTGAAAGCACAACAGCGGAAACAAGAGCCGTCACGGTCAGTGCGCAGAATGTAAATTTTAAATTTTTTTTCATAATGATCATCCTTCCTGATATGTTTTTTCACAGTGATACATAATAAATGCGTACACAAAAAACAAGGCAGATTTCCAGCCATAATGTCCCCCTGACCGTGCAGCCTGACGAAAAAAGTACGCTGACCCAGGGAATTAAAAATATTATGGATAGAAAACAGCCTTGCCGGAAGGAAGTCTTAATTATCTAAACGGATTTTTAAGCTGACCAAAGAAACCGGGCACATATAGAGTCCGGTCTGGTAAGATATTAAGAGTTTTTGAGTAATGATATATGCAAAGATGACGACGGCACCTGTTCCTGCCGCTTCTGTTATCAAGCGGATTGTGGCAGCGCATGCCTGAAGCTCCGCGCAGACAGGACAGTCCTCACCTGTACACTCATGTTCTGTATGTGTGACAATAAAAAAGCCGGAGAGAAGCAGCACAGCGGTTACAAGAAACGCTGTCATGAACGCAAAGATTTTTTTATGCTTTACCAAATAGCTCACTTCGTCTCCTCCTTTCTGTTTTTTCAAACAATCTAATATGATTTCTTGCCGCTTTGTCCTGTACCTGCCCGTTCTTCCATACGGAAACCCCATAATCTGAATCTGATTTTTATTTTAATATTATAACAATTTCCAAAATAATGTCAATATACCAGTTCAACCTAATCAGTCAATGCCTTCTTACGAGATCCACCGTTTTTCCATCTGCACGAAAGATCCGAAAAACAAGATTTTCCTCCTTAATACCGCTATATGCTGAATGGTGCAGCCAGCCGTCTAACCAAGTTATGATTAAACAACTGGCTAACAAAATATTACTTATAGAGACACGGAGCTACTTCCGCCGAATCCATATTGGCGCTGTCATACCACAGTGCACCAGTATCAACATCCTCTACCGGTTCTCCTTTGGCTGCCTTGGCGGCCAGGGTAACCGCCTGATATCCAATCTGTACCGGATTCTGCGTGATGGAACCTGCTAAGACACCACTTTTGATAGCATCAAGCTGGATGGCGCCTGAGTCGAATCCAACGCCGATTACTTTATCTACTCCCAGCACCTGAAGACTCTCATTGGCTGTCACCAGGTTCTTGGCTGTAAATTCGTTGGACGCATAAATGGCAATCAAATCATTTTTATTCAGCAGGGTATTGGCCACAGTCACACAAGCCGCATCATCCACGGTTGCCGGAATGCCTACATCGATAATCACCTTTGCTCCGTCAACTGCCTTATTATACTTATCATGGCCTACTACCATGCATTTATCTTCGCCAACCAAGGTACGCATTTTGTCTATGAAACCGCCCGTCCGTTCTCCAATGGACTGGGATGTCGCATCTTGGGAGACAACGCCGATTCTGACCTCTTCTGCCGGAGCTGTGACCTTATCCTTAATCATTTCATACAAT
The DNA here is from genome assembly GCF_020297485.1 of Enterocloster clostridioformis. Taxonomy (NCBI): domain Bacteria; kingdom Bacillati; phylum Bacillota; class Clostridia; order Lachnospirales; family Lachnospiraceae; genus Enterocloster; species Enterocloster clostridioformis. The sequence goes on from NZ_JAIWZC010000002.1 coordinate 136,410, forward strand.
TTCTCCGCGGCCAGACCGCCCGCTACATAGTTGTCCGTAGCGGCATTGGCCACAATGGAGCCTGCAGGGGCATCCGGCACACCGGAATCAAACCCTACAATCGGAATATTTGCTGCCTGAGCATTGGAAATTGCATCAAGGGCCGCCTGTGTATCCAAAGCCGCCAGGCAGATGGCGCTTGGAGCCTTGTTGACCGCATTATTTAACTGCTCAATCTGCTCAGCGACTGCACTCTCACTGGCTGGCCCTACAAAATTGGTGGACTTAAGCCCCAAATCCTCTGCAGCCTGCTCTGATCCCATCTTTACCGCTTTCCAAAAATCATGCTGGAAGCCTTTTGCCACAATCTCAACCGTGACATCGCTGTAGTCCACAGCCCCATCTGCCTTGGCTGCCAACGTATCCCCTGCTGTTGTGTCTTTTACCTCTGTCTCCGGAGCGGCCGCTGCTGCGGCTGTCGTGGCAGGCGCGCTGGCTCCGCTGGAGCAGCCCATTACCATCGTGGAAACTATTGCTGCGCAGATGACTGTACTTAATAATCTTATCTTCATGAATAAACCTCCCTTTATTATCCCGCTTTGCGGGTTATTAGTGCGTATCAATCCTTCCCCTGTTTCCTTCTATTCAAAACATCTACAAATACGGCTATGATCAACACAAATCCGGTAATCAGCAGCTGATAATGTGGCTGTACTCCCACAAAGGGAAGGCCTGTCTTCAAAACGGACATAATAAAAACACCGATTAAAGTCCCCGATATGGAACCCACGCCACCTGCCAGGGATGTTCCGCCGATTACAACCCCGGCGATTGCATCCAGTTCAAATCCATTTCCGGTTCCAGGCATGAGTGTGGAGTATACTGCTGCATAAGACACACCTGCCAGCCCGGCAAACAGACCGCTTATGACATAAGCCAAAGTCTCCCACTTTACCACATTTACACCGGAAAGCCGGGTCGCCTCCTTATTACTCCCAAGAGACAGTATATAGCGTCCCGGACGCGCCTTGTTGAGAAGGATTGCCATCAGGATTGCAAGTGTAATCAGCAGTATGAATCCCGTGGGGATACCTGCCTGCGGAAGCCCTGCCCCTTTTAATTTAAAAATGCCTCTGAATGAGCCGCCCGGCGCAAAAGCCTGCGGAAAGGTCACGGTTGCCGTATTTGTCACAATCGAACCCAGGCCTCTGGTAATCATCATGGTTCCCAGTGTGGCAATAAAGGCCGGAAGCCTCATGACAGATACCATAAGTCCATTGGCAAGTCCGAACAGGCCTCCCATCAGTATGGCCAGGATAACGCACAGCGGCATAGGCAGTCCCAGTTTTGTATACAGCGTTCCTGAAATCAAGGAACAGCAGATACAGACCGTACCAATGGATAAGTCGATTCCTCCGGTGATGATTACAAATGTTACGCCTATCGCCATAAAACCGATATAATAGGACGAATCAAAAATGCTGACCAGTGTACTGTATTTTGCAAAATTGTCCCCAAAAATCCAGAAGAACATGAATAATACAATCAGCGCAATGACTGCCACCAATTTCTGAGTACCGATAGCTTTGAACAATCCATTCGGCTCCTTTTTTACCTGATTCCCATTATTTGACATGTCTTTAACCTCCCATTTAATCTCTCAGTGTAGCGGCATGCATGATTTTTTCCTGGGTAGCTTCTTCTATGCTGATTTCTCCTGTTTTACGGCCCTCACACATAATCAGGATACGGTCACTCATTCGCAGCACTTCCGTCAGTTCAGAGGATATCATGATAATGGACTTCCCCTGCTTTACAAGATTATTCATCAATGTATAAATCTCGCTTTTTGCTCCTACATCGATTCCCCTTGTGGGTTCGTCAAATATCAGGATGTCGCAGTTCCTGGTAAGCCATTTTGCAATGACCACTTTCTGTTGGTTACCTCCCGACAGGTTGCGCACCTGCTGTTCCACGGATGGTGTCTTGGTCTTTAATGCCTCCACATATTGTTCCGCGGTTTCTTTTTCCGCTTTCTTATCAATAAACAGGCCTTTGCAGAATGCTTTCAGGGAAGCCATTGTCGTATTCTCGGCTACCGTTTTCTCAATGATCACACCATAGCGCTTGCGGTCCTCCGACAGATATCCAATCCCGGCGTCAACCGCGTCCTGTGGGTTCTTGATATCCACCCGTTTTCCATTCACATAAATATCACCGCTGTCTCTCCTGTCAGCACCAAAGATAGCCCTGGCTGTCTCCGTCCTTCCGGCTCCCATGAGTCCTGAAAAACCCAGGATTTCTCCTTTGCGAAGTTCAAAGCTTACATCTTTTACTGTTTTCCCAACATTCAGGTGTTCAACCTTCAGCACCACCGGGGCATCCGGCTTTACATTGCTGAAACTCTTAGGCTCCTCATACACCGTGCGTCCTACCATCATCTGGATGATGTCGTCTTTCGTGGAATCCTTGGTTGTCAGCGTACCCACATATTCCCCGTCCCTCATAACCGTTACCCTGTCAGTAATCTGGTTAATCTCATCCATGCGGTGGGAAATGTATACAATTCCGATATCCTTGGCTCTTAGGTCACGGATGATTTTGAACAGCTCGCTGATTTCTGAATCTGTCAGCGCGGCAGTCGGTTCATCAAATACGATTATCTTGGCATCTGTTGAGATTGCCTTGGCTATCTCACACATCTGCTGGCGCCCCACCGTCAGCCTACCCATTGTTTCCCTTGGGTCAATCCTGATATTCAGTAATCCGAACAGCTTTTCTGCCTCTTCTACCATCCTGCGGTCATTAATCAGCTTTCCGTTCATTTTTTCTTTGCCGATAAAGATATTCTGGGCCACCGTTAAGTGGTTCATCATGTTTAATTCCTGATGCACAATCACAATGCCGGCGTCCTGCGCTTCCCTGGGACTTTTAAACTCCACCTGGCGCCCCTCATACACAATAGTACCGCTGTCTTTGCTGTAGATTCCCGTCAATATCTTCATGAGGGTGGATTTTCCGGCGCCATTCTCACCCATCAGTGCATGGACCTCGCCCTTTTTAAGTTCCAGACAGGCATTTTTTAACGCATGTACTCCGACAAAGGACTTATCAATGTCTTTCATGGTCAGAATTACTTCTCCCACATCATCACCTTCCATTTCTTTACTAATTGCACTGTTTTGGCGGAACCCATTTACAGGCCCTGGTCGGTAACTACCCCTTTTTGCAGCATGATATTGGCATAAAGCGCTCTCTCGCTGGTGGCGATAATTGCATAAGCTTTCTTTGCCTCCTCGTAGAACGCGAACCGCTCTATATGGCCAATGGCACTTCTGCCCCTGCTGTCACACGCTTCCACCAATGTCATGTATTGATCCCAGATCGGTGTTTCAACCGTATCCCCGTCCGTTACCGACATCAGGCAGACAGGGTGTTCTACGTAGGTGTCCAGTGGAAAAAGCGAGAGGATTGCTTCCAGTATCTCCGGCACGCCGTGGCCTTCCATATGTATGACATGGGCATCCCTGCCCATGGACTCTGCCGGGAAATTCCCATCGGCAATCACAATCCGGTCGCTGTGACCCATTTCACATAATATCTTTAACAGTTCAGGAGATAATATATGGGGTATTCCTCTTAGCATCTGTTTTCCCCCTGTTTACTGTATTTTTTATAACCGGGGTGCCTGCCGGTTACCCCATATCCTTTCCTCATTGAGATAAGGCGGTCAATATTTTCCCTGGATATTTCCTGTGCACCTCCCAGCATTCTGGCGTTAAGGCTGATTTTTGCAAAGAGTTCCAGTGTTTCCATGCGGTAATAAGCGGTAATCACATCAGCCCCCACGGTCAAAGCTCCATGATTCTGAAGGAGCATTGCGTCATGTTCCCCCAGATAAGGCGCTATGTTATCCGGTACTTCGTAAGTGGAAGGGGTTCCGTAAGGCGTTACCGGAATCGAACCCAGACCAATTACCGTCTCAATCATAGAGTACTCGTCCAACGGCACATTGGCTACCGCGTATCCGGTGGCCACAGGCGGGTGGGCGTGAAGCACGGAATTTACATCCTCACGCTCTTTATAGCAGCGGAGATGCATCTTAATCTCTGAAGAGGGCCTGTATCCGGGAAGGCCTTCCAACACCTCGCCTTTCCCATCGATACGAACCAGTTTTTCCGGTGTGATGAAACTTTTGCTCATTCCGGTGGGAGTGGCAAGAAAGGTTCCGTCATCCAGCCTGGCGGACACGTTGCCGTCATTGGCTGCCACCCAGCCAAGCTGCCACATCTTATGGCACACATCGCAAATCTGTTCCCTTAGTTCCATATAGCTTAATTCCATAATACCTCCTTATTTTCCAGGTTGTCCCGGTCTTTGGTCATTCCAGCATCTTTTTATATTGTCCGTATACCTGCTCCCATTGATCTGTATCTTTCGGCTCATAGATGCTTACCTTGGCGGAAGCCCCTGCGACACTTCTCACCTGATCCAGATCCCTAAGTTCTCCTGTTGCAAGCAGCTGCATAGCCGCGTTACCCAGTACAGTAGCCTCCACCGGTCCGGCAATCACCGGACAATGACACGCATTGGCCGTCATCTGGCAGAGAAGTCCGCTCTGTGTTCCGCCACCCACCATATGGATAGCCGGGTACTCTCTTCCGGTACACATCTTAATTTCTTCCAATGTCATGCGGTACTTAAACGCCAGGCTCTCGTCGATACATCTCACAATCTCCGCCTCATTTTCCGGTACCCTCTGTCCGCTTTCACGGCAGTATCTCCGGATTCTCTCAGGAATGTTTCCAGCCGGAACAAACTCTGGTGCATCCGGGTCAATCAGGGCTTTAAATGGCTTTGCATCCGCGGCCATTTGCTCCAGATGTCCGAAACTGTATTCCTTTCCCTCACGAATCCACTGTCTCCTGCTTTCCTGTATCAGCCACAACCCGATAATATTCTTGAGGAAGGAAATCTTTCCCTGGCACCCGCCTTCATTTGTGATATTCAGCCGTTCTGACAACCCGTTGATAACAGGTTCGTCCAGTTCTGTGCCAAACAGCGACCATGTTCCGCAGCTGATGAAGATGAAATCCTTATCCCTGGCAGGAACAGCCGCAAGGGCACTCTGCGTATCGTGTCCTGCCACAGCAATCACTTCCATGGGCTCAATTCCCAGCTCCTGGCAAATTCCGTTTTTTATGAAACCAAGTCTCGTTCCACATGGAACGATACCGCTCAGAATCCGTTCCGGGATACCTAGGCTCTCCAACACTTCCTTCGACCACATCTTAGTACGGGCATCCAGCATCTGCGTGGTGGACGCGATGGAGTACTCGCTGACCTGCGCCCCACATAGATAATAATTAAATAAGTCCGGCATCAACAGAAGTCTGGAAGTTCCCTCCAGAAGCCCGGGCCGCTTTTCCAGCAGAGCCAAAAGCTGGAATACCGTGTTAATCTCCATAAATTGGCTGCCCGTAATCTGATAAAAGCGGTCCTTATCCATCTTTCCAAAACTCTTTTCAAGCATCCCTGCGGTCCGCGCATCCCGGTAGTGCACCGGGTTTTCTAAAAGATTTCCCTCCTTGTCAATCAGGCCGAAATCCACGCCCCAGGTATCCACGCCGATGCTGTCAATCTTTCCATACCTCTTTGCTTTCATCAGTCCCTGCTTCACTTCATAAAACAGCCGCAGGAAATCCCAGTACATGGTTCCGTTTAATATAACCGGATCATTGGGGAAACGATGGATTTCCTGTATAGATAACCGGCTCCCATCAAAGTTTCCCAGCATTACCCTTCCACTGGAAGCGCCGAAATCCACTGCCAGTACATTTTTATGGCTCATAGACACACCGCCTTACTTATATAAAGGCCCATAGGCCGCACAGGCACGGAAATCCTGTCCCTCTTTGTCCATTCCAAATGCGTTCCAGGCTGCAGGACGGAATATTTTTTCCTCAGGCACATTGTGCATGCTGACAGGAATCCTTAAGATTGAGCAGAGTGTAATGAGGTCCGCCCCAATATGTCCATAGCTGATTGCACCGTGGTTAGCTCCCCAGTTATTCATCACGTCATACGCGGAGGCAAATGCGCCCCGGCCTGTCACCCTGGGCGCAAACCAGGTGCACGGCCATGTGTAGTCCGTTCTCTTCCATAAGATGTCAGTTACATCGTCCGGCAGTTTCACGGTCCAGCCTTCTGCAATCTGCAGCATAGGCCCCAGTCCCTTTACCAGGTTTAAGCGGATCATCGTACATGGCATCTGGGCTTCTGTAACATATCTGGAAGAATAGCCGCCGCCTCTGAAATACCCAAAATCAGCCTCATTCCATGTGGTTGCTTCCAACATTGCCTTCTGATCGTCCGCCGTCACCTCATACCATGGCTTCATGACCGGCTGACCGTCTTCATCCAGGGCTTTACCCGTGGCATCCAAACAGGCCGCTCCGGAATTGATCAGATGCAGGAAACCGCCTGCTTCCTTTGCGACCCCTTCCAAATCATATCCGGCTGCCTTCTTAACAGCCTCAGGGCTCCAGTACGTACGCACATCCGCGAAAATCTGCGCCCTGTTGGTGAGCAGCTTCATGAACAGCATACCCAGCCCATTTAATGTGTCATTCTCAGTAGCCAGTATGTATGGCTCCCTTGCGCCGTTCCAGTCAAAGGAGGAATTCAGCATGGACTCAGCGAAGTCACCATTGGGATAAAAATCTGTCCACTGTCTCTGTCCCTGGAAGCCTGCGGCAATGGCATTGTGTCCGATCCGCTCTTCCTCCCGCCCCTCTGGCAGATTGGGATTCCCATTCATCAAATCCTTGATGATGCACATCATCTTAACTACGAATTCCCAATCCCTATCCTTCTGTTCCCGGGTCTTCTGAACTTCGGGAGGGTTCTTGTCAAAGCCTTCCTTACAGTTTGCCTTTGTCCATGCAAGGGCCTTTTCAAACTCTTTTTTATCGTATATTTCCTCACTCATACGGCGGATCAGTTCCACTTCGTCTACGGATTCCACCCGCATCCCGAGATATTCCTCAATAAATGCCGGGTCTATGATGGAACCTCCAATTCCCATGCAGATAGAACCTATCTGGAGATATGACTTTCCCCTCATGGTAGCGGCAGCCACTGCGGCGCGTCCAAAACGGAGAAGTTTTTCTTTTACATCCTCAGGTATACTTGTATCATCAGCATCCTGGACATCATGTCCATAGATACCAAAAGCCGGAAGCCCCTTCTGCGCATGGGTAGCCAGTACAGAGGCGAGATATACGGCACCGGGTCTCTCCGTTCCGTTAAATCCCCACACGCCCTTGATTGTATGCGGATCCATGTCCATGGTCTCTGCACCGTAACACCAGCATGGGGTCACAGTCAGGGTAATATCCACTCCGGCTCTGCGGAATTTATCCGCGCAGGCCGCGCTTTCCCCCGCCCGTCCAATGGTGGAATCCGCAATCACTACGTTTACCGGTTCTCCATTGCTGTAAAAAAGATTTTCCCTAAACAGGGCCGCCGCGCTTTTGGCCATATTCATGGTCTGTTCTTCCATGGATTCCCTTACTTTCATATATCCCTGTCTTCCGTCTATTGTGGGTCTGATGCCGATAACCGGATAAGACCCAATCAATCTGCTTGCTGCCATAGTGTTTTCCTCCTTTTTAATTTTAGATTGTGTTCGCTTTAACTTATTTAAGTTCTGTATTTTTGTGCTCCTCTTGCGTAATTGTATTATACTATTGATATATAGCTATTTGCTGTGATATAATGGCAAAAAATATAACAATATTCATTTTTTTAGACATTTTATCCATTTATTTACTTTACTGTTCTGTATTTATAGTTATTTTTACATTTTTAGGAGGGCGCAGTATGCACTATTTGGACTATAATGAAAAAAAGCAACACGGGACTCCGGATTTTCCTATCGAATATTACCATGTAGACGAGCACCATCCCCGTTATAACATGCCATTCCACTGTCATAAAGAGTTGGAAATCATCCGGATTTTGGAGGGAATCCTCTATTTAAAGTTAGATGATGAAGAATTTGAAGCTAAAGCTGGGGATATTATTTTTATTAATGAGGGGGTTATTCATGGCGGTTTACCTCATAATTGTATTTATGAATGTATTGTGTTCGATATCCAGCGTCTCCTCATGCACACAGATACCTGTCGGTTTTATATCCGCCTTATTACAAAGCATCAGATTATCGTACAGAATCATTTTACAAAAAGCAACCGTTCCCTGCATCAAATTATCGGCCATCTTTTCATATCCATGCAGCATAGTGAGCCTGGAAACGAATTGATAACTATGGGCACTTTATTTGAAATTTTTGGAATTATCTACCAAAAAGGGCTTTATCAGGATAAGGCTGATGATACAAAATCTTCCAGAAAGATGATGCAGCTCAAACCTGTGCTGGAATACATAGATAGTAATTACGGGCAGACTATTACACTGAATGAATTGTCCAGAATTGCCGGAATGTCTCCCAAATATTTCTGCAGCTATTTCCATTCTATCATTCACAGAACCCCCATTGATTACTTGAACTACTATCGTATTGAGCGCGCCTGCAGCGAATTAAGTACCTCTGATTTAACCTTGACAGAGGTAGCCTATAGATGTGGTTTTAGCGATGTATGCTACTTTATCAAAACATTTAAACGTTATAAAGGAATCACACCACGCCGGTATCGCCTAAATATTGGATAGTATCTAATCTTTCATAAGTATGCCGACGGATAGGTTCCGCTCCCTGAGCTTACCATGTAGCCATCAATACATGTTCGGTAAGCTCCTTCGCTATTTGGTATGTGGATTTTCCAAGGTTTTCCGCCTGTTTCGGATGCATTAAGGTCAGCTTCTGCTGTTTTTCAATGGCACGCTCAGGTATCCATAACTTAAGATCAAGATGTTTCCATTTGACCAATTAGGTACTGTGAATCCAAATTATCCGCCTCAGCAAGCATGATAATACCAATTTCATTTTCCAGGCTGCTTTCGACTATCTCTTGAACCTGATTTTTTTTATTACGATATTGGGTATCCACCGCTTATGTATTTTTTATTATTTCTTACATATACTGATGATGAGCTTTATAGCAAAAGGGGAAAACTAATCTGAAATTTTTCAGAATCGGTTGACACTTTCCCTAATTTTTGCTATATTATGCTCAGTGATCGTGTTGCGGAAACTTGCGAAGCCCGTGACCGGGGGAGAACCTGCGGGTCTCTCCCCTTTTACATTTAAGGAGAAACTATATGGCAACAAAAACATTTTCCTCTTTCCAGGATCAAGTCAGATGGCTAAAGGATGAGAAACAGCTTATTATCACTGACCCTGAATATGCAAAAGAAACCTTAAAGCATATCGGCTATTTCCCTTTGATGGGTGGATATAAACACCTGTTCCGCATCCCACTGACAAAGAAATATAAGGAAGGAACCACATTTGAAGAAATCGTTGCCTTGTACGAATTTGATTCGGAACTAAGAGAATTATTTTTCAAGTACCTGCTACAGATAGAGCGGCATCTCCGTTCCCTGATCTCCTATTATTTTTCCGAAAAATACGGGGAATCTCAAAATGCCTACCTGAACATCAATAACTATAATAACAGCCAGCGCAACCACCGCACAGTTTCAAAACTGATTTCTACCCTCAATCGGGCGGCATCGACCACCGACTATGACTATATCAATTATTACCGTGCTACATATGGAAACATACCGCTTTGGGTGCTGATCAATGTCCTTACGTTTGGGAACCTGTCAAAAATGTACCAGGTAATACCCCAATCCTTACAATCGAAAATATGTAAAAATTTTACAGCCATTAACCAGAAGCAGATGGAGCAGTTCCTTTCTGTCCTTACAAAATTCAGGAATGTCTGCGCCCATGGAGAACGGCTTTTTACTTACCGGACAATAGACAATATTTCCGACCTCCCACTGCACAGGAAAATGTCCATACCTTTAGTGGGAATCCAGTACCAATATGGCAAGAATGACCTGTTTGCCGTTGTCATTGCCTTCCGATATTTAATCCCCAATAAAGATTTTCACGTTTTCCAAAGGAAGCTGTCGCGCCTAATTGATAACGTATCTGCAAACCTTACGCACATAAACAGCTTAGAATTGCTTGAGCGAATGGGATTTCCTCAAAACTGGAAAAAAATAACCCGTTATCGCCTGACTCCATAAAGATTTTCCTGCATACATCAGCCATACTTCCCATACTCCCGCGGTTATTCCAAAATGAGAGTATGGTTTTGATTTTTATATGCTTAATTATACACTAATTCTATCAGGACACTTTCCTCTGCCATTGCAGTCAAATTGTTCAGATGTGCCGCCCATGCCAACTGGTCTTTTTCCTTTCTGTTAGCATCATGCTCTGATACCAGTTCTTCCTATTTTCTTTTAAAAATGTTCTCCGCAACATACCATATTTTCCGATTGATACTTCCTCCTCATCGATAATAAGATCTGGAAACAGGTAATCTCCTCTCCGATAATAATTCAGTTCCATTTTTTGTTCCTTTCAGATGGAGTATGTGCAACACCATAAAATCCAAGTTCACAATTATGTACTTCACTTATTTTGTTTATTGCATCATCTTACATAATACTCTTTCTCTATTTCCTTATTATCAACCGATGCCATTTATGGACTAAATGAAGCATGACATATCAAAATTATTCGTTTTCTATAAAACAGTAATAATATTGCCACGATAGTTAAAATCAGCAACGGAACTCTGGTATATGAAATGCTATTTATAATATTGTCCGGTTTCAATGAACGTGGATAAAATAGCTTCCAGAAAACAGAAAATCCCCTGGTTTATTACCCAAACCAGGGGATTTCATCTACACTCTTGCCGTTTTTGCCCTTAAATTCACAATCGAAAAACGACCCAATTTTGCCAACCTTTCGGTCGTAAGCCGCAATATATTGCGGTTATATATGCGTCTTATTCTAAAAAACCACAAGTATCATCTATATCACAACTTAGGCCTCATCAATCGCCTTCCCAATATCATGCCTCATATACTTATTCCCAAATTCCACCCACTCCGCAGCCTTATAAGCATTCTCCCTGGCTTCCTTCAGTGTATTACCTTTTGCCGTAACCCCCAGCACCCTTCCGCCGTTGGTCACTACATTCCCGTCCTTATCGAACTTGCTTCCGGCATGGAATACATAATACCCGTCCTGACCGTCAAACCGGTCCAGGCCGTCTATCTTATATCCCTTTTCATAATGCTCCGGGTATCCGTCCGATGCCAGAACCACGCATACGGCTGCATTGTCCTCAAACTCCAGCTCTATCTGGTCCAGGGTTCCGTCCACGCAGGCTTCAAACACATCCACAATGTCATTCTTCATCCTTGGCAGAACTACCTGAGTCTCCGGATCTCCGAACCTGGCATTGTACTCCAGCACCTTGGGGCCGTTTTCCGTCAGCATCAGGCCAAAGAAGATAATTCCTTTGAACTCCCTGCCCTCTGCCTTCATGGCGTCCACGGTTGGCTGGTACACATACTTTCTGCAGAATGCATCCACCTCGTCCGTATAGAATGGGCTGGGCGAAAATGTTCCCATCCCCCCTGTATTCAGTCCCTGGTCCCCGTCCTTGGCTCTCTTGTGGTCCTGGGCCGAGGTCATGATTTTGATAGTGTGGCCATCCACAAAGGAGAGCACGGAAACCTCCCGCCCTGTCATGAACTCCTCAATCACAATTCTGTCACCCGCGGAGCCAAACTGTTTATCCAGCATCAGGGTCTTAACGCCTTCCTTTGCTTCCTCCCTGGTGTTGCAGATAAGCACGCCCTTTCCCAGCGCCAGGCCGTCCGCTTTCAGCACGATAGGCATGGGAGCTGTCTCCAGGTATGTAAGGGCTGCTTCCGGGGAATCAAATGTCTCATAAGCGGCAGAAGGAATGTTGTACTTCTTCATCAAATCCTTGGAAAATGCCTTGGAAGCTTCCAGTATGGCAGCGTTTTTCCCGGGGCCGAACACGCGGATGCCTGCATCTTCAAATGCATCCACTGCGCCGGCCGCCAGCGGGTCATCCGGTCCTACCACCACCAAATCAATGGCCTGCTCTCCGGCAAATGCGACCAGCTTCTCAAAGTCCATGACGCCGATGTCAACGCATTCAGCCACCTTGGCAATACCCGCGTTGCCGGGAGCGCAGTAAAGCTTCTCCACCTTCGGGCTCTGGGATATCTTCCATGCGATTGCATGCTCACGTCCGCCGCCTCCTACTATCAATACTTTCATGACGTTCCTCCTTATAATGAAAACATGGCACATATGGTGCGCGCTACTGTCAAAGAGATGCTACTGCCCATTTGCAATCATGTTGATTGCCCTGGGAAGGATTACCCACTCTGCCTGCTCCATGACCCTTCTCTGCAGAATCTCAGGGGTATCCCCCTCCTCCACCTCCACTGCCTTTTGGAGGATAATGGGGCCGGTATCCATACCTCCGTCCACATAGTGGACCGTTGCCCCTGTCACCTTCACGCCGCGAGCCAGGGCCGCCTCGTGGACCTTAAGCCCATAGTAACCCACACCGCAGAAAGAGGGAATCAGGGATGGATGGATATTGATGATGCGTCCCTTATACTTCTCAGTCATGGCCGCCGGAATCATCACCAGGAATCCGGCCAGTACAATCAAATCCAAATCATATTCATCTATTTTGGCGAGAAATGCCTGGTTGAACGCATCCCTGGCCGGAAACTGTTTTGGAGAAATGCAGACAGCCCGGATCCCATGCTTTCTGGCTCTCTCCAGAGCATAGGCCCCCGGATTATTACTGATGACAACGGATATCTCTGCATTGGTAATATCACCATGATCCACGGCGTCCAAAATAGCCTGGAGATTGGTTCCGCCGCCGGATACCAGTACGCCTACTCTTAGCATAAGGACACACCCTTCTCTCCTTCTTCAATGGAGCCCACTGCATAAGGAGCTTCGCCTGCTGCCCTCATGGCTTCCATGGTTTTCTCCACATCAGCAGGGTTAACGGCAACTATCATACCCAATCCCATATTATAGGTATTATACATCATCTGCTCTTCAATCTGCCCTTTATCAGCCAGCAGCCTGAATACAGGAGGAATGGGGTAGCTGTCCTTCCTGATGACAGCCTTCACGCCGTCTTTTAACATGCGCGGAATATTCTCATAGAAGCCGCCGCCAGTGATATGGCTGCATGCCTTTACGGTAACGCCTGCTTCCTTTACATTTCTCAGAGCCTTCACGTAAATCTTGGTGGGGGCGAGCAATGCCTCGCCCAGAGTGGTCCCCAGCTCATCATAATATGTGTTCAGGCCTTCCTTTGTCAGCTCCTTCTCAAATACCTTGCGCACCAGCGAAAAGCCATTGCTGTGTACACCGGAAGAAGCCATTCCAATCAGGACATCCCCCGCACACAGGTTCTCACCTGTAATCAGGTCCTTCTTATCTACAATACCCACAGAGAATCCTGCCAGGTCGTACTCATCCTCCGGATAAAAGCCCGGCATCTCTGCTGTCTCCCCGCCAATCAGGGCAGAACCGGACTGCCTGCATCCCTCAGCCACACCCTTTACAATCGTGGCAATTTTCTCCGGAACATTCTTGCCGCAGGCAATATAATCCAGGAAGAACAGAGGCTCACCACCAGCGCAGACCACGTCGTTGACACACATAGCCACACAGTCGATTCCCACTGTGTCATGCTTATCCATCAGAAATGCCAGTTTCAGCTTGGTTCCCACGCCGTCAGTACCGGACAGCAGAGTAGGCTCCTCCATCCCCTTGAACGCGGACATGGAAAATGCTCCTGAAAATCCACCCAGACCGCCTAATACCTCAGGGCGCATGGTTCCCTTTACATATTCCTTCATCAGTTCCACCGATTTATAGCCTGCCTCAATATCAACTCCGGCCTTCTTGTAATCCATCATGGTTTTTATCCTCTCTTATCTGATATTTCCTTTGCCAATTTCCTTTAATCCGCCCTATTTCATCTGTGCAAGATATTCCTTGTAGCCCACCTGCTCCAGCTTTCCGGCCTTTTTCACCACATCGTTCTTCAGGCTTTCAGAATACTCTTTCAGCTTTGCCAGCAGCTCTGCATCGGAGACGGCCAGTATCTTTGCCGCCAGGATTCCGGCATTGGCACCGCCGTTGATGGCCACTGTTGCCACCGGGATACCGCTTGGCATCTGCACGATGGAATACAGTGAATCCACACCGCCCAGGTCAGATGTCTTCATAGGAATTCCAATGACCGGCATAGAGAAAATAGCCGCACACATACCGGGAAGATGTGCAGCCTTGCCCGCACCTGCGATGATTACCTTAAAGCCCTTATCCTCTGCTGACTTTGCCCAGTCAAAGAATACATCAGGCTCTCTGTGCGCGGAAATAATTGTCATCTCGTAATCAATGCCCAGCTTGTCCAGAATCTCAGCCGCCTTTGCCATAATAGGCATATCAGAGTCGCTTCCCATTACAATTCCTACTTTTGCCATTATTTATTCTCCTTTTCTAAAGCTCATTATCCATGTAGATAATTATTATTAGTTTATCTTATAAGTATCTTTATATAGCTCAATTCTACTTATAATCATAATACTAGGAAATGCTTATGCCGTCAATACAAAACTTGAAAAAAGTACTTGAAAAGGTCTCCCGCATTTTTGAATGTTTTTTATAATGTATTCTCCTGAAACCCACTGACTCCTGTAGCCGCCAGTCTCTCTGCCGGCCAGGCACAGGCAGGCAGCTACAGCCAGCTCCGCAATGGGAAGTCTGCGGCGTCCCTCCTTCCTGATATAGTCTAAATTGTTTCTCTTTTACCTAGTATAACAGAAAAAATCACTTGTTCTATCCGTAAATTGGATTGTCCAAGTGATTTTTCAACAATGAGCACACCCTCCCCTCATCCGGAACAGTGTCTCCCTCATCTATCAAACAAACATTCTGTTATTTTCAAACATGCTCTAACCCGCTTACTCAGTCAGCCGCCTCGTCCAAAGCCCCATTCAGTTCCTCTGTCCCATCCAGCACGAACCTGCCCTGACGGATGATATCAATACCGCTTCCGTCTGCCCTCACAGCCTTTATATCCCCTAATTCCGAATAAGGAATGGTGATATCCGTGTGGCAGCTGAAATACGCCTTGGACATATCCGTCTTTCTGAGAAGGGATATTTCATTATCCCTGGCAATGACCTCCCGGCCGTCAGGGTTATACATGGGCGAATCCTCAGCAAAGCTGTAGCAAGTATCGCCTACTGCAAAATGAGGCCCCATCTTCTCGGCAATAAGGATAGGCAGCTTGTCGCCAATGGAAAACCTTCTGGCCATGGCGTAGGCCGTAGTGTTGGTACCGATGGCGAACTCGCCCAAAGGCAGCCAGTCATGATTCCGCATAATGACCTGCTTTACAAGAGCCTGGCCCTGTCTGCGGGCCTCTCCGGCAGTTCCGGCAGTCTCACCATTTCCGGAGTTTCCGACGCTCCCGGCAGCCCCAGCGGCCTCACCATTTCCGGCGTCCCCGGTACTCCCATCCTCCTCAAAATTCCCACAGGAATACTCCGTCACCTTACCGTCCTTAAACACCATGCGCAGATTCCTGAACTGATAATCCTCCACATAAACATTCTTTACGTGCAGCAGTCCTTCTGTCCCCTTCAAAATAGGGGATGTAAAAACCTCTCCCAACGGAATGTTCACATCGGACACACAGTTCTCAAAATTGGTCTCCTTTTCCCTGTCTTTTAAGGGGTGGAGGGATACCTTCATGGATGTCTCATTGCCGCCGCGGCCCGTTATGAGCACATGGCTGGCCTCATCCAGCGCCCGGATGATACGCTGCTGAATTTTCTGGTACTTCTCATAATCCAGTGTATTGATTCGGATGGTTTCCCTGAAGACTTCTTCAAACTCCGGCCCAATCTCAGGTTTGGGAAAGGCAATAATGGTAAAGCTGGTCTCGTCTCCCGGCATATACTGGTTCACAATCCGCCTGGATTCATTGGCATAAGCCAGAGTCAGCGCCTCCTGATGGGCGTTGAGGGCCAGAGCCGTCTTTTTATTTACAGGCGTGAAGCCTTCCTCACCAAATGTCTCCACCAGGGCAGGGCCCGCGCACCAGGCGGCTTCCTTCCTGCGGGTCTCATAGGCAGACCGCAGGACGGCCAGCTTCCTCTCCTTAAAAGCATTGCCCATATAAAGGGCGCTGTCATAACGATGGTCATAATCATACTGCTTGTTGGGGGATGTGCCGTAATATCCTCTGCGTCCATTGGCCCCGCGGTTCACGGACTCCACCGCCGCCCTGTAACAGATGGGTTCAAGTCCCATCTCCCGAAAGTACTCCACCGCCCTGCGAATCATGCGCTCAAATCCCAGCTGAAATTCCACCACAACGGTCCGTTTCTTCTTCAGGTCCCTGCCCATGACCTGGAAACCCTTCCTGAATCCTTCCGTATAAGTGGACGCCATCTGATCAATGGTCTCCTGGGGAAGGCTGTTCATGAAAGAGGCAAGCTTTATCTCTGTCTCCGAAACATATTCCCCGTAGGCATAGAGATACCGCAGGTCAGTCAAATCCTGCTCCATCACAATGTCTGTCCCAAAGGAAAGGGCCGGGTCCAGTCCCTCACGAATCCGCCAGTCCACTGTGACCTCCGCATAGTCGCTGACAAACCAGTACAGGGAATCCTTAATCAGCTGCTCCTGGGGCGCTTTCCTTCCCTCCTCCCATGCCTGGTCAAATAGGTTATATACTTCCAGGAACAGCTCGTTCAGGATAGTGATATTCATAAGCCGCATTTCAAATGCATATACGATGTCAGCCCGGATTTCCGTATAAAGAAAGGATAAAAGCTGGCCATAGCCATCCCCCAAAACCTCCACCGCGTAATCCGGATTGGTGAAGCTCTCCCCGTAATTCTCAGGCAGAATATCCTGGTACAGGGCATGATTCTCCTCCCGCAGTTCCTCCAGGGTTAAAAGAGCCCCATCCAGCCCGGCCTCCTGGCTTAAGCCGGTTTCTTCCACCCGCTTTGCCAGTCTCTCTATCCGGCGGATAAATGCCGAAACCTTCTTAAAATAACAGCCGTAAGGCAGCTGCATCTCCTCTGTGTCCATGGACCTGATACGCTCCATGGACAATTCGTAACGCTCCCTTACGGCATCATTCTCTTCCTGTAATAATATTCTGTAATCCATCTGCATCTACTCCCATCTATCTTACAATACCGGTTATGATAATCACAGCCCACACGATGACCAGCACCACGCTGATACTGATTCCTATCTTCGCCAGTATGTAATTGCGGTCCTTTTCCATAAATGAGCGCGCCCCGTACCACAGCCCCATAAGGGCCGCGGCAAGGCTGGAAAAGCCATAAGCCCCTGTATTCAGGCCTCCCTGGCCTGCCCTTGTCACAGACAGATACATGCTGGCTATTCCCAAAGCCAGTCCCAGCACCGCAAGTATCAGACAGCAGTAGCTGTTTCTCGCAAAAGGATTTCTAACATACGATACCTTATCGCCAATCTGCCTCAACGTGAAAGCCTCCTTTTTCTCAATTTGCACCGGGTCCACTGCACCAGGCGGTAACACAGATAGCCTGCGGCTGCCCCCAGGGTGTTGAGGAACATATCATCCACATCAAAGCTCCCTACCTTGAACACCAGCTGCAGAGTCTCCAGCATCAGACTGAAAACAAAGCCGAACATAACCGTGTTGTACCACTTTTTGCTGCGTCTGCTGATTATGGGGAGAAAGAACCCAAAAGGCATGAAGGCCGCCACATTTCCTATCATGTTAATCATGAACAATGTGGGCCCCAGCACGTCATAATGACGGAAATACCGCATGATTTCCTTAAAGGGCACCAGATTATACTGGTACCCCCTGTCTGTGTCCGTGCGCCCAAAGGATTCTGAAAAAAACATGAAATACGCCAGGAAACAAAGATACAGTATGAACAATACCCATCCCAGCTTTTGACGCTTTGTTGTATTTCTTATCATTGTCAGCCCCGCTTACTAAAATTCAATTTCGGATTTTCGTTTCAGCAGCAGCGCTCCATTTACAATAGAAATGATTCCAACCGTAAGGCCGGTCACGGCTATGATGACTCCTAACGCTATGCAGCCAGCCCCTGTGTTACGCATGGTTTTATACACTCTCTCCATATTCATCGCCTTTCTTCCTGGAAACATCATTATGCCTGGGCTCCATACTGCTCATAGTATGCGTCGATGGCGGCCTTTATCTGATCGTCGATGACTACCTTGCCATTTATTTCTTTATTATAGAGGTGCTCCACCACATCTGCCATGGATACGATAGCTGCTGTGGGGAAACCATATAAATCCTTAATCTCATCCAGGGCGCTCTTGGCGCCTTTGCCGCGCTCCATACGGTTTAAGGATACCATGAGTCCCTTGATTTCCACATCTCCCTGGGCCTTGATGATGGGGAATGTCTCCTCGATGGACTTTCCGGATGTGGTCACATCCTCGATGATAACTACCTTGTCCCCGTCTTTGATAGGGCTTCCCAAAAGGATGCCTGTATCTCCGTGGTCCTTGACCTCCTTGCGGTTGGAGCAGTAACGGATATCTTTTCCGTACAGCTCGCTGATCGCCATGGTGGTCGCAACGCTTAATGGAATTCCCTTATAAGCCGGCCCAAAGAGCACGTCGAAATCCAGTCCGAAATTATCGTGGATAGCCTTTGCGTAGTACTCTCCTAATTTCCTCAGCTGGGTTCCTGTGACATAGCTTCCCGCATTCATGAAAAACGGGGACTTGCGTCCGCTTTTTAATGTGAAGCAGCCAAATTTAAGCACATTGCTTTCCACCATAAAATCTATAAATTCCTGCTTGTAGTTTTCCATCTTCCTTAAACCTCCTGTATTTACGGGTCATTTAACCTCTTACGTGCCTTTTTTTCCTGTCTTACCTGGCCGGTCCTACCTCACAGCCCCTATAAGTTCCCGGATATCCCCGATTCCGTACTTCTCCATATACGCCCGGATTCCATCCACGGTCTCCACCGTAGCATAGGGGTTATGGAAATTGGCCGTGCCAATGGCAACAGCCGTGGCGCCCGCCAGTATGAACTCCAGGGCGTCATCTGCATTCCTGATTCCTCCCATGCCGATGATGGGAACCTTCACGGCCCGGGCAGCCTGGTATACCATGCGCACAGCCACCGGCTTTACAGCAGGACCGGACAGTCCGCCTGTCCTGTTGGCCAGTGCAAAGGCTCTTTTGTGAATATCAATCTTCATGCCTGTAAGGGTATTAATCAAGGAAATGGCATCTGCCCCGCCGGCCTCTGCCGCTCTGGCCATGACAGTGATATCCGTCACGTTGGGGCTCAGCTTCATGATGATAGGCTGCTTTGCATGTGCCTTTACCTCCCTGGTAATGGCCTCAACCGCCTTGGGGTCCTGGCCGAAAGCGATTCCGCCTTCTTTTACATTGGGGCAGGATATATTGATCTCCAGCATATCTGCCGGCTGGTCCCCCAAACGCTCTACCACATCAATATATTCTTCCGTGGTCTTTCCGCAGACATTGACAACGATTTTCGTGTCATACTGTTTTAAAAAGGGAATATCCCTCTTTGTAAACACTTCAACGCCCGGGTTCTGGAGGCCGATGGCATTGAGCATGCCGCCGTATACTTCCGCTATCCTGGGAGTGGGATTGCCCGGCCACGGCGCACTTGCCACACCCTTGGTAACCACTGCGCCCAGACGGTTTAAATCCACAAATTCACTGTATTCCATGCCGGAACCAAATGTGCCCGACGCTTCCATTACCGGATTCTTAAATTCCACACCGGCAATATTTACACTCATATTCATCTAAACGGTACCTCGCTATCTTTCACCTATACATGCCTACAGCTCAATCTCATCTGACCGGAACACAGGACCGTCCTTGCATATGCGCTTATTGTGCACCTGTGAGTGGCCGTCCACCTCTTTGGACCGGCACACGCAGGCCAGACAGGCGCCTACTCCGCAGGCCATCTTCTCTTCCAGGGAAAGCCAGCACTCCAGCCCCTTTTCGGCCGCATATGCCTTCAGCGCGCGGAGCATGGGAGTGGGACCGCAGGCGTAAATGACATCCGCCGTAAGGCCCTGCTCACGGATGGCGTCCAGCACATTGCCGCTGGTGCCAAAGCTGCCGTCCTCTGTTGCAGCGTATACCGGACCGTATGCCTCAAATTCATCCTTTAAGAACATCTGGCTGTCCCTGTATCCCAGTACGGACTGGACCAGGCTGTCCTCCCCGGACCTGTTAAGTCCATGAAGGGCTTTGGCCAATTCCAGCATGGGAGGAACACCGATGCCCCCGCCTATCAGAAACGCCCTTTTTCCGGCCTGCAGGGGAAATCCATTGCCCAGAGGTCCCAGGACATCAATGGTATCGCCTGCCGCGAGTCCGGAGAACTCCTTTGTGCCTTCCCCCGCGATGCGGTACACCAGCCTGAGTTCTCCCTTTTCCTTATCAATGCCGCACAAACTGATGGGACGCGGAAGAATCCTGGCCCCGTCCTTTGAATAAAGGCATACGAATTGGCCCGGAACCGCTGACTCCGCTATCTCAGGCGCTTTTATCCTCATATCGTATATATCGGCAGCCAGCTGCTCCTGAAGCGTGACGGCTGCTGTCATTTTCACTTTTGCCATAACATGCATCTCCTGTCTCTTACAGTACGCTGCTGATATCAGCAGCCATGTCAATCACTGCCTGTCTGGATGCCTCACCGAAGTGCTCCGGCCCGAATTTCTTGTACTTCTCCTGTTTGTAGGCCGCGATGATTCCTCTGGAGGAATTGACCACAGCGCCAAGCCCGTCCTGGTTAAAACAATGCTTCAGGTCAGCGGCTGTTCCTCCCTGCGCCCCGTATCCGGGTACCAGGAAATAGGTGTGGGGCATGAGCTTTCTCAGAATCCCGCTCATCTCAGGATAGGTGGCGCCTACCACCGCGCCCACATTGCTGTATTCACCGTCCATGCAGTCGGAGCCCCACTCCTCCACCTTGGCGGCCACCCACTCATAAAGGGGCTTTCCGTCAATCAGGCGGTCCTGAAATTCACCGCTGGACGGATTGGAGGTCTTGACCAGGACGAAAAGGCCCTTGTCCTCACTCTTACATACATCCACAAAGGGCTTCACGCCGTCTGTTCCCAGATATGGGTTTACGGTAAGCATATCCACATTAAATCCGCTTAAGGATTTGCTTTCCACCTGCACCCTGCCAAGATGGCCTGCTGCATAGGCAGCGGATGTGGAGCCGATATCGCCCCTCTTGGCGTCTCCAATGACAATCAGCCCCTTTTCATGGCAGTAGTCCACGGTCCTCTTATATACGGTCAGTCCTTCAATGCCGAACTGTTCATACATGGCAATCTGCGGCTTTACAGCCGGAATCAGGTCAAATGTGTGGTCGATGATTTCCTTATTAAACTGCCAGATGGCATCAGCAGCCCCTTCCAGTGTCTCCCCGCAGGAATCCAGGGATTTCTTTACCACATGCTCCGGTACATAGGACAGCATGGGATCCAGTCCTACGCAGATTGGGGCATTGGTTTTCTTTATTTTTTCAATTAACTGGCTTATCATAATGTTCTCCTTTGTTGAGAGTTTTTTCACTTTGCATGAATTCTTTCCCCATTTTATCATATAAAGTACCTTGTTTCAAGGAATGATATTCCAGTATTGCAATTATTTTAACGGACCCGTGAAAGGCAAAAAACAGCCGGGCAGAAAAACCTGATATGATATCAGTTCCTGTCCGGCAGTAATTTTCTGCTGCCTCAACGCTGCCTTACTGCTGCTTCACTGCCAATCCAGCGCTGGCAAATCCGTTTTCTATCTCCATGGTATTATCTATTATATCGTCAATCCGGTCAAAGGATTCCCTCCACGCCTCCACCCCTCCTTACTATACAAACGCGGGGAATCAGAGTACTCCTATTACGGTAATAAATACAAGAACGGGTGATACGCTGTACCGGGGAAATTTTTATTTTTCCAATCAATCCGCTTACACCGTGTCAATTGTTGATAATGGCTCCCGCGTTACCCTGTAAGTTCTGCAGGATATGGACGCATCTTCCAGCGTATCAATCAGTTTTCCTATACGGGATTTCGCCTAATCAACCAAGGCACATACCGCGCAGCCGTCTCCGAGTCCTTGCCTTGTACGAACAACAATTCGATTATAATGACCGAGGACTATGTGGAATGCAATAATACACGCATTGCAATTATGGATACAGCCACATTTAATGTCCAGAATGGTGTAACCTATACCCTGTATATTATAGGTCTTGCTTACCAATTTCCTTCTCTGCGGATTTTACCTTTAGAAAGCGATCTGATATATTAAATGAAAAGGAGCAGCTGGAAAATATTATTTATTGAACTTAATGGCGGCGGACAATTTCAAAATTGTTCGCCGCCGTCAAGTCTGTACTGGCTAAAGCCATAAATAAAAGGCACCATCTGCACGTTCCAAATACATTCTAGTGGATTGCATCCTCAAAGAATTCGTATGCTTCTTTATCCGTAAATCCTTCATGCACAATCTTTCCGATTGCTGCCGCCATCTCCAGCGAGTGAACACTCTGAAAAATATTTCTTCCCATATCCACGCCATGGGCTCCGCCGCTTATTGCATTGTAAGCCAGGGTCAGGGCTTCCTTCTCCGGAAGCTTCTTGCCGCCTGCCACTACGATGGGAACCGGGCATGCCGCCACAACTTCTTCAAAGTTTTCACAGTAATAGGTTTTAATGATGTTGGCTCCCATTTCAGCAACAATTCGGGTAGCCAGCTTGAAGAAACGGTCCGTGCGCTCCATCTGTTTGCCCACGGCCACAACGCCCATGGTAGGGATGCTGTATCTCATTCCCAGATTGATTGCCTTTGAAAGGTTCTCAATACTGGACAGCTGTCCGTCGGCGCCGATGAAGGTCTGGATTGCCATACAGTCTGCATTCATACGGATTGCGTCCTCAATATCAACCGCCAGGATTTCATGGGACAGGTCGTCGTTCAGCATGGAGGAACCGGAGGTGGAGCGAAGGGCAATGCCCTTGCCGCACGCTGGTGTCACGCATGAACGCAGAGCGCCTCTGGTCCCCATAAGTACATCCACATAGGGAAGTAGCTTAGGAATCACCAAATCCAGACGCTCCAGTCCGGCAGTTGACCCCATAAAGTATCCATGGTCAAAGGCGAACATAACCGTGTTCCCACTTTGGGGATTAAAAATGTTGGACAGATGTTTTTTCATTCCCCAGTCCAGGTTGTTTGCTCCTTTAACATAGAAGCCATCGTTATTTGCAAAGGGTACATCTACGTGGTAATCCTTCGCAACCTTTACACCTTCCAAATCAGCCATAATCAAAAATCTCCTTCCAATTCAATTAATACAATTTTGATTGATTTTTAAGCTTAGAAGTTATAATCATTCATATTATCTGCGTTAAATACGGTGCGTTCCGGCAGCAGTACAACGCCGTTGTTTACCTCTGCGGTAGATGCGCCTTCAACCAGGCTGTCATTAGGCATAACCTCTACCTCGCCGATGTCAGGGATATTAATCTTGTCGCCTACATGTACTTCATTGCCTGCTGCAAGGTAAGCTGCAAGGTAGCAGCCCATTGCGCCCTGTACGCCGCAGTCCCAGAGGCCCCACTGCTCGATTACGCCTGCTGCACAGTAATCCTTAATGGACATAGGAGATGCAAAACCTGTAATTGTAACGTCGTCCTTGGTCAGCCCCTTGTTCTGAGCTGCCTTGCACTGTCCCGGAAGCGCGGTGGAGTCGTTGCAGATGATCAGGTCAATGTCAGAGTGTGCTTCCAGAATGGATGCGCCGATGGAAACCGCCTTCTCTGCATCCTGCTCTGAATAATAGTTGTCAGGAGCTACATTTTCCCAGTTCGGGAAGTTTTCTTTGATATAGGCTTCGCCTGCTACCTGCCAGGAGTTCTGGTCGGCAACTGTTGCCTGTGAATAATGCCAGCAATATTTGATGGTATCTTTTTTGGTGTCTTTGCCGCGGTTGGTCAGGGAATCAGCACCCATATCAACCAGCATTTTACCTAACAGTTCCGGTGTTCCCTGGCTGACCATAAGGGTACGTGCTGTATCGGAAACATCTGAATCCCATGTAACAACGGTAACGCCTGCGTCCCTTGCCTCTGTCAGTGCAGAATCCAGTCCGGTTGCGTCAACAGATGAAATACAGATTGCATCCACGCCGCTGGCCACTGCGTTGTTGATTACGTTAACCTGGTCTGCAACCGCCGCATTGGCGCTGCCCTGATAGTCAACGGTAAAGCCCCAGCCTTTGGAATACTCCTGTGCGCCGTTGTTGGCGGACTCAAAGAATGCGTTTCCTGTCAGCTTTGGAACAAAGGCAACTGTCATGCCGGCAACATCTGCACCTGCTGCGGGAGCTGCCGCCTCTGTCTTGCCCTCTTCTGCCTTGCTCTGTGCAGCCTCTGCCTTTGCCTCTGTTGCAGGCGCCGCTGCCGTAGCAGCAGTACCGCCTCCGCAGCCTGCCAGTGAAACTGTCATTGCTCCTGCAAGAACCACTGATAACCATTTTTTCTTCATAACATTGTTCCTCCTTAAATTATTTATGATTGTTTTGTTATCGCATTTTCAGGGAAATTCTGTTCCCGTAATACTTCTCTAATTCTTCTTCCTGCGGAACATGGCGATTACCTTCTGGTTATTGGCCAGGGAACGGCCAACCACCACCACCAGGAGAATCAGTCCAACCGGGATATCCAGGTACTGCTGGTTTACCTTGAAGCAGAGCGGGAGCCCGAATCTTAATACTCCAATCACCACCGCTGCCAGGGCTGTTCCGGGAACGCTTCCCTTACCCCCGGTGCTCAAGGTTCCTCCCAGCACCACGGCTGTGATGATAGGCATGGTCAGGGTCGCTCCGATATCACTTTTGGCAGTGCCCAGATAGGAGGTGAGGACAATGCCGGCCACCGCCGCACTCATGGCCGACAGCACATAGGTGCTCATGATCACCAGCCTGCTGTTGATGCCGGAATACTCTGCCGCATTCTGGTTTACACCAATCAGGAAAATCTGTCGTCCGTATTTCGTCCTATGCAAAAGGATGTAGGCAATGACTGCCAGCACCAGGAAAATCAGCACCTGGCTGGGTATGACCCCAAACAGTTTGAACTTGGTAATCCTGATAAAGCTGTCGGGGAATCCGTTGATACCCTTATAGCTTTCAGTAGCCGACAGGTTGGATACCAGCAGCGCAATGCCTGAAAACAGGAAGCTTCCGCCCAGCGTGACCACCATGGGCTGTACGCCGCAGTACGCCACAAAATATCCGGACAGGGCACCGCACAGCGCTGCAACTACAATTCCCAGTACTGCCGCTGCCCAGATATTGAGCCCCCAGTCCTGCCAGGATACGCCGAGAACAATGGAGGTCAGTCCTACAATGGAACCGGCCTGGATATCAATTCCTCCTGTAATCATGACAAAGGTAACAAACAAGGAAATGATACAGATGGATATCATATCATTGATGCTTCCGAACAGTACACGTGGCATCAGGAATTTATTGTTGGCTGCTGCAAATATTACAAACTCCAGGACCAGAATACAGAGCAGAACGGTCTCCCAGCTTTTTAATGCCTTTTTCATCACTGAACCCCTCCTTTTTTATCAGCGCCCGCCACTGTCCTCGCAGACAGTATCTGGTGCCTGTTCTTCAGGATGGCCCTGTTCTGTGTCACTGTATTGAGCACCACAATTGTAATGAGAAGGATGCCAGTGATGGTATTGTCATAGTCAGAAGAAAATCCCAGGAATACAAGAATCCTGCTGATAGAGGACATAATGATTGCGCCGATGGACGCGCCGATCAGGCTGCCCTGGCCTCCTGTCAGGCTTATACCTCCAAGAACACATGCCGCAATGGCTTTCATCTCGTAGCTGTTGCCTGCGGTGGGCGTGATGAAGCCGATACGCGACGTGTAAATCATGCCGGCCGCTGCCGCAAAGACTCCGCTTAATATGTAAGCTGTAATTTTCGTCTGGGACGCAGGGATACCAACAAGGGTTGCTCCTGCCGCGTTATCGCCTACCGCGATAAAATACTTGCCCTTTTTAGTCTGCGTCAGGATCAGATGTCCCGCAATCACCGCCAGAATTGCCGCTGCATAAAACGTGGTGAGCTGTCCCGCAATCAGGGTATTGGACATCCTTGTGAACCCGGCGGGAAGGTTTTCCACCCATGCTCCCTTTGTAAATACGTAAATCAGGCCGCGGACAACACCGTTGACACCAAGGGTAAATATAAGGGATGGGATCTGAAGCACCGACACTCCGAATCCGTTGACAAATCCGATGACTGCCCCGATGGCCAGCGCTGCCAGAATGGCCACGGCCCAGTTGGAACCGTCCCGCAGCAGCGTTGCTCCCACTGCAGCCGACATGCCCAGAGTTGCTCCCACCGAAACATCGATTTCTCCGGTCAGTATGACAAAGGCGCTTCCCACTGCAAGCAAGGTAAAGACCACACTGTCATTGAAGCAGTTCAGGATTGACGTAGGCTGCCAGAAGCTTGGATTTACACAGCCTACAACGAATATCAATGCTGCCAGAAATAAAAAACTGCTCATTTCATGGGTTTTCATTATTTTTTTCAATCGATTCATGTCTCTCCACCTGCTTTCATTATTCTGTCACACCAAAGGCTCCTGCCATCAGGCTGGCCTGGCTGATTTCCGACCTGGACAGTTCACCTTTGATCCGCCCGGAAAACACCACCACCGCCCGGTCCGAAAGCTCCACGATTTCTTCCATATCGGAGGAGATGAGCATAATCGCCACACCCTGGGCCTTCAGTTTATGAATAATGGAATACACATCTCCCCGCGCCGCAGCGTCAATACCGCGGGTGGGTTCATCCAGAATCACCAGCTTGGGATTGGTTGAGAGCGAACGTCCGATAATGATTTTCTGCTGGTTTCCTCCCGAAAGGCTTCCTGCTGTCTGATCCTGCCCCGTAACCTTGATGCGGAAGTCGTCAATGCAGCGTCCGGCAACCTCCCTTTCTGCTTTTTTATTCAGAAAGAATCCTCCCATCTTCTTGTCTCTTAATAGGGAAGAGGTGGTGTTGGCAGCCACATCGCTGATTGCGAACAGTCCGTTGAGCCTCCGGTCCTCGGGCACATAGTTGATTCCTGCCTCCAGAACCCGGGCGGTGGAATGTCCTGTTATATCCTTTCCATCCAGAATCGCTTTTCCTTTTAAAACCTTGTCTCTTCCAAATATGGTTGTGGCAAGCTCCGTACGTCCGGCGCCGACAACCCCGGCCACTCCCAGCACCTCCCCCGGGTACACCTTGAGGTTTACATCCTCAAATCCGTATCCGGAGTAATCCTGAAGTTCAAACACAGGTTTCAGTCCTTCATAATTAATGGCTTTTTCCTCCGCCTTCCCATCCTTGATATCCGCCTCATCCATATTGGGAGGAAGGAGTCCCTTTACCAGCATTTCCCTGGTGAAGTCCGATACGCGTCCTTTTAATGTGATAATTCCGTCCCTCATAATCGCCACGTGGGTGGCAATCTGAAATACCTCTGCCAGACGGTGTGTTATGTAAATGATGCCGATGCCTTTCTGTTTCAGGTCTTCTACGATTTTGAAGAGACTCTCTACTTCGTCAAATGTAAGTGCACTGGTAGGTTCATCCAGGATCAGTACCCTGGCATTTCTCAAAAGTCCGCGCAGCAGCTCTACCAGCTGCTGTTCTGCTATGGAAAGGCTCATGGCTTTTCTGTTCAGGTTCAGGCGCCATCCGATGTCTTCCATAATCTGCAGCAGCCGCTTTCTCAAGATTCCTGACTTTTCCTTAAATCCAATGAGGACATTCTCTTCCACTGTCATGTTTGGAAAGAGCATAGGTTCCTGGGGTACCATATAGACGCCCTTGGACAGCACCACCGAAGGCTTGAAGGAATTGATCTTTTCACCTGCAATGACCAGCTCTCCTTCATCCGGCTGGTAAATACCCATGATGATTTTCATCAGAGTGCTCTTTCCAGCACCGTTTCCGCCTATCAAAGCCAGCACCTCGCCCTTGCCAACATCCAGATCAATTCCTTTTAATACTGCGTTCAAACCAAATGTCTTAAAGACGCCGCGGGCAGAAAGCAGCATTTCATTAGAATCACATGTCTCTGCTTGACTCATGTTTACCCTCCTTAGTGCATCTGTTTTTGATATTTTTGTTTATTGCTCAAACATTTGTAACACTTGTAAGTATACGTGAACGAGATAAGTTTGTCAAGAGCTTTTAAGCATTTTAACCGTTTATCCCTCTATTTTTTTCATTTATTTTAGCATAATTACCCTCATTTTTTCTATTCTATGCCAATTTCCTCCACTATTTATTATTGACATTCATGTTTAGCTCTGATATACTAATCACAGAGTTAAACATTTTACCAAAATCTAAACATTTGTTTCCCGATACAAAAATTGGAGGTGCGTACGGTAGATATGAATTACGAAGATTCCCTGATTGTCAAAACAGCTTGGTACTATTATATAGAAAACATGACACAGCAGAAAATTTCCGAAAAGCTGGGCATATCCCGCATGAAAGTCATCAAACTATTGGATAAGGCGAAACAGACCGGGGTGATTCAATTTAAAATCTCGCCGGAGCGGAGCCAGCAGCTGATGATTGAGCAGAAGCTGACCACCCAATGGAATTTAAAGGACATCTTTGTGGTTCCCACGCCGCCAAGCGGTTCCAATCTGAATGAAACCATTGCTCAGGCAGCCGCTATGTATATAGGTGACCGTCTGACAGAAAACATGTTTATCAACATGGGCTACGGAGACACCCCCAGCCGGGTGTTAAACCACCTGGCCACGATTGCAGAGACACCCATTTCCGTGGTATCCCTCACAGGAGGAGTCAGCTATTATCTGCCCAATATCCGTTCCAACATTTTTAATGCCAAGCTCTATCTCTATCCGGCGCCGCTTCTCGTCTCTTCCAAGGAGATGTGCAAAGCCATGCGCAACGAGCCTCCCATTGAAGAGATTGCAAGAATGGTCCGTCTGGCAACCATGACAGTGGTCGGCATCGGAGCCATGAACGATGAGGCCACTATCATTTCCAACGGTATTTTAAACCAGAATGATTTCCTGTATCTTTCCATGCAGGGGGCAGTGGGCGACATCCTGACCCACTTCATTGATAAAGACGGAAAGCCGATTCACAGCGACGTGGAAGAGCGTCTTTTCAGCACGCCTCTGGAGACATTAAAAAGTCTGAATAATGTTATAGGGATTTCGGGCGGCCCTCAGAAGGTGGAGGCTATCCGCGCAGCGTTAAGGGGCGGATATCTGGATGTGCTGATTACGGATGAAGAAACAGCCATGCAGCTGATTGATTTAAGCTGACAAAGATTATGTAAAGGAGGAGTTTACATATGTCAAAGAATCATTTTCTTACAGTCGATGCCGGAACGGGAAGCGTTCGGGCCGTCCTGTTTGACTTGGAGGGCAACCAGACCGCATGCGTACAGCAGGAATGGGATCACAAGGAAGATCCCAGATACCCGGGCAGTATGGATTTTAACTGGGAATATAACTGGAAGCTGACCTGCGGATGCATCAAGGGCGTGTTGGAGCAGTCCGGCATTTCCCCGGATGACATTGCCGCGATTTCCACCACCTGCATGAGGGAGGGTATTGTACTCTACGACAAGGACGAACACGAAATCTGGGCCTGCGCCAATGTGGACGCAAGAAGCACGGACGAGGTCAGCCAGCTTAGAAAGGCATACCCCGGACTGGAACAGGAATTATACCTGGAATCCGGCCAGACCTATGCCCTGGACGCACTTCCCCGCCTGTTATGGGTCAGGAATAAAATGCCGGACGTCTACGAAAAGATTGCATATGTGGGAATGTTTAACGACTGGCTGATCCATAAGATGACCGGGATTCTGGCCGTGGAGCCGAGCAACGGCTCCACCACTGGACTATTCAGCCTCAAAAACAGATCCTGGGATTCCTCCATTGCCAGACGCTGCGGACTGCGCACCGACATGTTCCCTGAAGTAAGGGAATGCGGCTCCAGAGCCGGAACCGTGACCGCACAGTGCGAGGAACAGACAGGACTGGCCCAGGGAACGCCTGTGATTGTAGGCGGCGGCGACGCGCAGCTGGGCTGTATCGGAGTAGGTGTTGTGAGGCCGAACCAGGCGGCTGTGTTCGGCGGAAGCTTCTGGCAGTATGAATACAATACAGCGGACGGCAGAACAGACGAGGAATGCAGAGTCCGGGTCAACTGCCACGCGGTGCCGAATGTATGGCAGTACGAAGCCCTGGCATTCAAGCCCGGCCTCGTGATGCGCTGGTTCCGGGACGGCTTCTGCCAGGCGGAAAAAGAGATTGCAAAGCTGAAGGGCACGGACCCCTATGATGTGATGAACGAGTACGCGAAGGACATTGCCGCAGGTTCCTACGGTATGATGTGTGTTTTCTCCGATGTTATGAACTTCATCAACTGGAAACACGCCTCACCTACCTTTACCAACTTCGAGCTGGATCCGGTGCGGTTTTCAAAATATACCTTCTACCGCGCAATCCTGGAAAATACAGCCATGGTAACCAAGGGCCATCTGGACCTGGTGCGCGAGGCAACCGGGAACCAGCCCGAGGATATCATTTTCGCCGGAGGCGCTTCCAAGAGCCCGCTGTGGTGCCAGATTTTATCCGATGTTCTGGGACTTCCGGTAAAGGTTCCGGCTGTCAAAGAAGCAACCGCCCTGGGCGCCGCGATTCTGGCAGGCTGCGGGGTCGGCATCTATAAAGATATGTCAGAAGCAGCAGAAAAACTGGTAAAATGGGATACCACCTATGTTCCGGATTCCGCCAATCATCAGCTCTACTGTGAAATGTACGAACAATGGCGCAGCGTTTACAAGGCTTCGCTGAATCTGTGCAGCCAGAATCTGACGAGGAGCATGTGGGCTGCCCCGGGATTATAAAACAGGAGGAATAGCAGAAAATGTTTATTGTAAATGAAAATGAAAAAGAGTACCGTTTTGGGGACAGCGGCCCCAAGTACCTGATGAAAGGCCCCAGAATGAATTTTGCCGTGGTCCAGTTCCAGTCAGGCCAGGATTTCAAGGCCCATTACCACAATATCATGGAGGAAGATTTCTTTATACTCGAGGGCGAAATCAATATCGTGGTGGACGGAACCGTACACCACTTAAAACAGGGCGACCTGATCCACATCGAACCGCTGGAAGTCCACTACTGCTTCAACCCATATGAGCGGACCGTGAAAATGATTTCCACTCTGGCTCCGTTCCAGGAGACGGATAAGGTGGAGATAGAGGATTATAAATTTTATGAAAAGAGTGTCAGTCGGCAAGCGTAATATGACAGCAAAAGAGGGACTATCGGTGACGATGGTCCCTCTTTTGCGTTGAGCGGTAAAAGGCAAAATCCACAGGGCTGCCTTATAAATACCTTCTTAATGTACTTCAAACTTTTTTTATAATTTTATTAGCACTCACCTCTTGACAGTGCTAACAATCGTGTTATAATACAAACATAAAGTAAATAAAAACAAACAGTTCTATGAGCGAGGAGGATATAACGATGATGTTAATACCAAGAAGAAACTACGGACTTAATTTATTTGATGACTTTTTCAATGACCCATTCTTTACCAGCGCCTCCGAAAAGGGCGAGGACGCCAAGAAGCTTCCGGTGATGCGCACCGACATCATGGAGAAGGATGGAAACTATATTTTAGAGATTGAACTTCCAGGATTTAAGAAGGAAGATATCCGGGCAGAGCTTAAGGACGGATATCTGACCGTCAGCGCGGATATAACCAAATCCAGCGAGGACAAGGATGACAAGGGTACCCTGATTCACAAGGAACGCTATACCAGTTCATGTAAGAGAACCTTCTTTGTAGGCGAGCAGATTCGCCAGGAAGATATCAAGGCTGGTTTTGAAAATGGCATACTGAGGCTTCAGGTGCCAAAGGATGCGCCGAAGGTGGAGGAGACACCGAAGTATATTGATATTCTGTAATCATCATTGAGTGCCCACACTCCTTTTATATATATTAACCCTGATAAAGGACACAGCCGGTAATCGCCCCCACCCCCATCCCGGCTGTGTCCTTTTCGGCTTTTTTATATTCTTTATTTCATCCTATGCTTTCCACAAAAGCCGATCCTCCTTGATGGTGGCCAGTACCCTGATATTCCGTATCTCATCTGTCCCTGTTTCCAGTGGATTCTGTTCCAGCACCACAAAATCCGCCTTTTTTCCGGGTGTGACAGTTCCCTTCTCATTTTCTTCAAAATACTGGTATGCCCCGTTGACCGTCACTGCCTTAAGCGCATCCCAGACCGGAATGCGTTCCTCTGGTCCCAGCACCTTTCCCTCCCTGGTACGCCGGTTTACGGCGCACCACAGGGTCTCCATCATGTCCGGCATGATAACCGGGCTGTCCTGGTGCAGGGTGAAACAAATGCCCTCCTTTAGGGCCGAAGCAGCCGGACTGATGCGTCCTGCCCGCTCCAAACCAAAATTGCGCACGTGGATATCTCCCCAGTGGTATACATGGGCCAGGAAAAAGGAGGGAATGACACCCAGTTTTTTTACCCGCTCCAGCTGATCAAGCCCCAAAAGCTGGGCATGGATCATGACCGGCCGGATATCGCCCCTGTAAAAACCGGGCTTTCTGCTGTGCCCGCTCCCCAGCTCCCTGTAGACTGTTTCCAACTGGTCCATATACTGCTCTGCCGCCATATCACCGTTGCAATGGGCCAGAAGCTGCATGTCTTCCAGCTCTGCCTTCAAAACATTTTCCTTTACCTGACTGTCCTCCAGGGTATTATAGCCCCGGTAATTCTCTTTTGTTTCATAGGTCTCCGGGCACGTATCTCCCTGTCCCTTTTCCCGCACATCCGGCGTTTCCGGCAGATAGGGTGTCCGCATCCATGCCGTCCTTCCCTGGGGTGAGCCGTCCAGGAACATTTTATACCCGCCTATCTTCATATGCCCCTTATAGTTCTTTATATGGCTTTCAAATGTATTCCGGGCAGCATCACTGTCCCGGATATCCATATAGGAGATTAAATCCAGCTTTAAAAGTCCTGATTTCAGCAGCATCTGGTACAGCGGAACCAGCCGGCCTGCCATCAATCCCTCCTGGACCGTGGTGATTCCATAGGAAGCATAGAGCTCCTGGGCGCGGCCATAGGCAGTCAGAAAGTCCTCCGCCGACGGCATGGGGACGCGTCCCTGGAAGCCTAAGAATGCATTTTCCTCCATATATCCGGTCGGCAGCCCGCCTTCCATTTCTATGACGCCGCCCTGAGGCGCCTGTGTCTGTCCGGTTACACCCAGCAGGTTGAGGGCCATGGTGTTAAACACCCCCATATGACCTGACTGGTGTTTCAGTATTAATGGATTCTGAGGCGATGCCTGGTCCAGGACCTTCCTGCGGGGATGGCTGTGCTCCTTCAGGCGGTTATGGTCATAGCCGGATGCCGTGACCCATTTTCCTTCCGGAATCTTCTTGTCCGCAATGTATTGCCGGATGCATGTCAGAATGTCCTCAAAGCTGCGCGCCCCGCTCAGGTCCGCTTCCATTGTATGGCTGGCACAGGCAGTAAAATGGCTGTGGGAATCTATGAAGCCCGGCAGCATCACCCTTCCCTGCAAATCCAGCCTGCGGGTCTTATCCCCCGCCCTTTCCTTTATCTTTTCCCATGTCCCTGTCTCCAGGATTCTTCCGTCTTCCGTCAGCACGGCTTCCACCCGGGGGCATCTGTCCTCCATTGTAAGAATGGTGCCGTTATAGTAAAGCGTCTGCGCCATGTCCCGTCCTCCTGTTCTATGAATTGACTTTCCCTGTTTTTCTTAGTATAGTACCTATATCATAATACGCTGTACTGAAAGTATGCACATAAAAGGAGTTTCTTATGATACGCACTTGTATAACATGGATTAAAAAGCGCCCTGTCCTCTCACTCTTTTTCCTGATACTTATGTATCTGGTAATTGGGGCCGCGGCGCCTTTCTGTCACTATAAGCCGATCTCCCAGGAAACAGAAGAAACGGTATCGGCTGAGAGCTTCTATCAGGAGGGAGACAGTTCGGACCGCGCCATGATACTGGAAACCAATCAGAGCGCCTGGGATGAACGGATGCGCCTGATGAACCTGGCCAGGGAACGGATTATACTGTCCACCTTTGATTTCAGGGACGGCGATAGCCCCAGGGACCTGATGGCAGTCATGCTTCACAAGGCCGACCAGGGAGTCAGCATAAAGATACTGGTGGACGGGTTCTCCGGCCTGGTGCGCATGGAACCCTGCAAGCTTTTCTATGCCCTGTCCAGCCATCCAAACATTGAAATCAAGATTTACAACAAAATGAATCCCCTGCTTCCGTGGAAAACCCAGGGAAGGATGCATGACAAGTACGTGATTGTGGATGACTACGGATATATACTTGGAGGCCGGAATACCTTTGATTATTTCATCGGTTCCTATCCCACGGATTCCAGAAGCCATGATCGGGAGGTCCTGGTCTACAATACAGCCCACGGCACAGACAAGGGGCGGGACAGCTCCCTGTATCAGGTGGAAGATTATTTTGAGCAGGTATGGAATCTGGATGTGTCCACCCTGTTCCACGACAGCCAAACGACAGCAGACAGGACCTCTGTCCGGAATGCCGCGGCCATGCTGAGGGAGCGCTATAAGGTTCTGGCCATGAAATATCCGGAACTGCTGGACAGTGAGAAGGATTCCGCCGGCTGCGGGACCCTTCCCGGCCAGCCCGGCTGTCCGGCTCTGCCCATGGATTCCAGTATCAACGATGACGTTTCCCCGGCCTTCCCTCTGACCCCCATTCAGTCGAAGGCCCTGGAGTATTACGGAGCCAGCACCGTTCCCACGGGAAAAATCACCCTGGTGTCCAATCCCACCGGTATCTACGGAAAGGAGCCGGTGGTCTTTCACACCATGTCCGTTCTTATGAAGAACGCTAAAAAGAGTGTGCTGATTCACACTCCCTATGCGGTGTTCAATGACTATATGTACGATACCATGAAGGAAATCACGTCCCGGGTGCCGGTGACCATGATGGTTAACTCCGTTGAAAACGGCGACAATTTCTTTGCCTCCAGCGATTATCCCATGCACAGGGACGCATTTTGGGATACCGGCATGGGGATTCTGGAATATGACGGCGGCCTCTCCTACCATGGCAAATCCCTTGTCATAGATAGTGAGCTGTGCGCCGTGGGGTCCTACAACTTCGATTTGCGCAGCACCTATCTGGACACAGAGCTTATGCTGGTCATCCAGAGCCGGGAGCTGACAGCCCGGCTGGAAGAATACATGGTCTCCTATCAGAAGGACTGCCGCCGTCTGCTGCCGGGCGGAGCATATGAAATACCGGAACATCTGACCATTGCAGATGTTCCGGCGTATAAAAGGGCGGCCTGGAAGGTGGTGGGCTTTGTGATGCAGCCCTTCCGTTTCCTTATATAACTTTTTTGTCCCTCCATTTTCCTGCGAGGTAACGGCTGAAGGATATGGCATAATTGGCAATCCAGCCCATGGGCACCGCGTACCACACGGCTGCCACGCCCCATATGGGTGCGAAATGAAAGGCCGCATACACACGTATGGTCAGATTCACCAGATTGGCGATGGTAAATACCAGCACATCCCCGGAGCCCCGCAGAACTCCATCCGTACACGCCTTCATACCGATGAATACAAAGAAGTAGGCGATAAAGGACAGGTATCCCGTGCCCGCCCCATAGGCTTCCCGGCTCATGCCGTCTCCCAGGAAGGAGGTTATGATAGGGCCGTTAAGCAGCGCCACTATCACGGCTATGATGACGGAGAAACCGGCCACAATGCCGTAGCTGGCCCTGTATCCCTCCTTCACCCGTTCCATCTTTCCGGCGCCGATGTTCTGGGCCGTGAAGGTGGCCACGGCGTTGCCCGTTGCAATCATGGGCACCACGCAGATGGACTCAATCCTGCTTCCCGCTGAGTAACCTGCCAAGGCAGCGGAACCAAACCCATTAACCACGGACTGGACCAGCAGCATTCCGATGGATACAATGGACTGCTGGAGAATGGACGGCACCGCGATTCTGGTCCCTGCTTTTAACATGCTGCTGTCGTAGAGCCGGAAACCATCCCCGTCCTCCTGTTCATATCCCTTACATTTTTTCATCAGGATACCGAAGGATATCAGGGCGGATATTCCCTGGGCCATGACAGTCGCTATGGCAACACCGTCCACTCCCATCCCCAGCCATGTGACAGATATAATATCCAGAACCACGTTCAGGACAGAAGAAAATATGAGAAGGTACAGAGGTGTCCTTGAATCCCCCATGGCGTTAAATATGCCGGCAAGGACATTGTACATGAACAGGAACGGCATTCCCAAAAAGTAAATACCCAGGTAAAGCTTTGCCTGGCCCATGATATTGGCCGGCGTCTTAAGAGATTCCAGTATAAGGCCGTTCAGGTAAAAACCCGCGCTCCCCAGCAGAATGCTCACAAAAAGGAAGGTAATCAGGGCCGTGGAAATGGATGTTTTCATCTTTCCGTGCTGCCTGGCTCCCAGATACTGGGAGGTCAAAACCGATGCGCCGTTTCCTCCCCCTATGGCTATCATGATAAACACATTGGTCAGTGCATAGGAAG
Organism: Enterocloster clostridioformis; assembly: GCF_020297485.1. Taxonomy (NCBI): domain Bacteria; kingdom Bacillati; phylum Bacillota; class Clostridia; order Lachnospirales; family Lachnospiraceae; genus Enterocloster; species Enterocloster clostridioformis. Next base: position 173,263 of record NZ_JAIWZC010000002.1, read on the forward strand.
CGCCCACAGCCGCCAATGCGTCCTCGCCCACAAAATTTCCCACAATCATGGAGTCCGCCATATTGTAAAACTGCTGGAACAGGTTTCCCAGTATCATGGGAAGGGCAAACAGGAGAAGGCGCCGCCCCGGTCTCCCTTCCGTCAAGTCAATCCGCTTCTTTATCTGTTTTTCCTGTTCACGGCTTTTTGCTGCACTCTGATTCATCTTCTTCCCTCAATCATTCATTTGTATGGATACACGTCTTAAATTCTTCAAGCAGCTCCCCAAAGAAACCAAGGGCTTCGTCCACCGGCCGGGTGGTGGACATATCCACGCCGCAGAGCTTCAGAAGATCGATGGGCTTCATGGAACAGCCTCCGCTTAAGAACTTCTTATACCCTTCCAGCGCGCCTGGCTCCCCGCTCATAATGCGGCTGCTGATAGCCACGGCTGCCGAAAATCCCGTGGCATACTGATATACATAAAAAGGTGTGTAGAAATGTGGAATTCTCTCCCATTCATAATCAATCTGACGGTCCACTGTCATGGCCGGCCCAAAATAATCCGTATTCAGCTGGCGGTACGCATTGCACAGACTCTCAGCCGTCAGGCTCTCCCCACTGGCCGCCCTTTTATGGGCCATATCCTCAAACTCCGCAAACATGGTCTGACGGAACAGGGTTCCCCGGAAGCTTTCCAGGAAATGATTGAGCAGGTATGCCTTTTCCTCCCTGCTGCCTGCCTTCTTGAGAAGATGGCGTATCAGAAGCGCCTCATTGCAGGTAGAAGCCACCTCTGCCACGAATATCTTATACCCGGCATAGGTAAATGGCTGGTTTTTGTCGGAATACCAGGTATGGATGGAGTGCCCCATTTCATGGGCCAGGGTAAACACATCGTTGAGGGTGCCATGGAAATTCAGCAGCACATAGGGATGGCTGCCATAGGTTCCCCAGGAATAAGCGCCGCTGCGCTTGCCTTCATTTTCATAGACATCAATCCACCGGTTGTCAAATCCCTGCCTTAACAAGGACAGATACTCCTCTCCCAGCGGTTCCAGCCCCTCCAGAACAATGGCCTTGGCCTCCTCATAGGTGTAATGGCGGTCAGCCGCTGCCACCATGGGTACATAGAGGTCATACATGTGAAGCTCATCCACCCCCAGCACATCCCCCCTCACCCGGGTATACTCATGAAGCTTTGTGATATTCTCCCGCACCGCCTTCACCAGATTGTCATAGACCAGCTCCGGCACCTCGTTGTCAGCCAGGTAGTATTCCCGGCTGGAGGCATACTTCTTCGCCTTTGCGTAGAACACGGCCTGCTTCACATTGGAGGAAAATGCAGCTGCCAGTGTATTGGAAAACTGTTCATATACACTGTATAACCCCTCAAACGCATCCTTACGTATCCTGCGGTCCTGGTTCTCCATCAGGGAAATGTAATTGCCGTGGGTAATCTGGATGCCCTCCCCATTCTCCCCCGTGATAACAGGAAATTTCACATCCGCATTGTTGAACATGGTAAAAATCTGGCTGGCGCCCTGCGTGGCGTCATAGGATTGGGCCAGAAGTTCTTCCATCTCAGCGGACAGGGTATGATCCCGCCTGGCGAGAATGATTTCCAGCGCCCGCTTAAAATGACTGATTCCGTTATCCGTTTCCATGTACCGGTCCAGAAGCTCCCGGTCCATGGACAGAATTTCCGGCACCAGGAAGGAGCTGTTCTCAGCCGCCCTGTAGGACAGCGTCTGGACCCTGGAAAACATATCCTGGTATCTCTGCACCGTGGTATCCTCGTCGGAACGCATCCTGGCATAGACATACAGGCGCTCTATCTTCTGGGAAAGCCTGTCGTCGAAAGAAAGGCAGGCATAAAGGGTATCCGCGCTGTCAGCCAGCCGCCCCTTGTAGGAAGCATATTCGTTTATTTCCCCGGAGGCCTCTTTAAACATCTGTTCCCACAGACCGTCCTCCGCCACCATATCCTCCAGTTTCCAGGTATCCTTTACATCTGCTTCGCTTCGTTTTTTCATGCAGAACACACTCCTTCCAATACTATATTAAATTGGCGCCCTATTAAATTCACCTATATCAAATTCGCTGCCAGAGGCACCACAATAACGGTCATCAGTCCCGCCACCGCAATGGAGAGACTGCTCATGGCGCCCTCGATTTCCCCCATCTCCAGCGCCTTGGCTGTCCCCACCGCATGGGCGCTGGTTCCCATGGCAAGGCCCTTTGCCACGGGATGACGGACTTTTAAAAGCTTTAACACAGTCTCCCCTGCCATATTGCCTAACACCCCCGTAAGTATGATGCTCATGACCGTCAGTGTGACGATTCCTCCCGCCTCCTGGCTGATACCCATTCCGATGGCCGTGGTAATGGACTTGGGAAGCAGTGTCACGTAGTGGACATGGGTCATGCCCAGCACCTTACACATGAGAAAAATGCTCACCGCGCTGGTGATTACCCCCGACGTAATACCCACCGCCACGGCGTCGGCATGTTTCTTCAGCAGATGCAGCTGCTTATACAATGGGATTGCCAGACAGACCGTGGCCGGCGTGAGAAGCCAGCTGAGATAAGACGCACCTTTATTATATGTTTCATAATCCATTCCTACTCCCAGAATGCAGGCAATAATCAGGGCCGCCGACACAAGAAGCGGATTCAGGATAGCCAGTTTTGTTTTATTCTTAAGCCAGCAGGCAAACAGGTAGGCGCCTATGCTGAGCACAAGACCGAAATATTGCGTCTGTTCCAGTATCAATCGTATTCCTTCCCTCATGTCACTGCTCCTCCCCGCTGTGTTTCCTGCCCATGACCCACTGGGCCATGCATCCGGTCACCGCCATGACCAGAAGGGTGGATATGCCTATGATGATCAGAAAGGGCACCAGAACTGCCCTTACCTCCCCGATGCACTCCACAATTCCAACCGTTGCCGGTATGAACATCATGGTCATGGTATCCATGAGAAAATTGCCCGATCCCTCCACGCTCTCCAGCTTCACGGACCCGCACATAAGGGCTGCCAGCATGATAAACAGGCCGTATACACCGGCCGGCACAGGCAGGGGCACCATATGATTCAATACCTCTCCCGCCAGGGTAATGCCCATGATAATTCCTATCTGCTTTACATATCTCATATCTTTTGTTTCCTCCTGCTGCGTTAGAGCGTGTTTTCAGCCATGCTCTGATTATGTTTAAAATTCGCACGGCCTTTATTCTACCACTGCATTTTTCCATAATCAACCCGAAGACAGATAAATACACAAGAAATACAATCTTACCGTTGCAATGGAGACCTTCCTGCCCTACAATATAGGAAAGTCCAAAGGCAGGAGTCCAGGAGGCCGCGCCCGCATGAACATGACGCATATGAACACCACACATACAAACATTACTCATACAAACATTACTCATACAACAACATTATCCCGGAAAGAACAGGAAGATATACACAGGATTACTGCCCTGTGCCGCCTCGCGGACGGCCTGAGTCTTTCCTGCCCCGGGGACGGGGATGAATACTGGATTCTGGAGGAGGATACGACTGCGGCTGCTTTTCTGGCCGTGTATAAAACAGAGGTAACCATGTGGGAATGCTGTGCCTTCACACACCCGGATTTTAGAAGAAAAGGATATTTTTCCCTGCTCCTGGAACAGGTCTGCCGCTACAGCGAAGCCCTGGGAGAGCCGGAACTCTGCTTTGTAACCGATAACAAATGCCCGGCGGCCATGGCCGTTCTCCGGGAACTGGAGGCAGAGCTTTGGAATGAAGAATATATGATGGAATATGATGTACCGGCAGCCGGAACCGCTTATGAGAGCGGAACATCCGTCTCCCAGGCCTCCCTGCCGGACACGGAACCGGACACGGAACTGGACATGGACATCCATACAACTCCGGAAGGATTGCTTATCTGCGCCCGAATACCCGGGGACAACTCCCCCGCGGATGGGAATGGCGTTACCTCCCCAGATACAAATTCCGGCACGGACAACGTGCCGGGCGCCTGCGTCGCCTGCCGTCTCTCCCTAAACGGCACCAGCGCCTATCTGTACAGCCTGGAGACTGTCCCGGCCCTGCGCCGCCGGGGGCTGGCCGGCCGTTTCCTTGCGCAGCTTATCCGGCATCTGGAGCGTAAGGGTATCCGGCGGATCTGCCTCCAGGTTTCCGGCTCCAATGAACCTGCCCTGCGGCTCTATCGAAAAACAGGGTTCCGCATCACGGAAACCCTGTCCTACTACCTCTACTAAAGCCTGTTTGAAACGGCTGTTTTACAGCCCTTGTCAGTCCCTGCGCACCGTGACGCCCTGGGCTTCGATTTTCTTGCGTATCTCCAGCATCTTCATGTCTGTGCCGGCGATGACTTCCGCACACTGCTTCAGTTCCTCGCTGATTTCTCCGTTATCGTCAATAAAGGATTTCTTATACTTCAGCTGATGGTCCAGGCTGGCCCAAAAGTCCATGGCAATGGTACGTATCTGTACCTCCACACGGATTGGCTTCTTGCTGTCAGAGAAAAACACCGGTATCTCGATAATCATGTGGTAGCTCCGGTATCCGTTGGGCTTGGGATTCTGTATATAATCCTTCACCGCAATCACCTTTACATCATCCTGCCTTATCAGCATATCCGCAACTTCATAGATATCATCCAGGAAGGAACAGATAATCCTGATTCCGGCCACATCATCCAGATTTTTCTCCATGGACTCCAATGAGATCTCAAAACCCCTGCGCTGCAGCTTTTCAACGATGCTCTTGGGCTTCTTTACACGGGACTTTATCATCTCGATGGGATTGCGCTGGTTCTTGACGGACAGCTCGTCGTTCAGCACTTCCAGCTTTGTCTTAACCTCCCTGATTGCACAGGTATACCTCATCATAGCCTGCTGGAACTGGTGAGCCTGGTCAACCCACATCTCCGGCACCTGGACCATATCCGGTACATTGACGATGGACTGATGAAGCTCACTGTTGGGATTGATGTTAATGTTCATCGGTTCACCTCATTATCTATGGTTTACTGCTGCCGCAGTTTTTTATAATGCCTCCACTGCCTTTACAGCCTCATCAAACCACGGCATTTCAAGATATTCCACGCGTCCTGCATCCACCATCTGGGCAATGGCAGGGTCAATTGGTATCTGAGCCAGGACCTTGATGCCGTGCTCTGCCGCGATTTCCTCTACATGGCCTTCTCCGAATACGCTGATGCGCTTGCCGCAGTCGGGACATTCCAGATAGCTCATGTTCTCCACCACACCCACAATGGGTATATCCATCTTCTTGGCCATATTCACTGCCTTGGCCACAATCATTCCCACCAGTTCCTGGGGCGAGGTGACGATGATGATGCCGTCCACGGGCAGGGACTGGAATACGGTCAGAGGCACATCGCCTGTGCCTGGCGGCATATCCACGAACATATAATCCACATCCTGCCATAAGGTCTCAGACCAGAACTGTTTCACCGCTCCCGCAATCACGGGGCCTCTCCAGATAACAGGGTCCGTATCCTTATCCAGAAGCAGGTTGGCGGACATGATTTCCACGCCTTCCATGGACTTGGCCGGAAGCATCAGGCTGCCGTCAGGTGAGGTTGCCACGCCCTCATTGCCGATTCCAAAGGCCATGGGAATGGACGGACCTGTGATGTCAGCGTCCAGGACAGCTGTCTTCTTGCCCCTACGGTTCATGCTCACTGCCAGCATGGAGGTGACCAGGGACTTGCCCACCCCTCCCTTGCCGCTGACAACACCAATTACTCTCTTTACGGAGCTGGCCGGATTCAGTGCCTCCAGGAACTCACTTTTATCTACCTTGCGGCTGTCGCAGTTTGCACTGCAGGAGCCGCAATTATGGTTACATTCGCTCATTTTTTGTTCTCCTTCCAATATTTCTAAACATAATTTTAATTATAAAGCCATTTCCCCATATTGTCCATTGTTTTCTGGCTGTTCACCATCCTGTCCTCTGACGTCACTGTTCACCGCGGCCAGCAGACGCCTGAGTGCAAATCCGGGACGTTTGACCATGGCTTTCTCCAGTACAGCCTTGTTGGAATCCGAGTGTTCCACCTCCCTGGAAAACCGGTGGGCGGCATCCACGAAATCCATGAAGGAAAGCCGGCCGCCCCGGTCTGTCCACAGGGCCTGGGCCAGCTCCTCAATCAACAGGGTGGCCGCGGCAGCCATCTTCATTTTTCCACAGGGATTTTCGTTGTAAACAGCTCCGCAGAAATAGGTGAACACAAAATACACCATAAGCTGCTCCTTAAGCACCGGCAGGCGTTTTCCAATCTCACCTTCCAGGAAAGCCCGGCGCCGCTTCTCATATACATTCCTGCCCTGCCCGTAAAGAGCCGACCTCATTTCCGAGGCAAACGCCGGCCAATCCTTCCCCAGAACCTCCATTTCGGAAAACAGGGAAAACGCCTCCTCCATAACCTCATACCTGGAACATAAAGCCCGGCCAACTAAGACAGAGCGTTATTTCCCTGCATCCCTCAAACTCCTCTATGTGCCTGGGATATGCGCGGCAGGTGCGGCACAGGTACTCCGGCCCTGCCTCGCTGTAGAGGTCGCATAGATTTTCCTCATTTAAAAACGCGCACCTTCCATGGTACTGTTTAAAGGAGCCTTCCTTCCAGTGAATGGAATTATGGAGGCGGCTGCCAAAGGGTCCCTCCATGTCCCTGTACTTCTTAAGGGAAGCTCTGTCAATCATGATGCCCCACCCCGCGCAGCAGGTGTCCGGGCATTCCGACGCAATGCATTTAAAACGATTGTAATAGTGGGGAACTGTATATATCATATATGCCTCCTTATAAATGCCGGAGCTTTCCCCCGCAGGGCAGCGCTTCATAGATGGTGCATCCCATCTGTTCCTCAAAATAATCCTTTATCTCCAGCACCTTTTTCCAACGGGGAATGGTGCAGGGATGAACTCCCATGCCGTGTTAACTGAACTCCGTTTATTGTACTACCAAATCATACAGATATCTACCTTGTATTTAAGATTTTACATGGGAATCCCTTACAGCGGGCCGCGGCATAGCCCGGACAACAATGTCCCGCCGCAGCAAATGCTCTGGCGGCGGGACACGATATCAATATTCCGGGTGGCCTCCTGTTCCTTCAGGCAGGCTTCGTAGTCAATGAGCTCCGGCGCCCTCTTTAAGCAGTCCTTTGGCCTGGGATTGCCGCGGGGCTTGTGGAAAATGGAATCGCAGCTGTCCGGGTCCACCATGTTCTTCATCTGCAGATCCGCCATATCCATGCGAAGGAAATCGGCAATCTTCTGCATCTGTCTCTGCCATCCGAAATAAACCCGGGGCGAGCCGTATCCTCTCATGGCTCCCGTGTTGGTGTAGACTTTAAAATCCACTGCCTTTAAGGTCCCGTCCTTCATGAACCCTGTTTTCACATAGTTTACGGAAGCGTGGCGCACACGGGTGGACAGGATGCTTTCTTTTCTGTTGTACTCCGCCTTCACAGGCTTTCCCGTCATCCGGGAGAGCACTGCCGCCGCGGGCTCCACCGTCACCTCCAGCTTGTCTCCGAAGGCGCCGCCGATGGCCGGAGCCACCATCCGTATCTTGTTATAGGACAGGCCGAAGATACGGAACATGATAACGCGGAAGGCAAAGGTGTTCTGGCATGGGCTGTATACGGTCAGCGTTCCCTTGGAATTAAAGTCAGCTATGGCAATATGGGGCTCGATGGACGCATGGCGGATGGCCTGGGTGGTGTAGCGGTCCTCAGATACGTAATCGCATTCTTGTGCTCGATGAAACGGACCGCGCTGTTGTACCGCACCTGGGGTGTATTCTTATAGGCGGCTACCGCCTTCACCCCGGGCAGAGCCTCTGCCGCGGAGGTGTCGATGCTCTTTATTCCGGCTTGGGAAACCGTGCTTAAGAGCACCTTTGCGCAAAGCATTCCTGGCAGTTCCATATCACCTACATATATCTTCTGTTCCGTCACCTTTAAAGCAACGTCGCCTATGGGGCTCGGTTTTCCGATTACAGTGTATTCATTCTCCATTCCGGTTTCCTCCCATCCGACTGGCAGCCAGTAAAATAGCCTTCACTATATTGTCATACCCGGTGCAGCGGCACAGATTCGGGTCAATGGCCTTTCTGACCTCCCGTGAGCCTGAGTCCGTCCCTCAGCGTCTTTAACAGCGTCCAATTCTTTCCCACTGCCAGTTCCCGGCAGACCCCGTTGATATACAGGCTAATTGTTTCCATATTGTATTTCCTTTCAGAACATCATTTGACTTGTTGTTTAAAGAACCGGTATGCATTGTCAAAGAAAATCTTCTGCACGGCCGTTTCCCCGATGCCGTGTTCCAACAGATAATTCGCAAACCGTCCCACTCCATAAGGCGTGCTCAGGTCGGGGTCGCAGGTGATCTCGCCGTCCATATCCCCGCCCCAGGCTATCACATCCTCTCCGCCTAACTCCAGCATGTGGTAGATGTGGCGCAGCAGATAGTCCTTGCTTCCATTGTCATCGTCGTCTATGAACCGGGAGAACAGGTTCAGGCCGCACAGTCCTCCCCGGCGCACAAGTTCCTTAAACTGGGCGTCCGTAAGGTTCCTGGGATGGCTGCAGCAGGCCCTGACATTGGAATGGGATGCCACAAAGGGACGCTCTGCTATGTTTAACAAATCCTCAAACCCTGCATCGTTGAGATGGGAGCAGTCCACAATCATGCCCACCTGCTCCATGCGCTTTACCGCTTCCTTTCCAAAGGCAGTGAGTCCGGTATCGTTGTTCGGCCCTGAACCCAGCTCATTGGCCCCGTTCCACACCAGTCCCAGCATCTTGAAATTCAAATCCGCAAAACGGTTTATGTTGTCTAAGTCTCCGTTTAGCGCGGCTCCGCTTTCAATAGATCGGATAAAGGCCCATTTTCCCTCATCCAGTATCCGGTCTAAGTCCGTGATCTTCTCCACCAGTTCAGCCTGGCCCCCGGTCTTTCTCACCTGGTCGTCCATGTACTGGTGGTAATCCAGTACGAACTGCACCGCCTCCGGCCCGCGGATATCATCAGGCACGAAAACAGCCATAACCTGGACAGCCTTCTGTAATTTGTCCCTGTCTCTCAGGGAGAACTGGGTGGTGCAGTTAAGATAATCTTCTCCCCGTTTTTTTAATTCTTCTATGGTGTCACAGTGTAAATCAAACAGCCTCATAGTATATATTCCTTTCTCACCGACTTTCTCACTGGCTTTCTAACTGGTTTTGCCTATACAGGCTATATTGACCTCTGCCGGCTGGATGGAGCACTAAGCCCTACGGTCAGCTCCAGAATGCCAGCGCCTTCTCAAACTGGTCCTGAGGGGTGGTCACATAGCCCACAGGAACCTTGCATCCGGCGGCCTCATACATTTTCTTTGCCAGTTCCTCTCCGAATGCCCCGCAGACCTCGATGGCCCCAAAGCCTTCCTCCCCCAGACGTTTTGCCAGCGCCACTGCCTCATCGGGATTCCTCACCGTGAGGATATGTGTCTCAACCTGCTCCAGGTCCAGACGCGCCATGTCCTTTTCCGGGTCATAGCCCGCGTTCATGATTACCATAGCCCACTTCTTCACTGCCATCATCAGATTCCTCCTCGCTTTGCTCTCTGCGTAACCAGATATACCCCGGCAAACAGGGCAAAGCGTGCGGGTGTGAACCGTACACGCTTAAGCCCTGTCTGCCAGGGGACTATCCTTTTCCAGCTGTTATTTTAACAGTGCCTTCATGACTCCGTAATAGGATTCCATGACCTTGTTTAACTGGTCTATCTCAATGTATTCGTTGATGGTGTGGGCCAGTGTCTCTAAGGACGGGCCTACGCCTACGCAGCGGATTCCCGCCTCGCCTGCATAGTGGCTGGCATTGGTGCAGAAATCATAGTTGGTGATGGTTGGGTTCAGGCCGATTTCCTTCATTTCCTTATAAATGTTCTGTACCCAGTCCTCGTTCTTGTCAAAGAGCCATCCCGGGAAGAAACGCTCCGCCTCGATGGTCTCGCCGGTCCAGCACTTCTCCTGTCCCACTGCGTAGGAAACCTTTGCCTTTAACTGCGGGTCTTCCTTTATCATGCGGTCAAAAAGCTCCTGTAAGGGAGCCAGAACGCTCTCCTTTGTCTCACCGGTGAGCAGACGTCTGTCATAGGTTGCGCGGCAGTAATCCGGCACAACGGATGCGCCCGGATATGGGGAGGATTTCACATCCACCAGCTCCAGAATGCCGTCGCCCAGCACATCGTGGTGAGGAGGTGTCAGCTTGTTGATTTCCTCAATTACTTTGCACATCTTGTAGACTGCGTTTACACCCTTATGAGGGCTGGCGGAATGGGCGGGAACGCCGAAGGTTTCAACCACGATCTCCGCGCGGCCTCTCTGGCCAATCTTCATATTCAGCTGGGACGCCTCGCCGATGATAACATAATCCGGCTTCACATAAGCGCTGATTTCCCTTGCAGCCACGCCCTCGAAGCACTCCTCATGGACAACGCCCGCCACGTAGATATCGCCCGGGAAGCCGTAATTCGCATCCTCCGCATAGTACAGGGCTGCAGCCAGCATGGCGGACAGGGCGCCCTTCATATCGGAGGTTCCCCGCCCGTACATCCTGCCGTCCACTATCTCGGCGCCAAATGGGTCATGCTCCCATTTTGTCTTATCCGGTACGGGTACCGTATCCATATGGCCGTCAAAGAGAATCTTTGGCCCTGGTTTGGAGCCCTTTATGTGGCAGATGCAGTTGCCGTATCTGTCCACGTGGATATCTGTAAATTTGTGCTCGTCGCAGAATTTCTTCATGACGTCCACTACCAGGTTCTCCTGTCCGCTGTAGCTGGGAGCCTGAATCATCTTGGTTGTGAGGGCCAGGAGTTCCTCCGCCCTTTTCTCGTTTAACATTGACATTTCTTTTTCTTCCTTTCTACTTAACCAATTCGTAAAAGTCCTTTGACTTCTGAGCCAGGGCAAGGTCCTTTTCTGTCTGGGGAGCCAGCTCTGCCGTGAGGGCGCCTGTAGGACATACGTCCAGACAGAGTCCGCAGCACCTGCATTTATCCATATCCACCGTCATTTCCGGGAAGGTGAGCTTTCTGGCGTCATAGCAGCAGACTGTCTCGCACTTTTTGCAGCCCACGCATTTCTTTGTGGTGCCGTCTTCCTTAAATGCTGTGAAATGGAACTTCAGGCCGGAAATATGCTCTTCACTGGGGAAGTTTGGATGAGCTGCCCTGTTTACCTCCCGGATGGAGCTGTATCCCAGCTCTGCCAGGCGCTTTGACAGGTCATAGCACATCTTCTCCACATACTCCACGCCCTTAAGGATACCGGCCGTGCAGACGCCCACGCCCATGGCTCCCGCCATCATGTACTCGATGGCGTCATCCGCCTTCATGACTCCGCCGGATGCGTACAGGTTCATAAGCTGGGGATTTTCTTTGGCTATCTGGTAATTGTAGCGCATGGCAATGGGTCTCATGGCAGCGCCTGTCATCCAGCCAAAGCCGTCTCCGCTCAACATCTCAGGCGCGGCCTTCTCAATGTCAATCTTCAGCGTGGGGCCGATGGAATCAATGGCGCAGATTCCGTTGGCGCCGTGCTCCAGACATTTCCTGGCTGTTCCCACTGTGTCGGGCCAGTTGCCGGACAGCTTGCAGATAACGGGAATGTCCACATGCTCCTTGGTGTAGTCCAGCATGGGAATCAGGGTGTCCTCTGTATAGGATACCAGCTCAATCATATGGGCTCCGGCACGTTCCACATTCTTTACAATGGCCTGGGCCTCCTTTAAGGTATGGCCCACGGAACCAATGACAACGGCTCCTGCCGCGACGGTTTTCGGTATCTCGTTCTCATACCAGTTCAGGCGGTCGGAATCAGCCCACTTCTCGCAGTTGATCAGGGAATCCTGGTTCACGGTTCCCATGTGGTGTACCGGGTTGATGGCTGCTCCCAGGCGGATGGTCTTTGTCACCACAGCTCCCGCGCCGGCCTCATGGCCCTTAATCATTCCCTCCGCCCCGTAGCATAAGGGGCCTGATGAGAGAATATAGGGGCTCTGCAGATGGCATCCGCAGAAGTCTGCGGAGATATCCGCTCCGGTTAATTTTGATTTATCTAACATATTTTACCTCCAGCATTTGTTTACTTCAGTCCGCCTTCCCATACAATGGTCTTATAGCGGTCCGGATCCGTGTCTCCCTCGGTGGAGAACATAAGTACCTTGGAATCCTGGTTCAGCCCAAGCTCCAAACGCAGCTCGCGGTAGGATTCATCCTTCATGATGGTGGCCAGGGCGCCGAATGTGGCTGCGCCGGACTCGCCGGAAACGACCTGGGGGTCTCCCTTAAACGGAGCTGCCAGCATGCGCATGCCTCTTCTGGCCACATCGTCGTTCACTGCCAGGAACGCGGTTACATGGTTCTTTAAGATATCCCAGGAAGTGATATTGGGTTCGCCGCAGCACAGGCCAGCCATGATGGTAGGCATCTCGCCGTCCACAATGCGGATCTCCCCGTCTGCTGCCTCGGCTCCCCTGTAAAGGCAGGCGGCCGGCTCTGCTTCCACCACTACCATCACCGGAGGATTCTTCTTATACTTGTTGGCAAAGTATCCCACCACGCCTCCTGCCAGGCTTCCCACGCCGGCCTGGACAAACACATGGGTGGGGCGCTCCTCAAACTGCTCCACTGCCTCGTCCGCCATGGTGGAGTAGCCCTGCATAATCCAGGACGGAATCTCATCGTAGCCTTCCCACGCGGTATCCTGAATGACCACGCCGCGCTCCGCGTGTTTGGCCTCCTCGGCTACCATCCTGACACAGTCGTCATAGTTCACCTTCTCAATGGTACACTCCGCGCCCTCGTCCTCGATATGGCGGCGCCTGTTCTCAGTGGAGCCCACAGGCATGCGGATAACACATTTCTGACCCAGGCGGTTGGCAGCCCAGGCAACGCCTCTGCCGTGGTTGCCGTCGGTTGCAGAGAAGAACGTGGCCTGGCCGAACTCGTCGCGAAGCTCCCTGGAGGTGAGCACGCTGTAAGGCATCTGGCTGATGTCACGCTTTGTCTCTTTTGCAATGTATCTGGCAATGGCATAGGAGCCGCCCAATACTTTGAATGCGTTTAATCCAAACCGGTAGCTCTCGTCCTTCACACAGGCCTTTGCCAGGCCCAGATACTCCGCCATGTTCTTAAGGTCTGCCAGAGGGGTCACCTGGTACTGGGGAATGCTTTCATGGAAAGCCCTTGCTTTCTTTACCTCCACCACAGACATGATGGAGAGATTTTTGTCTTCCGTCTTGGGCATCTTGTTTAAAGCCCATTTGATTTCACAGCTCATGTTCCAATATCTCCTTGATTTTATATTGCGGGCAAACGTCAGACCCATTCTGTCCCTTATTGGGGGTTACAGCTTCTCCATGCGGAGCTTTTTAAGCTCTCCTGCCGCCTGGTAGATGGCGTCGGTCAGCTGCTCATACCCTGTACAGCGGCACAGGTTTCCGGATATGGCACGGCGGATTTCCTCCCTTGTGGCATCCGGATTCTCGTCTAAGAGAGCCTTTGCGCTCATGATGAATCCCGGTGTGCAGAATCCGCACTGGAGAGCGTGGTTCTCAAGAACCGCCTCCTGGACCGGATCCAGCTTCCCGTTGCAGCCCACTCCCTCAATGGTGACCACGTTCCGGCCGTCCACAGAGGGAGCCGGTACCAGACAGGATGTGACTGCCCTGCCGTCCAAAATCACGGTACAGGCGCCGCACTCACCGATTCCGCAGCCTTCCTTGGTACCGGTCAGGCGCAGTTCGTCCCTCAGCATATCCAAAAGCCTCTGGTGGGGTTTTACCTCCACCTGGCATGGCTTTCCGTTTAATGTAAAACTTATTTTCATCTTCTCCACTGCTATACCTCCATTCCCGCTGCCTGACACAGGGCCCGAAGTACGATTTCCTGGACCGCAGGCTCCTTATACTGGGTAGACCAGCGGATGCCGATGCGCTCTATCATGACCTCTGAAACGGTCTTTCCCGCTTTGGCAAACAGCTCCTCAGACGGCTTCTGCCCTATAAGGACCAGCTCTGCCTTCTCCACTCTGTCAGGCTGTACGAAGATACATCCCGGAGCGATTCTGGCCTCTGTGACGGTTCCCTCAGAGTCCATGGTAAGGGCTGCGGCGCAGTTAAGCCTGGATATGGCCAGAGCCTTTCTTCTGCCCAGCTTGGAAAATCCCATTCCGGTTCCCTCCGGCAGCTTCTTTACCACGAATTCACGGATGAATTCTCCCGGTTCAAGCTTGAGGCTTCCCTTTCCCTCATAAAAATCCTTGAGCAGGCATACCCGCTCGCCGTCCTGGCCGTACACCTTGATAAGGGCGTCCGCCGCAATCAGGGCAGGCAGTGGGTCGGAGGCCGGAAACGCGTTGCCGATGCTTCCGCCCAGTGTTCCGCGGTTTCGTATCTGCGGGGAACCCACGGTGGCGCTGGCCCATCCCAGGAAGGGGATGTGCTTTGCAATGATTTCCGACTGCTCCAGATCCGTGTGGGTGGACAGAGGGCCGATGTATACATGCGCCTCGTCCTCGCAGATATAGCGCAGCTCCCTGTCTAAATAGGTGATGTCAAGCAGACACCGGAGGTCCTTCCACCGCTTATCCTTTTCGTGAATCTGGACTAAGATATCCGTCCCCCCGGCGACGATACGGGCCTTGCCGCCGTATTCCTTAAGCACCTTCACTGCGTCGTCCAGGGAAACGGCCCTGTGATACTTATACTGAATCATTTGCCGAATCTCCCTTCTACTGTAATTTATGTCCCAGCAATACTGTCTCTAGGTCTGCAGGATTCTCATAGACCCGTCGGCCGGTGGCGTTAAAGATGGCATTGGCAATGGCTGCCCCCACGCCCTCGGTGGCTGGTTCCCCGATGGATTTGGCTCCATAGGTTCCTGCCGGGTCCTGGTTTTCATATATATTGATGTTCATTTTCGGGGCGTCCATGGAGGTGGGAAGGATGTAGCTGTCAAAATTCTTCGTCTTCTGTCCACGCTTACCGGTTACCACGTCCTCTGTCACCGCAAAGCCCTGGCCCATTACAATGCCTCCGTAAATCTGACCCTTTACAAGAGCCGGATTGATGGCGGTTCCCACGTCGTGGCTGGCTGTTACCTCCAGCACATCCACGTAGCCGGTCTTCATATCCACTTCCACCTCAGCCACGATGCAGCCGTATGCAAAGGTGGGGAATGCTTTTCCCTGTCCTGTCTCGTGGTCCTGAATCAAATCCTGGGGCTTAAACCACTCAAAGGCAGCCATCTGCTTACCGGTCCAGAGGCAGGCATTGCAGACGCCGGAGAAGGGAACCTTCACATCCGGGTATTTCTTTAAATAGAACTGGCTGTCTAAAAGCTCCACCTGGTCCGCTGTCAGCTTACCGTAATCCAGGGTTCCCTTCTTAAGGCCGTATGCCTTCTCGATTTCCTCCAGGGGAAGGCTGTGAAGCTCCAGGGCATTCTGGATCATGACCCCTTTTAACTTCTCTCCTGTCTTCCTGACGGACTGCGCTCCCATGACCGTTCCTCTGGAGGCCACTGTCATGCCGCAGTCCGGTATGGAATGGGTGTCGGTGCCGAAGAAGCGGACCGCCTCATAGCTCACACCCAGGGCTTCCGCCGCAATCTGGGCATAGGCTGTCTTTAAGCCCTGGCCGTTCTCTACCAGACCGGAATTAATCATCACGGAACCGTCCTCGTTGCAGATCATCATACATCCTGACGCGTCCGGTGATTCAGCTCCCAGTCCGGAACCCCTGTGGCAGACGGCCAGGCCGATGCCCCTGCGCTTGCGGCTTCCCTCGGGCTGTTTTAAGTAGGCTGCGTGTTTCTCCTTGTAGCCGGTCTGCTCTGCGGTGGCGTCCATGATTTCCTGGATCACGCAGTGCTCCACGGGAACGCCGGTGGCTGTCAGAGCCCCGTCGTGGAGCAGATTCTTGCGCCGGAATTCCAGTTCATCCATGCCGCAGGCCATGGCCAGCTCCTCGATGAACTGCTCCTGCGCCCAAATCAGCTGCGGTGATGAGTAGCCTCTCATGGCGCCGGAGTGCACATTGTTTGTGAACACACCGTATGTATCCGTCTTTATATTATCAATCTCATAAGGGCCTGCTGAGTGGACATTGGCCCTCCAGTTCATGAACTGGGTCTGGTTGTTGTAGGCTCCGCAGTTATCCACCTGCTCGCCCTGCCAGGCCACGATCCGTCCGTCCTTTGTGAGTCCGGCCTTGTAGCGGAGGCGGAAGGGATGGCGCTTAGCGGATTCCAGGAAGGAGTCCTCCCTGTTAAACACGAATTTCACCGGTTT
The DNA here is from genome assembly GCF_020297485.1 of Enterocloster clostridioformis. NCBI lineage: Bacteria > Bacillati > Bacillota > Clostridia > Lachnospirales > Lachnospiraceae > Enterocloster > Enterocloster clostridioformis. Next base: position 189,634 of record NZ_JAIWZC010000002.1, read on the forward strand.
TTTCGTCAGATTGCACAGGTAGGCGCATCTTCCTGCCACCAGTCCGGCGCCCTCCTCCTTGCCTCCGAAGGTGCCGCCCAGGGTCTCCTGCACCATGCGGACCTGGTTCATGGGCACTCCCAGCACATCCGCCACATACCTTCTTGTAAAGAAGGGATTCTGGGAAGCGGAATGTACGGTCATGGCACCGTCGTTGGGGTTCAGATAGCAGATACATGCCTCCGGCTCAATATAGGAGTGCTCGATGTACTGGGTTCTGTATTCCCTTTCCAGAACAATATCAGCCTTTTCAAATGCTGCCTCCGGATCTCCTTTTCGGATATGGAACATGGATTCCTTGAAAATATTGTCGGGATATTTTTCATGGACCGCAAAGGCGCCCTCGCTCAAGGCTTCCTCAATGGTATACACGCCAGGAAGCTCCTCATACTCAACATGAATCGCCTCCAGAGCCTCGTCTGCCAGCTCCTTTGACTGGGCCGCAACCATGGCCACACAGTCTCCGGAATAACGGATGGTATCCGTCAGATACATATATCCTGCCCAGCTTCTGGTGCGGGGCATGTCAAAACAGGTAACAACAGCCTCCACGCCCGGAATCCCTTTTCCTTTCGCGGCATCAACGGACACTACCCTGGCACTGGAATAGGGGCTTCTTAAAACGCCAGCGTATAGCATTCCTTCCATATATATGTCCGCTGCGTAGCGCGCCCTTCCCGTTACCTTATCCACCCCATCAATACGGGGTACGCAGTGGTTTATCACAGAAAAATGTTTTTCGCCTACTTTTGTTAACGGCATTCTGAATCTCCTTTCCAGAACCTCTCTGTCTTTTCTTCCATCTCCCTGCGCACAGCCTCTTTGTCAAGGGTCACCAGCTTTCCGTCCCTCTTAAGCCATGCGCCTCCCACCATTACGTTTATCACATTCTGGGGGTTGGTAAAAAGTACTAATTGGTCATATACGTTATATTCATTGACAGGAGTGGGCCTTGCCACATCCACGGTAATCAGGTCGGCCAGCATGCCCTCCTTTATGACTCCCGCCTCTATGCCCACAGCCTTTGCGCCCAGCTCCGTTGCCATGCGGTACACCTTCCCCGCAGGCATGGCCTGGGGATCCTTATGGCAGCCCTTATGAATCAGGAAAGCTCCGCGCATCACTTCAAAGAAGTTATTCACATAGCCGTCCGTGCCCAGGCCGACGGTCATGCCGGCCTCCAGCATTTTCTCTATGGGAGCTATTCCGCCGCCCACCTCGCAGTTGGACAGCGGCATGGAGATACCCTTTACGCCTTTTTCTGCCAGAATGGCTATTTCCTTATCAGTGATCTGTACCAGCTGGGAAGCCAGGACGTTTCCGTCCAGGCATCCCATGCCGTCATATGCCTCCGCCGGCGTGGTTCCCAGATGTTCCCTGGCCCATGCCGGTTCAAGGTCGCTTTCACTCATATGCATGTGAAGCAGGCATCCGGCTTCATCCGCCATGTGCTTTGCCTCACGTATGAAATCCTCGCCGCAGGTAAACAGGGTGTGGATGCTCATGACGCCTTTCACCAGGCCCTTTTCCTCATTGCAGGCCTTTGCAAAATCGAAGTTTTCCTTCAGACCCAGCCGGCCGTTTTCCCTGCTCTTTCTCTCGCAGGCCTCAAAGGACAGGAAGCCCCTCAGGCCGGCCTTTTCTACTTCCTCTTTTTCTACTTCAAGAGCGCCGGGAATGGAATTAGGTCCTTCCAGGATATCCACAAAGGATGTAACCCCGGAGTCAATCATCTCCACGCAGGCCCACCTGGCGGTAATGCGCGCCAGGTCATGGTCCACTCTGTCCTCCACGCAGGGCCACCAGAAATCCTTCAGATAATCGGAAAAATCCGTTACCATTGCCTCTGCCGTGATGCCGTGGGAAAGGACGCCGTACATATGGTTGTGTCCATTGACAAAGCCCGGAAGAAGCATCTGTCCCGGAAGGCAGACTGCCTGCGCCTCCTCATTGCTTCCGCCGCCCAGGGAATCCCAGGGCCCCACACAGGCAATCCGTCCTTCTTCTATCCGGACGCCCCAGCCCTCTTTCAGGCCCTCCGGCGTCAATACATAGTCTGGTTTTATAATGGCCGCTGCCAGATTTCCATTTTTTATCATTCTTTACTGCCTCTCATATTTTCTATAAGTATCATTCCACTTATGCCCTTCTAAGCGGTTGGTGATATTGCCTCTCACGCAGAGTTCCTCCGCTGCCTTCTGGGCTGCCCGAAGCTCCGCCTTTTCATCCTCCACTGTAAGGATAACTCCCTTTTCCATGACTCCCCTGCCATCCACATACACATCTGTGATGTTCTTTAATGACGCGGAGTAAACCAGAGTGGAGCATGGGTTGTGAAGGGGAACTGCCTTGACGCACTCATATGGGTCAAAGATTACCATATCCGCCTTCTTGCCTGCCTCTATGGAACCAATCTCATCCTCCATGCCAATGGCCCTTGCGCCGTCGATGGTGGCCATCTCCACTACCTTCTCGGCCGACATGGACAGCGGATCCCTGGTGGCGCATTTCTGCATCAGGGCCGTGTTCTTCATCAGCTCTATCATGTCGTTGGCGTTGTTGGAAGCTGCTCCGTCCACGCCCAGGGAACAGGTAACGCCTGCCTTTAAAAGCTTTGGAATAGGAGCTGCGCCTGATGACAGGTACATGTTGGAACATACATTGTGGGAGATCTTAAGGTCGTACTTCCCGGCCTTCTCAATATCCTCATCCGTCAGATGTACACAGTGCACCATCAGTACGTTTGGCCCGCAGATTCCCATGTCAATCATGGCGTCTATATCCCACTTGCCGTGAATGCCCTTGGCTGCCTCTCTGTCAAACTCTGTCTCGGAGATATGTACGGTGAAGCCTGATTTGTACTCGTTTGTCACCTTCCAGAGCATCTTAAGTGTCTCTCTGGTGTTGGACCACATGGCTGCCGGCGCCACCCAGATTTTGATGCGGCCGTTGTCGCAGTTGTGGTAGCGCTCAAAGATGTCCCTGACGCCCTTCTCGATGTCGTCCTTCTGCTGCGTGATGCCCGGATGCACGCCGTACTGGATTCCGGTGTCCATGCAGCCCCTGCCGAAGATGCCGCGGATTCCCAGCTCCCTCATGGCCTTTATAACGCCGTCGTCCAGCCCTTCCCTTGGATGGGGATACATGTAATCCAGGTTGGTGGTGATACCGCTGTGGATGCCTTCCATCAGGCCCAGCATGGCGCCGTGGTAGCAGTCATCGGGAGTCAGGCTGGTGGCCGCGGGGAAGGTCATTGTTTCCAGCCAGTCCTTTAACACCATATCATCCCCCAGTCCCCGAAGCAGGGTCTGGAACAGATGGTTGTGGGTGTTCACAAAGCCCGGGAACATCACCCTGCCCTCCAGGTTCGTCACGCGTTCACAATCCGTATACTTGGCCTCCAGGGCCTCGGTAGGTCCCACTTCCACAATCCGGTCGTCCTTTACGGCTGCCGCACCGTGAAAAAATATCTCCCTGTCAGGATTTACCGTTACAATGATTCCGTTTTTAAATAAATGGCTGATCATAGTCTAAACTCCTTTTCTCTTTGATTCACACGCGATAGCTTACGCCGTCTCAACTTCATGTGCCTTTGCAGATGCAGCGCCATCCTCTTCTGTCTGGCTGATTTCCCTTATGTACTCTGCCTCCACTTCCTGGTCCGTCTTATCCTTTGGAAGTATCAGGTTCAGGACAATGGCAAATCCGGCCACTAGTACAGCATTGCCAAAATAATAATGAATAGACGTTGCTTTTTTATTGTAGTCGGTGCATAATAATTCTATCACTAAAGAATGGATGTGTTATTATGCGAAGGAAAACAATTGATACTATCCCGGTTTTATCTGATGCCATGAAAAACATATTATCTGCTTTTTCAAAAAGCCGCTCCCTTCCGTCAGGACTGGTCAAAAGAGCCAGCATTGTCCTGCTTGCGTCACAGGGGGAACTCAACCAGAATATTGCACCACAGGCCGGGCTTCATTATAATAATGTTGCCACCTGGCGCAGTCGGTTCCTCGCGGCGCTCCCAGCCTTGCGGAGGATTGAAATGGACGCCCCGGAAAAGCTTGAAGATGAGATACGGGCAGTCCTGTCCGATAAAAAACGCCCCGGTGCCCCGTCTGTTTTTACGCCGGACCAGATCATGCGGATCATCGACCTTGCCTGCAGCAACCCAAATGATTTTGGGTACGAAGTAAGCCAGTGGAGTCTCCCGCTGTTAGTGGCAGAAATTAAAAAGCAGGGGATCGCTGAACAGATTTCTGAGAAATCTGTCAGCCGTTTTTTAAAAATGAGGTAGATTTACATCCCCACAAAATCCGTTACTGGCTTCATTCTTCGGAAAAGACGGAAGCCCCGGAATCTTTTGCGCGGAAAGTAAACGAAATCTGCGGCCTGTACCAGAGTGCCCAGGAACAAAGCCGGGAAGGTGCACACATTGTTTCCACGGATGAAATGACCGGGGTACAAGCGCTGGAACATAAATATCCTGACAAGCTCCCATTACCCGGCCAGTGCGCCAAAATGGAGTTTGAGTATATCCGCCATGGCACGGCCAGCCTCATCGGGTTCTTTGATGTTGCAACGGGCCGTATGGAAATGCCGTATTTAAACTCCACACGCACAGAAGAGGATTTTGTGGAAGCCGTGAAAGCATTGGTAGGGACAGACCCGCAAGCCCCATGGACATTTATATGCGATGGCCTAAACACCCATAAATCGGAAGCCCTTGTCCGCTTTGTGGCAGAAGCCTGTGCCCTTGGCGTGGAACTGGGCAAAAAAGGGAAAACAGGGATCCTTAAAAGTATGGAAAGCCGGGCGGATTTCCTGCATGACCCTTCCCACCGGATCCGCTTTGTCTATACTCCGAAACACAGTTCCTGGATGAACCAGATTGAGATATGGTTTGGCATCATTAACCGGAAGCTGCTGAAGCGGAAAAGCTGCCTGTCAATAGAAGAACTGGAAGCAAGCATCCTGCGCTTTATTGAACAATACAATCTTACAGCACACCCATTTAAGTGGACATATGCCGGGATACCATTAGTAATTTAATCACTGATATTTAAACAATGCTGTACTAGGATGATGGATGACTCCCCGAAGAACATCTGCACATATTCACCCATACCAGACAGCGTATCCTTTGCCAGAGAGATTCCCAGTCCCAGCGCAAGGGCAGGTCCGCATATGAGCATGGCCCTGTTGGTGAATCTGGCTCTCGCCACCAGGCTCATGCCTGACATACATATCATGGAGAATACCACGATGGTTGCCCCGCCGATAACGCAGTTGGGTATGGTGGAAAGCACGCTGGCCAGCTTCGGACAGAAGGCTGCGGCCGTCAGTGTGATGGCGCCCCAGCCCATAACCCAGCGGTTACAAACCTTTGTCAACGCCACGATACCGGAGCACTGGCTGTAGGTTCCTGTGGCGAAACAGTTGAAGAAGGAGGAAAAGATACAGGCAATGCCGTTGGCGATGATGCCGCCTCTCAGCTCCTCATTCTTCGGCTGCCTGTTAAGGCCGCCTGTGGCCGAAACCGTAAAGTCTCCCGACATCTCCACCGCATTGATGAAGAACAGCAGGACAAATACCAAAACAAAGTTCAGGTGGAACTCCAGTTTTCCAAAAGCCATTGGCCTCGGAACAGCAAACCATGCCGCTTCGCTGATGGGCGAAAAATTGATGTATCCGCAGATAGCCGCTATGACGTATCCCACAATCATGCCGCCCAGTACAGCTGCCGCGCTGACCATGCCCTTGCCGTAGCCGTTCATAATCAGAATAGCCAGAATGACGACCAGGCCGATGACAAAATTGTGGAGCTGTCCCATGGACGGGTCACCCTGTCCTCCCGCCAGATTATAAGCAGCAATGGGGAAACAGGAGATACCGATGGAGGTGATAATGGTCCCCGTCACCACCGGCGGGAAAAATCTCCTAATTTTGGGAAGAGCAAAGCCGATAGCGATAGACACCAGACCGCCTACCAACTGCGCCCCAAATAAAACCCCTAACCCATAATTGACAGATACGGAAATGCAGATGGGAAGAAATGTGTATGTCAGTCCCATCATGACAGGCAGCCCTGATCCGAACTGAAGATTGCCGAACCGTATGGGGAATACCTGCAGAAGTGTGGCTACGCCGGCTCCCAGGATGGAGCACTGCAGAAGCAGCGTAGCGTGTGAAGCGTCCATACCGCTTGCATTTGCTACCAGAATCATGGGGACTATGTTTCCCACGAACATGGCCAAGAGCTGCTGGAATCCCAGCGGAAATGCCTGCGCGAATGGCGGGCGTCCATTTAACTCATAAATGGAGCCGGTTTTGATAGTTGAAGTACTTTTGGATGCATTCTTATTCATGTTGTTCTCCTTTAACTGATTAAGAATACGAAAGGGGGCTTCTTCCCTTCGGGTGTTCCTGACTTCGTCGTTACCCACCCTGATTCGTACCAGGATGTGCCTGTGGTATGGTTCTTTATCCGTCCAGTGTACAGGCTTGACAGATAGACTAAAGCCGGAGAAAAGCCTATCTGACCAATGTGTTCCTGAGTAAATAGTTGCCGGCCGGTATATCTGTCTTAAATGCGCCGTCCTCTATGATTTTTTGCCCTCTCAGAAATACATGCCGGACTTTATGTGAAACTACCATGCCCTGGTAAGGGTTGTAGTCTACATACTGCCTCTGTGTGCCGGCATCTATGACATGACTGCTGTCCGGCCGGATTACCACCAGATCAGCGTCGCTGCCTGGCTGTATCACTCCTTTCCTTGGATATAAGCCAAATATTTTTGCCGGATTTTCTGCTGTCATCCTGGCAATGCCGCTGTATGTAAGGCCATGGCTTTCAGCCTGTGAATACATGAGCTCCAGCCGGTTCTCCACACCCGGAAGTCCGCCTGGTATGAGGCGGAAGTCCACCCGTCCCAAATCCTTCTGGCCCTTGTAGTTAAAGGAACAGTGATCCGTGGAAACCGTATCCACAATCCCCTGCTTCAGTCCCCGCCACAGGGCTTCCTGGTCTCTGCTGCTCCTCAGGGGCGGGCTGCACACATATTTTGCCCCCTCGAAACCGGGAAGACGGTACTTTTCCTCTGACAGGAACAGGTATTGGGGACATGTCTCGCAGTAAACCCTCACTCCCTCTTCCTTTGCTTCCTCTATCTCCTTAAGCGCCTGTCTGGTGCTGGTGTGGACTATGTAAACCGGAACCGCGAGAAGCCTTGCCATGTCAATCATCCTGGACACGGCTTCGTGTTCCACCTCATTTGGCCTGGACAGCGGATGGAGGGATATATCCGCCGGATGTCCGGCTGCCAGTTCCTCCCGGCGCACATCCAGGATATCGCCGTTTTCACAGTGTACCATCAAAAGGACACCATGTTTCTTCATCAGTGACAGGAGCCGGTACATATCCCGGTCCTCCACTCCCAGGTCCCCCTTATAAGCCGTGTAGGCTTTAAAGGAAGTGACTCCCTGGCGAATCATGGAGAGGATTTCCTCCTCTATCCCCTGGTCATACCGGGCCACGGTCATGTGGAAGGAATAGTCCGTAAAGGACCGTCCGTCCGCTTTCTCATGCCACCGGTCCAGACCGCTTTGGAGGCTGGCCCCCTGCTCCGGCTCCGAAAAGTCAATCACTGTGGTGGTTCCCCCGGCCACAGCCGCCCTGGTGCCGCTCTCAAAATCATCTGAAGTCATGATGCCGCCGCAGGGCATGTCGAAATGGGTATGGGCATCGATTCCTCCCGGCGCAACCAGACAGCCGGATACATCCATTACCTCTTCCCCCTCAAGGGGTTCCAGGCCCGGACCGGTCTGTACAATCCGTCCCCCGCCTATGCGGATATCCTGCCGCACACAGCCCGTCCCGCTGACAACGGTTCCATTTCTTAACAGCATCCTTCTCACCTCTTTGTCCTGTGTTTTATTTCAGGCCCATATTTTTCATGGGTCCCCATCATGCTTTATCCGGCTGAACAGCTTTAAACTCCTGATTTCACCGTTATTATCGTTAATTTTTAGACAAATATGAACAAAAAAAACAAGAGCCGCAACGCTTTGTCAAAGGTTGCCAAACTCTTGTTAAGATTAACAAAAATTTTTCTCTCCTGCTGGAGCTTTTTGATTATGTCTACATTTTACATCTTAATCTCAAAATGTCAATATACTACCAAAAGATTTTCGCCAAACAAAGTATTTTCATGTATTATTTACAATTCTTCCATTCCCTCTTTGTGGTATTTTCCGATAAATCGGTTATTCTTGTCCAAAAATAACGACAATTCCAATTTGTATATTTTTGAGTTGGAGGGCAAAACCCCTGTCCGGAATGGTACGGGCAGGGGTTGGCTTACAGATATTAAAACCGCACTCAATCTTCTAACAGATATTTTTCTGTCGAGCCCACCTTTTCTTTTATGTAATCAATACTCAATTCATATACCCTATTCTTCCATTCAACCGAAGTAAACTGATGATTGGCCCCTTTTATTATTTCCAGACGGGCCTTTTCCCCATACAGGTCCAGATATGGTCCCACCGCGTAAACCGGAACCTTCTCATCCAACTCCCCATGTATGATAAGCACCTCTTTGCCGTAACCTTCCGCCTGCCTGACGATATCTGTCTTTCTCACTTGTGAAAGGAATTCACTGGACATCATAAGTCCGCCTATGTCATAGAACTCCTCGTAGTGGCCCGGAACAGCATGGACACGGCTGCTGATATCATAGTAGACCACGTTTCCCGGAGCCCACATAACGGCTCCCCTGGGCTGAAGCTGCGGTATAATATTGGAAACAATGGCCCCTCCCATACTGTGCCCTGCGGGAAACATATTGTCCCTGTCACACCATGGCTGCTCACTGGCCCACAGATAAATAGCCTTTGGGCAACAAACAGGTTTCCTCCCATGGGAGGCGTAAGCATTCCGATGCACAGGTTAATCACCATAATAATGCCGAAATGAAGTGGATCAAACCCAATTGCTATTGCAATAGGCGCAAAGATTGGTCCAAACAGTACGATTGACGATATGGTATCCAGAAACATCCCGATGATCAGGAGAGCAATGTTAAGCATCAGCATGATCATGGCTCTGGAGCTTGTTATGGACATCATCCAGTCCGTAATCATGGCAGGGACACGGTTCATGGTCAGTATCCGGCCAAAGGTATTTGCCGCGCCAAACAGTATCATGATGGTGGCCGATGTGATGGCCGCGTCAAACATGGCCTCGCAAAAAGCCTTCCGGCTCAGGTGATGGTACACGAACACAGCCACAATGATTGCATACACGACACCGATGACAGCGGATTCCGTCGGAGTAAACACACCGGAATAAATGCCTCCCAGGATTATGACGGGCATCAGTATAGCCGGTATGGCTTCCTTCAGCACAACCGCTTTTTCCCTGCCGGTCTTGGCCTTTGTCTCGTTCCCCTTATAGCCCCGCTTTTTACTGGCAAAATAGTTATAAATCATCAGGGCCACGCCCATGAGGACCCCTGGAATAATTCCCGCGATAAACATATAGGATACGGAAACCCCAATGGTAACCCCATACATAATCATGGGTATGGAGGGCGGTATAACCGGCCCGATGGTGCTTCCTGCCGCTATCAGAGCTCCGCTGTACCCTTTGGAATAGCCCTGGGCTGTCATGGCGCCAATCATGATGCCCCCTATAGCCGCGGCTGTAGCGGGTCCGGAGCCCGATATGGCCGCAAAGAACATGGACGCTACTATGGCAGCCATACCCAATCCGCCCGGCATGGTTCCTGTCATCATTTCCGCCACATCCACCAGCTTCTTTGCAATGCCTCCCCTCTCCATCAGACTTCCCACCAGCATAAAGAATGGAATTGCCATGAGAGAGAATGAATCAATGCTTGTAACCGTGGACTGCGCCAGCATCTGTGTCATATTGCTTCCCGCGTTAAAGACAGAGAATGTAGCCACACAGCTCAATCCCAAACTCACCGCAATGGGGACAGTGCCCAAAAGGCATACAAATAATACTCCCAGCATTGTACCGATCATACCTCTGCCCCCTCCTTACCTGCATTCATGAATTCTCCGGCCCTGCGCTGGATAATCCGTATACTCATACCGGCCATCCCCAGCACTCCTGCCAGATACATAATCCATTTGGGAACGAAGGGCAGGGCGGAAAGAACCTGCCCCTGGTTCCGTATCAAATTCATAAGCCGGAATATCTCATAAGACATATATATCCCATAACCAACAGCAATCACATCCCCCACCAGGTACACTGCCTCAAAAATCTTCGGGTCCTTCTTAAAAGCCAATGACAAGGCCGTCACCCTCATATGGGCATTGATTTTTCCTGCCCAGCTGATTCCGGCAAAGGATGTCCATACCAGCAGCAGCCTGGCCAATTGTTCACCCCAGGAAAGGGTGAAGCTAAATACAAATCTGGTAACAACGTTAAGTGCAATGATTATGGTCATCACGAGAAACATGCATACAATGATATACTTCTCAATTTGGTTATAAAAAGGTTCTTTCTTCTCCGTCTTCTCCATGCTGTTCTCCTTATGTACAAGGTCTTTTTACTTCATGTACTTTGCGTTGATTTCGTCAACCTTGTTTACCAAATCTTCCCCTATTCCGGGAACATACTTGTCATAAACCGGCTCAGCCGCGTCACGGAACGCCTGTCTCTCCTCATCCGTAAGGGTAATGATTACATTTGTCCCATTGTTTCCGATCTTTTCTTCCAGTTCAGCCTCATTGGAAGCAGAGAGTTCACGCTCATAAACAATCATCTCGTCCACACATTCCTGAATCAGCTCCTGGTCCGCCGCACTGAGGCTGTCCTACCATGTCTTGGAGGCTAATAATGGACTTGTATCATAAATATGGCCTGTCTCTATGATATATTTCTGTACCTCATACAATCTGTTGCCGTCAATATTGGCAAAGGGGTTCTCCTGGGCATCCATGGTTCCATTCTGAAGCGCCGTATATAATTCAGAGAATGCCATGGGCACTGCGGATGCACCCAGCGCATTGAAATGGTCAATGTGCATCTGATTTTCCATAACCCTGATTTTCAGTCCCTTCATGTCCTCCGGCTTATGAATTTCCTTATTGGCAGTCAGCTGTCTCCAGCCGGTAGCCATCCATGTCATCCCCTTGAAGCCGGCAGGTTCCAGATTGCTGAATATTTCCTGTCCCACATCGCCGTCCAGCACCTCCTCAGCCGCTTCATTGGACTGGAATAAATACGGAAGGTCCAAAAGAGCAGTGGAATCCGTAAATGCCCCAAGAAATGCCACGGAGGAAATTGCCATTTCCAGAGTACCCATCTGAAGCTGTTCCAGAAGTTCCGTATTATTTCCCAATGCTGAGGCAGGGAACACGTCTACCTTAATTCTTCCGCCGGTTTTCTCTTTTAACATCTCTCCCAATTTGTTGGATGCAAGGTCAATGGGCACTCCCTCCTGGCTGACATGGGCTATCTTGATCACGATAGGATCTCCCTGGGTGTGGTCCGCAACCCCGGCAGATGACTCAGCGCCTGCCAGCTCTGCCTGCTCCTGCGTCTCCTCCTTTTTTGTTTCTGAAGGCTGGACAGCAGACGAAGAGGCGGCGCTCCCTCCTCCACAGCCGCTCAAAGTGAGCGCTGCCAGTGAAACTGCGGATGCGGTTGCCAGTAACTTTTTTCCTGTCTTTTTCATTCTTATAATCCTCCCACATATTGATTGTATTTATGGACTGTTTCGGTACTTCCTGTATGCATTAAGTATAGCAATGCCACAATTGCAAAACAATATCCGCCGGGACTAATAAAAAGAGACGGTTATTATATCAGCTGCACATTTCTTTATCATATGCAGTCAAATATACCCTTCTTTTAGCCGTAAAATCCCCCCTCCTGTACATATTTCGGCAATTCTCTATGTATATTTCCCAATTTATCTTTTTATTTATTGTATCAAAAGCACATTTTTATATGATGTAAAACTTGATATACTTAAAATAACAACAGACAGGAGAGGAATATTTATGTATCTTGGAGAACTGGACCTTCATGAAGGAATTTGACTACTCATACGGCTGCCCCAGAGACGAGTTGTCAAGGACGTTTTAATCAAATTCACAAAAAATTCATAAAACAGCCACGCTTTTTCGCCTGTGGCAAGTTTACTTTTGCCCCGGAATGGGATATACTATAAATGACCTCAAGTTTTCTTTAGATTTCAAGAATAGAAAGGGTGATTTTATGAATTTGGCAAAAATCTCTGCAAACGGTCAGATTACGGTGCCGGTGGAAATACGGCGTCTGCTCGGCTTAAAGTCCGGGGATAAAATTCTGTTCTTCCAGAAGCAGGACGGGGAAATTGTTGTAAGCAACGCTTCTTCCAAAGCAATCCACAAGGCGCAGGCTGCCTTTACTGGGGCTGCCGAAGAAATGGGCGTTTACAGTGAAGATGATATTCAGGCACTGGTAGACGAAGTACGGTACGGAAAGGAAAGGTAATATGCGGATATTGGTCGACACAAATATCCTGTTCTCCGCATTGGTCTTTCCACGTTCCAAACCGGCGCGGGCGCTTCTGTATATCGCGGACAATCACGAGATTGTCCTGTGTGACCGCAACATTGTGGAGCTGCGGGATATTCTGCAACGGAAAGCCCCGAAGTTCCTGCCGGACGCGGAAGTGCTGCTTGCGGAAATGTCCTATGAGCTTATCCCAGCGGTAGACCATGCGGAAAAGCTGATACGCGACGCAAAAGACCAGCCGATCTTAAATGCGGCGATTGTGTCTGATGTGGATATTATTCTCACGGGAGATAAGGATTTTTTAAGCCTTGAAATGGAACATCCGAAATGTATGACGGTTGCACAATTTTTCGAGAGTGAGGGCATGGAAGAATAATTCTGATATGGCGGAAAACATGGGGCGGAAACTGAAAACAGGTTCCTGCCCCATGCGTCATATTACAAGGGTTTTTCAGCCCCTAAAGCGTGACACTTATGCCTCTGTTTCCGTTTGCGCTCTACGGCGTGTTTCCGCTTCATGGCGGCGGCACATTCCGGGCAGTATTTGGCGCGGTTGGAGCCGGGAAGAAATAACTTACCGCACACGCAGCATTTCTTCCTGTCCAGTCGGTGGAACAGGGTGGCCTCCAGCTCCCTGTCTAGCGGCAGCACCGCAATTCGGAACCACCGGCAGAGCAGGGAGTAGGAAATGCTCTGGATGCAGACACATTCCTCCCCGTCGTCCAGCGCGATACAGTTCCCGGAATCGTAGTTGCAGCACTCATGTACTAATCGCCGCTCCCGCCTGTATTGCCGGTAGTCCATGACAGGAATGGAATCATGCCGCCCGTTTCCCATAGCGCACCTTGCAGCGGCACACGGGCGGCTGCTCTTTGGTAAAGACCGGCTCCGGCCTCCTGGCTCCGGCTGGCGCGGGCGGCAAGGGCGGCTCCGGGATTTGAATAAAAATTACTTCGTCTCCTGCCGTATCGGTGTGGGGCTCACCGTAACGAATATCGGGCATTACTGCGACAGCTCCATTTCTGCCCAGGCTGTTTTCCGGTACGCGCAGAACCGGCCGGACATGGAAAAGCGAATCTATTATATAGATGACTTTTTGGCAGAACACCTTGTATACGAAATTCCGGAACACTCTTTTGAACACTTTTTCAAAAATGAATTGGACTATATGAAAATCTCCCCCACGGCCCAGGAGACCATAGGCGCCCTGGTTGCCTGCAATATGGATATTTCTATGGCTGCCGAAGCTCTGTTCATACACAGAAACACCATGGTGTTCCGGTTGAACCAGCTGAAAAAGCAGCTGAATCTCAATCCGTTCCACAAAGACAACGACAGGTTCAAATTGATTCTTCTCCATCATTATTTTACAAAAAAGTACGGCGGCAACCATCCATCAGGGGAGATGTCATAATTCTGTTTTCTCCCCAGGCGCCCACGCCGCCAGCTCCTTCACCAGCATGATGCGCCCAATTATAACGCACACAGCTCCCGCGGTATTCCACCCGCTGCTTCCCAATACAACCGAGTATTCATAGAATGCCGCGGTCTGCGTCCATGCTGTTTTGCCGGTCCAGATTCGTGGTAAACCAGGACTCTCCTCCTGAACCGTCAGAGCATTTCCACTGAATCAGGTAACCTTGAATTCCCTTTTCACCTGTTCCGGGTTTTGGACCTCAAAGCCTTTCAGACGGCAGTCCTTCTGCACAAGATAGCGTGTCATGGCGGTTCCGTCGGAGCTGAACGATCCCCCCCGCAGCTGTAACATATTCCATGGGTTTATCCAGAGTAAGGATGATTTGTCCTATGGACACGTCCTCCTCTGATCCGTCTCCGTATCTGACTTTCATGGTACCCAGGGTGGTTCCCCCGGCTCCAAAGCTTCCGGCCGGCAGCATCATCACCACTATTTAAAAATACGATTCATGGGAGGAAATAAAATTGAAACAGGCATTAATCATCGGTTCCACCGTGGTAGACGTAACTGTCAGGCTGCCCCGCCTGCCTGTTACCGGCGAGGATGTGATTGTGGAGAGCCAGTCTATGTCCCTGGGAGGATGTGCCTATGTATGCGGACTGGAACTGGATGAGGATACAGGAAGCGTCATACGGGACAACCTGGAAGAGTACCCGGAATATACTGTTTACTTTGCGCCGGGTCCCAGAATCAGCTTCATCCCCCAAGGCAGTCTGGAGCGCATGTTTTCCCTATCCCCCATTCTGCACCTCAATGGGGATGAGGCCATGGGATATACGTGAATCACGGGCCCCCTGGAAGATAAGCAGCCGATGAACCTCTGCCGACCGCCTTACAGCCCTTACCCGCAATCATGTCATCATCACCCTGGGTGGTCATGGCGCATTCCATATGGAGCCTGGGAGACACTGCTTCCGTCACCTCTTATGACTTCCGCAGCAAATTCACCCGGCGATTACACCTTCCGGGTGCGGTCCATTGCCAGGTATGGGGACACAGCCCCAGGGCGTCCCGGAGAGAATCTGCTTTACTCCCTGGAACGCCCTGTGCATTTTGCCGTCCAGATAACACCTCCCGCCGCGCCTATAAAAGAACAGAGCAGGCACACTGACAGCCTGCCCTTCATCTGCGCCAGCCACCAGACAGCTCCTGCCTCCCCCATGTCCGCCATATCGGAACGCATTTCCCCTATCTTCCTGGCCCAGAATTCAAAATCAGACCATCTGCTGGGAATCAAATCCGGAGGTATCTTAAGCTCCAGTTTCCATGCCAGGAGTAATCCCGCCAGAGAAAATACGGCAGCCAGGATGAATTCCTTTGTACTCTTCTTTATACTCTTCTTTATGCCCTCCTTTGTCCTCCCCCTTATCCCCCTCCTGCTTCCCGGAAGGCCAGAGAGCATCCAGACTGAA
This sequence comes from Enterocloster clostridioformis, assembly GCF_020297485.1. NCBI lineage: Bacteria > Bacillati > Bacillota > Clostridia > Lachnospirales > Lachnospiraceae > Enterocloster > Enterocloster clostridioformis. The sequence goes on from NZ_JAIWZC010000002.1 coordinate 205,109, forward strand.
GTTATCCACAGCGGCAGACACACTCCAAGGCCGGCGGCAGAGGAAAAATACGTTCCGTCCACCAGGACCTTCCCGGACTTAATCCCATTCCTGTAAAGAAAATTTTCCGCCGCTGATTTTCCTGTTTCCATCCCATGGGATGTCCCTTCTTCCGCACCACTTTCTGCCCCCCTTACGTATGTAAACATCATGTATCTCATGGCGTCTTTCTCTTTGGCAGGCAGCAGTATGACATGGGATGATTCATCCGTGACTCCCCGTATCCTGTAGGGCTTCTGCCTGCACCAGATATATTTTCCCGCTACATCCAGACCTCCGAACAGTTCCATGGCAAGGCCTCTGCTGATGACGCATCCGTCCTGGTCTGAACGGCAGCCATATGTTCCTCCCAGCAGCCTGGGTGATGACGCCATTTCCTTAAGTCCGTATACAGCGATGCAATCCGCCTCTTCTGACCTTCCCAGTCCGGGGTTCAATACCTTCAGCCTTTCCGCACGGGACCAGGCCGTGATTTCAGGCAGCATTTTCCTGGTCTGCTCCTGTTCACCGTCCAGTGCATGGGAAATCAGCTGTTCCTCCACCGCCTCCCCTTCCCCATAGTATATAAATACCTGGCTGCCCGCATCCCTCATGGTCCAGGCCAGGATGGCCCCATAGCCCCATACGGCGGCAATAAGTATAAGTATGATCCATTTTTTCATTCTTCCACCACCCTGACCCGGTCTCCTTCACTCACTGGTTTGCCGGATTCTGTAATCAGCTTCATATCCTTTGTCACAAGACCTGACACAGCAGCGGCGGAACTGCTCTTTTCCAGTACCTCCACCTGGATTCTCACTGCTTTTAGCTCCTCTCCCAGTATGGTTTTTTCCGGCTCTGCCGCCAGACAGTAATATCCTTTATTATCCTCACGCAGCGCCTCCATGGGAATTACACAAGGGTATGCCCCGGATTCCATGTTCACGGCAAAGGATACCAGGTCTCCCAGCCTTCCCTCGCCTTCCTGCATCCTGGCTGTCACCTGGATTTTCCCGTCCTCTGCCATCTGGTCCACGGATTCCACCTCTGCTTCCACCTTCTTTGACTGTCCCGCAAGCTTCACCTGCATCCTGACACCCTTTTTCAGGAGACCTGCCCCGGCTGTCTCCTTGTCAATCTGTGCTTTCATCTCCAGGCCGCCCACAGCCAGCCTGACCTGATGACCGTCCTGGATCCGGTCCCCTGCCTGTAATCCGGTATCCACCACAACCCCATCCACCGATGCCTTGATTTGTCCTTTGGCATCTATTAATTCCTCTATCTTCCTCTGCTTTTTTTGAATCTCCTCCATGTCCAGTTTCATGGACTCCTGTTTCAGGCCGGACATTCCCCTTCCGGCCGCTTCCCCTGCCGCTGTACCGGCATCCGATACCCTTGCGTTTTCCACCTTCTCCATGGCCTGATACAGGCTTTCCTCCAAATCCCGGACCTTTCTTCCGGCTTGCTCCAGCTTGTCATCCTCTGCCTTCAAGGCGTCCTCATACGCCCTTCGCAGGTCCTCCTGGTTTTCCCTTTCCCCGTAATCCACATCCTCGTAGTCTTCCTCGGCCGCATACATCTTTGCCCTGGCTTCCTCTACCTTCAGGTCCTCTTCATCCCGGATGTCCTCCAAATCCTCTCCGGCCCTATCAAACTCCAGCTTAGCCCGTTCCAGCTCCTCTTCGGAAGCCCCCTGCTCCTCCAGGCGGTCCAGTTTTTTCTGCTTATCCTCCACTTCCCGCTCCGCCTTTCTCACAGCAGAATCCCTGGACTTCTGGGCCGACTCATATGATCTTCTGGCACTTTTCATAGCCTTGCGGTTATCCTCCTTCACCTGCTCCCTGGTCCGGTTCTTCTTCTGCACATAATCGTGCTCCAGTTCAATGGATGCCTTCTCATGGTCCTCCTTCGCCTTCGCCAAATCCTGGTTTCCCAGTTCCAGGGCTCTCTGGGCCGCGGCCAGCTGCTGCAGCGCCAGAGTCTCCTCAGTCACCCGCGGGACCGGAGCAAAGGACATCTGCTCCTGTTTAAACGTCAGCTCTGCCTTTTTGTACTCCAGGGTCAGGGCATCCCGCTCCTCCTCAAGTCCTTCCATCTGAAGGGTCAGGACCGTGTCTCCTGCCTTAACAGACTGTCCGGGCCTGGCTGTGATTTCCTCCACCTGCATGTTCTCCGGCAGTGATATGTATACCGTTCTTCCGGCAGTAAGCTCTCCCTCTCCCTGTATTGCGTAGGGTATCACATCCTGCTTTCCATACCCTGTCTTCACCCGTATGACGGTAAATGAATCCAGGGCCCTGGACAGAAAGGTCAGAGCTGCCATAAGGGCCAGGAATATGGCCGCTGCTTTTTTCACGTTCATTGACTCTCACTCCTTGATTCCTGATGCGGCAATCCCCTGCTCCAGTGTCTCCTGGCCCATGATGAACAGAAGGACAGGAAGCATCATCATGATGACCGAGGCAGACCAGGCAGCGCCTGCCTTATCAGCCGTAATGTCCGGCAGATAAAGGGACAGCGGCCAAAGTCTCTGCTCCTTTAAAAATGTCATGGGCTGTTCAATGGCATTCCAGTATTCCAGGAATCCCAGCACCAGCATGGAAATGATTCCCGGCCGTCCCACTGGTATACCCACCTTCAAAAATATAGAAAAGTCACTGGCTCCGTCCAGCCTTGCCGCTTCTATGAGAGGCGTTGGGATGGATGCAAAGAATTTTGTCATGATAAAGACCGGAAATGCGGAAAAGATTCCCGGCAGAATGACCGCCAGATGGGTATTTAAAAGATGGAACTGCTTAAGGACCAGATAATTTGGGACCATGGTCACCTGAAAAGGCTGCATCATCAGAATGATATAGAAAAGAAACAATGCCCTTTTTCCGGGAAAACGGAAGTGGGCAAAGGCCCAGGCTCCCGGAAGCGCTATAAGCAGCTGCCCTGCTAACACCAGCCCGGTCTGCAGGCAGGAATTCCAGAACATCACATAAAACCCCGGAGAATCCACAAGCAGCTCCACAAAGGGGCTTAGCGTTGGATAGGAGGGAATAAGGGCTGCCTTTATGGGGGCGTTTCCCATGCCAAAGACAGCGCCGAAACGTTCAAGCATCTCCCCTTCAGACATCAGCGCGTTGCCCGCCATGAGAAAAAGGGGAAGCCATATAAAAAGGCACAGCAAAATTAGGACTACATTTGTCAAAATACGTTTTATCATCTCTTTTTCCTCTTCCAGGTCCATAGCAGCACCGGAATCAAAATGGATGTCTCCACCATCACGGATGCCGCGCTCATCTTCTGAATGTCCAGGGATACAAACCAATGGTTGAACAGGTGCTGGAGCATGTAGATACTCTCATGGGGATAATCCCCTGATATAAGGTATGCCTCCCTGAACACCTTAAAGGAATTGACGACAGACAGCACCAGCACCAGAAAGGCCGTGCTCTTAAGCCCCGGCAGAGCCACATGGAAAAAGCTCTGCCAGGAACCGGCTCCGTCCACCTTTGCTGCCTCGAAAAGCTCTTTTGGTATTCCGTCCAGTCCGGCCAGCCAGAGCATCATGTCGTAGCCTGTGTTTTTCCATATATAGGTCAGCACCAGGATATAAAAGGCACTTCCCTGATTCAGCCAGTCCTGTTCCCTCCCGCCTGCCCATACCGCCAGCTGGTCAAGGAGCCCCTGAGGATAAAGCAGCAGCTTCCACAGCAGCACAACGGAGGCCACCGGTATGGCCATGGGCAGCAGGAGCGTTGTCTTATACAGGTTCCGGCTGTCCGCGGCCGCTGTCACAAGCACCGCTGCCCACAGTGAAAAGGCCATCAGCACAGGGATGCACACCAGGATAAAATGCAGGGTATTCTTCACAGCCAGCCGGAATGCCTGGCTGTGAAAGACCTGTATGAAATTCTCCATGCCCACAAACTGCCCGCCCACTGCCTGGAAAAAGGAGCGGACCACCACATTCACAAAGGGTATGAGCACAAATATGGCTGTCCCCGCCAGACTTGGGGCCAGGAACAGCCATGGCCTCATATTCCTGAGCTGGATGCCAAACCGGTTCCCAAAATATTTTTTTATGCCTTTTCTACTCTGAAAAATACAGCATTGCCTTGTTCTGCGCATTCTGAGCTGCCTGTTCCAGGGACAGTTTCCCCTCAAAAAATCCTTTTGTCTCATTGATGATAATATCCGTCAAAACCCGGTCCATCCGAATGGGATGATCCGCCCTGGCTGCGGTATCAAATACCAGCAGGCGTTCTTCCTTTGTGGGCCAGCTGCCTGTCAGCTCGTAACCGTCAGCTCCGCTGACAGCAATGGATGTACCGCTTGTATTTTCCCGCTCCACCCAGTCACGGGCTGCCAGGGCATTGACCGGAAGGCCGTCTGAAAGGTCCTTTGACTGGACATCACGTCCCAGCACAAAGAGAATGAATTCCCTTGCCATCTCCTTGTTCCGGCAGGCCTGGTTGATTCCCATGGTACCTGCCGGCAGGTAGGATGCATTTACATTTTCCATAGTGAATCCGTGCTTTCTCTGTACTGCCAGAGGCAGCAGGACATCGTACATGCCTCCAATCTTGTCGATTGCAATGGCACTCATACCCTGGTCCACACAGTTGTATTCGCTTGTCATCAGTCCATCCGTTCCCGGAATAAGGTTGTAGACATTGCCCCGTCCACCATCCTCAGACTCGTCAAAGGCAGGCTTGGCACCGTTTGCCTCACCCAGGACCTTCACGGTCTCCAACAGTTCCTTAATTTTATCCGGATACGGCTTTCCCGTGCGCATATCCACGATTTCATCGTATTTCAGCATCAGAATCTGACGCAGCAGACTCTCATAATTTGTCTTGGGCCGCAGGGGAAGATTGGACGAATCCTTCTGGTAGGCTCTCATGGCTTCCATGGACACAAGGCTGGCTACGGCCTGGCTGTCCCCATAGGCAGCCAGCAGCGTCATCCTGGTGGGAATCTGGTAAATACTCCCGCTTTCCTCTGTATAAGGCTTTGACACCTGCTCCATCAGCTCTCCCGAAGCTATCATGGGACTTAAGTATTCCTTCATGTCCTCAAGAATCCCCTTTTTTATATAGGACTCCGCCGGGAGACCGTCCAGAACCAGCAGGTCCGCCCCATTTCCGCCTAAAAGCTCTGTATTCAGGGCCCTTATGGTGTCGGATACCGTGGTGCTGCCTGCCGAGGTCTGGCCGTCAATCAATTCCACCCTGACATCCGGGTGTTCCAGCTGGAACATGGAAGCTGCCTGGCGAATGGTATCTGTCTCTTCCAGATTCAGCCCGTATACAGTCAGGGTCTGGGTGGGCACGGAAGGCATCTGCGGGTCATATGTATAATGTTTCAGTTCTTCCTTATCATCCTGGGTCATCCAGACATAAAAGTCATTCTGGTTTCCCACAAACAGCTTCCTGAGATTAGCGCTTGGAAGGCTCAGGGAATTAAGGGTGCCGTCAGCCACGGTCTCCCACAGGCTTCCCCCCTGATTCATATGGTGGATTCCCCGGGGATTGGCAATGTATATTCCCCCGCTTCCGTCAGATGCCATGGGAGCCCACATGTCAAAATCCGGTGACTGGAATGGTATCTCCTCTTTGGCGGACGCTGACATGCCGGATATATCGTAGCTGATATAGGAGCTGTCGCCGTTCGTGATATATCTGTTCCCCATGAGCAGGCCCGAGCCCTTCCATTCCATGGAACTCCACTTCTGGGGCAGGGTAAGAACCAGGTCGCCCTCAGGCGTGTACACGTCCGTCACCCCGCTGTGGGACAGGAAAATAAGTCCCTCCTCCGACACCGCCGCAAAGTCAGGCCTCACATCGTAATATTCCCGTTCATTTTTGGCGGAAAAGACCTGGTCCAGAAGCATCAGAGGCTCCTGCCCCTCTGTCAGTTTCATCATGAATGTCTTATAATCATCCCCGCTCTGGTACAGCACATACCGGATTCCATCCTCCCCCCATATCATGTGCAGGGTCCCGTAAGGAAACTCCAGTCCCTCCAGCAGGCTGTTGTCCTGTTTCTCCCATTTTTCACCCGTCCATATGTATCTGGAAGCTTTTTTGTCCTTGATCGTATACAGCTCCAGGACCTGGTCCTCTGTCTGGATGATATCGGCGGCTGTCTCCCCTTCTTCCAGGGGAATGCCTATACTGCTCTCCGCGTATCTTCCCCTTGGGCCCTCCTGCTGCTGCTTTTCCTCCTGTCTCTTTGATTCCGTCTGCTGTTCACTTGTGCTGCCGCCTGCTGTACCGGACGGGTTAGCGCATCCCCACAGGCATCCTGCCAGTATGCTGACAGCCAGACACAGGCTCATAAGTTTCTTTTTCATTGTAATTCTCCTCCTGGACAATATTCATGTCCCATGTATCATATCAAACAAATCTCTAAAAAAACTGAAAAAATGGAAAAATTTCTTTTAGATTTTTTAGAGATTTGTCTGATATAATGGTATCATATATTAATGACAATGAGGATGGAACAATGCGGATTTTATTGGTTGAAGATGATAAGGAATTATGTGACGCCATAAAGCTCCAGTTAGAGCGGGCGGGATACGAGACTGACTGCTGCGGCCAGGGGCAGGAAGCCTTTTATTATGCGGCTGAATACCCCTACGATGTAATCATACTGGACCGGATGCTTCCCCAAATGGACGGACTCAGCGTCCTGGGCGGCTTAAGGAGAATGAATATTGCCACGCCGGTCATCATCACCACTGCCCTGGACGGCATCAACGACAGGATTGACGGCCTGGACGCGGGCGCCGACGATTATCTGGTGAAGCCCTATGCCGCGGAGGAACTGCTTGCCAGAATCCGGGCCCTAACCAGGCGGCCGGGTAATTTTAAGCAGAGTCCCGCGGCCGCCTGCTCCAACATCAGCCTGGACCCGGAGAAAAGGGAGCTCACAGGTCCCCAGGGAACCCTGCAGCTGAGCAAACGTGAATCCGCCCTGATGGAATACCTGATTCGCAACGCAGGCCAGGTCCTTCCCAGAGGGCTGATTCTGTCTTACATATGGGGTCCCGACTCCGATGTGGAGGAGGGGAATCTGGACAACTATATCTATTTTCTGAGGCGGCGCCTCAAATCCATAGGAGCCCTGCCCCAGATTAAGACGGTCCACGGAATCGGATACCGCCTGGAAAACGGAGGGACCCATGATTAAACGGCTCCGGCGGCAGCTCACCGCCCTTTTTACCATTACCACCGGACTGATTCTGACCCTGGTGGTTATCGGCATCCTGGTCATAAGCGCCAGGGAATTCAACAAAAAAAACCTGGTTTCCTTTCAAAACCAAATCCTTAACATCACCTCCCGGCTCCAGTCCGGCACCACTATCAGCTGCACCTGGCTGTCCAGGCTGGAGAGCGATAACCGCCTGATTATACATATCGAGGACAACGGCAAGCCTCTCCTTTACCGCGGTTCCTGGACTCCGGCCAGCGGTCGGGACACTTTAATCATGCTGGCCAGGGAAGCCGCCATGTCCGAGCGCATTGACCCGTCATCAAGGCCGGTATCCTCATCCCTGCTCAGGAGCTCTGTATTTACGGTGACTGGGGACTGCAATGACACCTATCTGGGCAGCGTGCTTGTCCTTCCCACACGGACAGGCTTTCAGAGCCTGACACTGCTTGCCTACAAGGACCCCATGGGATTCGGCCTGTACCGGCAGGGTATCCTGTTCTTTCTTCTCAATCTGGCCGGCATCGCCGCGCTGATGTCCGTCAGCTGGGTATTGGTGGGAAAGTCCTTAAAACCATTGGCGGAAAGCCAGAAACAACAGAATGAATTCATAGCGGCAGCATCCCATGAGCTGAGGGCTCCCCTTGCGGTCATCCGCTCCAGCATATGCGCTGCACGGACAGCCCCTGACCAAAGGGAGAAATTCATGGATAATATGGACCGGGAGTGTTCCCGCATGTCCTGTCTGGTGGGCGACATGCTGCTTCTGGCCTCAGCCGACACCGGACACTGGAGCCTCAGGACCTCCTCCCTGGACATGGATACCCTTCTAATCAGTATCTACGAGCGGTTTGAGCCGCTGTACCAGGACAAAGGAGTCTGCCTGAAGCTGGACCTGCCCGAAACCTCCCTGCCCAGGGTATGCGGCGATGAAAACCGCCTGGAACAGATTTTTGCCGTCCTCCTGGACAATGCCCTGCGCTATACGCCAAGAGGCCGCAGTGTCAGTCTGGCCGCATCCGTACAGACGGATAAGCATCTGCTCTCCCGCGGCCGGAGCATGGTCTGCCTCACCGTATCAGACCAGGGCTGCGGCATGGACGACGAGACAAAGAAACATATATTTAACCGGTTCTACCGGGGAGACAGCGCCAGAAGCCACAAGCAGAATTACGGGCTGGGGCTCAGTATTGCAAAGGAACTGGTACAGCTCCACAGAGGCACCATAAGCGTATCGGATTCACCGGACGGAGGCGCCTGTTTCCTGGTCCGCCTGCCTGCCGAACCTGAGTCTCATGCATCCGGCAGGTAACGGTCCACTGCCTCGGCACAGCCGTCGTGGTCATTGTCAGCCACCACCACATCGCACAGTTCCTTAATGTGCGGCAGGGCATTGATTATGGCAACGGAGAGCCCGGCAATCAGAAGCACCTGAGTGTCATTGTCGGCATCACGATGACGGTTCCCCTAAATACAATGAACAGGCCACAGAGGAATTTACCCTGGCCTGTTCCGGCAGCACAGCCGGTTTTTCCCTGAATGTCAACGGGGCAGCCATGCTGAGTTCTGATATGTCTTCCTATATGGAAGCAGGTATTTTGAGAGGGTTCCGCGTAAACTGCCGGTGGGCGGACAACAGCACAGCGGAATATGGCTTTGTCATCCGCACTGACGCTTCATCCACAGAAATCCGTAACCAGGCAGACTGACGCCGGATGCTTCCATGAGGTCTCCTGTAACCATATCCCCATACATGCCGTCCCTTTCATCAATCCACGCAATGCGGCGTTCTCCGCTGAAATTAAATAGACCGATGAGTTTTCCGTCCCTGCCGCCCTGCCTTACCATACCCAGAACAGAGTTATCCCAAGTCTCCAATGTGCGGAAGGGACACCCGGCATCCAATAAGGGTTCCCCGGCCCGTATGGCCTCCAGCTGTTCCAGATTATGGAAAATACGATTCTGGACTGTTTCCGGTTCATTTATCCGTTCCGCCAGTTCCCACTGAAAATCTCCCCTGTGTATATACCGGGAATCCGGCGCTTTTTCAGGATTGTCCTTATAGGTATAATCATTGACCTGGGCCACCTCGTCCCCGCTGTACAGCACAGGGATGCCCGACTGAAACAGCATGAATGCGTGGAGCATGGTATCCAGCCTGACAGCCTCCTCCATGGCCTGCCTGTCATGGCAGAATCCCGCCTTTTCCACACCGCACATGGAGGCCGTGGTTCCGCAGAACCGGGCGTCGCCTGTGACCGGGTCGTCATTGTACAGGACGCCCCGGCTGAAGCTCTCCGGTATCCTGCCTGTAAAGAAATCATTCAGAAATTTCTTATGGGGAACCTGTCTCATCCCCCACTTCTCCAAAAGAGGGTAATCCAGTCCCCAGCCTATATCATCGTGACACCGCAGATAATTGAGGAAGGTGCAGGTGGATGGCAGGGAACTGACCGTCTCCATCTGGCTCTTTAAGAGTCTTACATCCTTTGTGGCTGCCGTATTCCAGATGGCTGCCATGGTGGTCACATTGTATAGCATATGGCATTCCGGCTTTTCCACGGTTCCAAAATAGGGTGCCACCTTCTCCGGTTCCATGACCACTTCCCCCAGCAGCAGGATACCGGGACACACGATTTCTCCAATCATGCGCATCATCCTGACAATGGTGTGGACCCTGGGAAGATTGCGGCAGTCCGTCCCCAATTCCTTCCATATGTAGGGAACCGCATCAATCCTCAGTACATCCACCCCGCGGTTTGCCAGGTAGAGGAAATTGAACATCATCTCATTAAAGACAACGGGATTTCTGTAATTCAGGTCCCATTGATAGGGATAAAAGGTGGTCATCACATGCTGTCCTGTTTCCGGCAGATAGGTGAAGTTTCCCGGCGCCGTGGTGGGAAATACCTGAGGCACTGTCTCCTCAAACATGGAGGGAACCGTCCAGCTGTCAAAGAAAAAGTATCTGTCCTGGTATTCCTTCTCCCCTGCCCTTGCCCTTCTCGCCCACTCATGCTCCTCCGACGTATGGTTCATCACAAAATCCAGGCAAAGGCTGATTCCTCTATCGTGGCAGTCACGGGCCAGCTGTTCCAGGTCCTCCATGGTTCCCAAATCCTCCCTCACCTTTCTGAAGTCAGATACGGCATATCCACCGTCCGAGCGTCCCCTGGGGGTATCTAAGAGAGGCATAAGGTGGAGATAATTCACATGGCACTGCTCAATATAATCCAGCTTTCCTTCCACGCCTTTCAGGCTGCCCGCGAAATGATCCGCGTACATCATCATGCCCAGCATAGAGCTCTTTCTGTACCAGCACGGTTCCTCTTCCCTGGAAGCATCCAGAGTTCTGAGCCGTTCTGTGCGCTCCACGTAAAACCCCTCCATTCCCTCCAACAGCCCGTCAAACATATCCTGGCTGTTGTAGAGCTCCATATACAGCCACTTCAGTTCATCCATATGCTTATCCAGGCGTCCTTTGTAGATTTTATCGCGCTTCATCCCTATCATATCCTCCTTAAATGTACCTGCCACGCCTGGTATTCTCCCTTCATGGACGGTATGGGCATTCCGGCCGACATAAGGCCTGCTCCCGGATATACGGCCCCTGTATCCTCATCCCTGTACATGGCCTCCGGCTCCAGTCCCTCCAGGCGGACATACAATGACAGAGGATTGCCGTGGGTCTTAAGGATCACCGCATTTAACAGCGCCTCCCCCTTATCCTCACTCACAAAGAGCCACGCGGCGGCTTCCCTGTCCTCAAAGGGATTGGTCAGCCGGTAATACGCCCCGTCATGAATCAGATGCCAGTATTTATGGTACGCGTCTATCTGTTCCCTCACGCATTTCTTATCTTCATTTGATATGGCGTTTAAATTCAGCTCATACCCAAAGCTTCCCGCCATGGCAACCACTCCCCTGGTCTTCATAGGCGTGATTCTGCCTGTCTGGTGGTTTGGAACCGCGGATACATGGGAACCCACCGCGCTGATCGGATAGCCAAAGGAGGTGCCGTACTGAATCCGGATGCGGTCCACTGCGTCGGTATTGTCACTGCACCAGATTTGCGGCGTGTAATACAGCATGCCCGCGTCAAAACGCCCGCCTCCGCCGCTGCACCCCTCAATCAGAAGGTCCGGATAGCGCTTCGTCAGGCGCTCCAGGAAGTCATAGAGTCCCAGCATATAACGGTACAGGACGCTGCCCGGACTGTCTCCTCCCGCCGTTTTGCCTGCCGCCGAATATACGTCCGCTATGCTGCGGTTCATGTCCCATTTCAGATACTCAATATGGGCGCTGTCAAGGACCTGGCATATACTGTCAAAAATGTAATCCGCCACCTCTTTCCTGGAAAAATCCAGCACCAGCTGACTTCTGCCCCGGACCGGCTTCCTTCCGGGCACGGCAAAGGCCCAGTCCGGGTGTTCCCTGTAAAGACAGCTGTCCTCAGATACCATCTCCGGCTCCACCCAGATACCGAATTTCATTCCCAGGCCGTTAATCCGGCTGACCAGGCTGACCAGGGAACCGCCCAGCTTTTTTACGTTTACCTGCCAGTCTCCCAGCCCGGAAAAATCCGAATCCCGGTTTCCGAACCATCCGTCGTCCAGCACCATCATTTCCACGCCCAGGTCCTTTGCCTGCCTTGCTATGTCCAGTATCTTTTCTCCGGTAAAATCAAAGTAGGTGGCTTCCCAGTTGTTGATCAGCACCGGCCTGGGAATGGTCTTGTACTTTCCCCTGCAAAGGCTGCGGCGCATGGCCTTATGGATGCTGCGTGACAATGCTCCCAGTCCCTGTCCGCTGTATCCCATGATTACCTCAGGTCCGAAGAAACGCTCCCCCGGCTTAAGCTCATAGGAAAACATCTCATCCTGAAGCCCCATAGCCATCCTGGTCTGACCGTACTGGTCCGTCTCCGCCTCTGCCTTAAAGGGTCCGCTGTACACAAAGGACATGCTGTAACAGGGCCCGGAGGTTTCCGTTGTCTCCCGTCCTGCCAGTATCAGAAATGGATTATACTGGTGGCTGGAAGTCCCTCTGCGGCTCCCTATGACCTGGGCGCCGTGACACAGGGCGGTCCTCTGGAAATTGCGCTCCATTGCATGGCGTCCGTAAAACTGAATCAGGTCGTATTCCCCGTGGAGGAAGTCCAGACATGCACTGTATACCCGTTTCAGGGCTGCCGGACCATTCCCCCCATTTTCCACACAGACTGCCCTGGTAATAATGTCGTATCCGGGGAATACGCCGTAGAGCAGAGTAACCGCCAGCCCGCTGACCTGGTCTGTCAGGCGTATCTTAAGGCTCTCTGCGTCCTCCTGCCCCTCCCCATACATGGCCGGAAGGCCGGGAAGGCTGTATTTCCCTTTGCATATTTCGTACCCGGCATAGCGCAGATTCAGTCCATAGGATCGGCCGGCCTGTTCCACTGCAAAGGCAGGGCTTCTGAAGTCCCCCGACCCCTGATATGGATATTCCTGGGGAAGGGCATCCAGGGAATAGGTCCTGTCATCACCGGCCTCATATGGGTTGGGTGAAAACCCCCTGTCCTCAAAGGTAAGCAGATATTCCATGGAGCCCTCTGTCCTGTCTCCGTAGTACAGATGAAGCAGATTCCCATAGGAATCTGCCTTCATCTGGTATGTGGAGTGGTCCGTGTGAAGGGTGAATATCCTTCCATTTTCCTGATACTGTATTGCCATGTGTCATCCTCCGTCTATATATATCTGTCTCTATTTCCGTCTCTATTTCCATTTTCTATTTTCCGCCTGTCATTGCAATGCCTTCAATAAACTGCTTCTGGAATACCAGATACAGAATCACCATGGGAACCATGGCCAGGACAGAGCCTGCCATCAGCACCGGATAATTGGTGATAAACTGTCCTCTCAGGGTGGAAAGGCCGGCTGACAGGGTCATCATGTTCAGGTCGGTGTTGGCAATCAGAGGCCACATCAGGTCTGCATACGCGAACACCGCGGTGAAAATGGTAAGGGCAGCCATGCTGGCCTTGGTCAGAGGCATCATGACCTTTGTAAAGGTCTGCCACTTGGTACAGCCGTCCAGGTATGCTGCCTCCCCCAGTTCATCCGGAATGCCCATGTAAGCCTGCCTGAGGAAAAAGGTGCCGAACGCGCTGACCAGTCCTGGAAATACCAGCGCAAACATGCTGTTTGTCAGCCCCATCCCGGCTAACATCTGGTACTGGGGAATAATGAATATCTGGGACGGCAGCATCATCTGTACAATCACCAGGGAGAACAGAAGGTTTTTCCCCTTGAATTTAAGTTTTGCAAATGCGAACCCGGCTGCAGAGGAAAACGCTACCGCGCAGAGCACCCGAAACAGGATCAGCAGCGCCGTATTCACATACAGTTTCATAATGGGCAGGGAGGCGATGGCTCTCAGGTAGTTCTCCTTCATCCACTGCTTTGGCAGGATGGTGGGCGGAATCTGCACGCTCTCCCCTGCTGATTTGAAGCTGGTGAACACCATCCATATAAACGGAAATATCATAAGCAGGGCTCCCGCTCCCAGGGCCGCATACACAAGGGCGGTATTAATACCGCGGTTTGTCTCCAGTGATTTCATAATTTCCCTCCATCCTAAACTTCATAGTTGACCCACTTCTTCTGTCCCCAGAACTGCAAGGCTGTCACGGCTCCTATGAGCAGCACGGTCCACACGACAATGGCGGAGGCGTACCCGCGGTTCCCCGCCACAAAGGACTCACGGTAGAAGAGATACATCAGTGACTGGGCGCTTGTAAGGGCCGGATTCGTCTGGTCCACCATCATGTAAATCAGGTCGTACACCTTAAGAGATGCCATGAGCCGCATGATTAACACCACAAACAGGGTGGGCGATACCATTGGAAGCGTAATCTTAAAGAACTGCTCTACCTTGGAAGCCCCGTCCAGGCTGGCGGCCTCATAGTAGCTCTTTGATATGTTCTGTATTCCCGACAGCAGCAGAACCGCGTCATATCCCACCGCGCTCCAGACTGCCACCACCGCGCAGGCGGGGAGCACCAGCTTCGGATTGGTCAGCCAGTTGACCCTGCTTCCGATGACCTGGTTGATAATGCCGTACTCTGCGTTGAAAATCCATTTCCACACCATGGCTATGGCTGCGGGCGCAACCACCATGGGAAGGAAATAGATGGCCCTGAAAGCCGCCTTTGCCCGAATCTTGGCATTGAGCAGAACAGCGGTCAGCAGGGAAAGGAATATTCCCAGGGGCACGGTCAGAATACAGAAGTAAATGGAATTCCAGGTAGCCTTCCAAAACTCCTTGCTTCCAAACATCTGCACGTAATTCTCCACCCCGCTGACCTCATAGTACCCAAAGGGATGGGTGGTGGAAAAGCTCAGTACCAGGGTCTGCAGGAACGGATATACGTTCAGCACAATCAGACCTATTATCGTAGGGGCAATAAGCAGATAGCCCCATTTTGCATCCTCTGTCAAACATTGTTTCTTACCCATCATTTTCCTCCAATCCTGCCATTATTACAGCGCCTTTGCCTCGTCCACCAGTTTCTGCATGTCCTCCAGTCCCTGGTCCAGACTCAGCTCGCCGCTGTATATCTTTAACAGCAGGTCATTAATCTGGGTTTTCCACTTGGGTCTGGATGCGTTATTGACGCTCTGCACGCCATAGGGAAACATATCCACGCATTTCTGGACATCCAATTTGTAGTCATATTGGTCAAAGGCGCTTATCCACGTATCCTCCAGACCTTTGTAGGCCGGTATGGCGGCGCCTGACAGCCCCTGGACCCTCTGTCCTTCCTCAGAACCTGCAAATTTCAGGAAATCCCTTGCGTATTCCAGCTTCTTTCCCTTGGCTCCGGTGGAATAGCACAGGCCGTTGGATATGGTGGCCCTGCCGTCTCCCCGGACCGGGTCCGGACACTTGGGAAGCACGGCCACGTCCCATTTTCCAATCATCTCCTTGTTATTTTCCATGAAGGAGATAAGGTTCCAGTTTCCTTCCAGGTACATGGCTCCCTGCTCTGACATAAACGCGTTGCCCGGAGCTGTCTCAGCAAAATAGTTCTGGTCAGGGCACCACGGCTCCTTCTGGAGGCCGATGTAAAATTCCATGGCCTTCCTGGTACCGTAATCCAGGAACCCTGCCTTTGTCTTATCCTCGTTCAGTATGTATCCCCCTGCCTGGTATACGAAATTCCAGTATCCCAGCTGATCATCCGCATATGCCATATATCCGTATTTTCCGGTTTTTTCATGAATCCGGGCAGACGCAGACTTCAGGTCATCCCACGTCCAGGACTCATCGGGGTAAGCCACTCCTGCCGCGTCAAACATCTCTCTGTTATAGACCAGGCAGATCGTATCCTTATCTTTGGGAACCCCATACATCCTTCCGTCGGAACCCCTGGCATTTGCCAGTGAAATATCCGAAAAATGGGTGGTATAATAGTCCGGCTCCACATCGTCATATAAATCCGTCACATCCTCCAGTTTTCCATAATCCGCATATTTGAGAATCTGATTGGTGTGCATCCAGAAGATGTCCGGCAGCTGTCCTGACTCTGCCGCCGCATCCAGCTTGGTCCAATATTCATCCCAGCTGGTGACCTGAACCTGGATTTCCACCTCCGGGTTCTTATCCATATAAGCCCTGGCTACCGCTTCCATGCCGCCTCTCTGGGCATTGTCCCAAATCTGGAAGTTCAGATGCACCAAGCCGTCCGAGGCTCTGGTTCCGGAGCTGCATCCTCCCAGCAAAGCTGCCCCCAGCACGGCTGCCGCCGCTGTGAGCAATCCCTTTTTGAACGTTTTAAGCATAATATACCCCCTGTCATCCCTGTTTCTTCTATTCTAAAACCATCCAATTTGTCGCCTTCATTCCATCCGGATTTCCTTGATAACTACATGATATCATGGGTTTTAAAGCAGGTAAATATTCTGCTTTCGCAAAAAATATACCCAAATACTATTTTTATACCTATAACTTGATATAGGCTGGCATTTGGGTATATAATGATTAAAAAGGGGGTTTTCAGGCAATGAACAATGTACTGTTTTCCATATTTCCCAACGAACGTTTTGTGGATTTGGGTTTATATCAATACGGCTGGGAACAATGTGAACCGCTGCACTCCTACGGTCCCTACGCCAGGAACCACTATCTGTTCCACTACTGCATATCCGGCACAGGCACCCTCATATCCACGGATTCCAAGGGTGTGTCCCACACCTACCAGATTAAAACCGGGGAAGGGTTCCTGATTTATCCTAAACAGATCAACACCTACTTTGCGGACAAGAACCATCCCTGGGAGTACACCTGGGTGGAGTTTGACGGCCTCCGTGTTAAGGAAGCCCTGGAGCTGGCAGGACTGACCATGGATGCCCCTGTATACCATTCCAATGCCCGGGACTTAAGCCTGGAACTGAAAAATGAAATGCTCTACATTGCCAGGCACTCCGACCAGTCGCCCTTCCACCTGATTGGCCATCTTTATCTGCTCCTGGACTATCTGACCCGCTCCTCCGCCTCCCGCAGACTGTTAAAAACAGGCCGTCTCCAGGACTTTTATATACGGGAAGCCACCTCCTTTATCGAGCAGAACTTCCAGAACGACATATCGGTGGAGGACATCGCGGCCTTCTGCAATCTGAACCGCAGCTACTTCGGCAAAATCTTCCGCGACGCGGTGGGTAAGAGTCCTCAGGAATTCCTTATCAGCTACCGCATGACCAAGGCAGCCGAACTGCTGAAACTCACGGAACTGTCCATAAACGACATCAGCAATGCGGTGGGCTATCCCAACCAGCTCCATTTTTCCCGTGCCTTCAAAAAAACATACGGCATCCCGCCACGCCAGTGGCGCCAGGAAAACAAGATGGCTCCGGTCACCTAGTACTACAGCGCCGGAGCCAATATCACTTCCAATATCACTTACAGATACTTTTCCTCATATTCCTACACGGATATGGGCCTGCTGAACAGATATCCCCGGGCTGTCTCCACCCCGCAGGTATGAAGCACGTTGAGGGGGCGCGCAGCGTACCCCACATACGATCCAGACGCTGTTTCTGCTCCCGGTCGGCATTTCCCTGAAGATTGTGTTAAGTATAACACCAAATTTCATTAAATCCAGTGGGCTTTTACTTTTTATCCTAAATGTTACCACAGGGGTGACTTCCCTCTGAAAATGTTATATAATATTGGGTATCAAAGCATTACGGAGAATAAATATGGATTTAATCAGCCAGTTCATAGAGAATTACAAGAAAAAGATAAACTTTTATGAGACAGCCGGCCGGATGGCTGCCAGGCAGCTGGAAAGCGCCCTTCAGGCAGCCGGTATCCGGGCCATTGTGACCTCCCGCGCCAAAGCCCCGGGGCGTCTGAAAAGCAAGGTCCTCATACGCAATTCCAGGCGGTCGGTCCCCTATAAAAACATGCGTGAGATATATGAAGATATTGCGGACCTGTGCGGTGTCAGGGTGTCACTGTACTTCCCCGGTGACCGCGATAAGGCGGACAGCCTTATTAACGACCTCTTCCTCCTTCTGGAAACCAAACAGTTTCCGGAACAGTCCAAGGCGCCTTCTTATAACAAGCGTTTTTCCGGTTACTGGGCCAACCATTACCGGGCCCACATGAGGGAGGAGTCGCTGGACCGTTCCCAGAAAAAGTATACCACGGCCCGCATTGAGATACAGGTGGCCTCGGTCCTTATGCACGCCTGGTCCGAGGTGGAGCACGACCTGGTCTACAAGCCCCTGCAGGGAACATTGTCCGACGAGGAGCTGGCGATTCTGGACGAGCTGAACGGCCTGGTCCTTGCCGGCGAGATTGCCCTGGAGCGTCTTCAGAACGCGGGCAATGAGCGCATACGGAACAAAAACGCAGAGTTCGGATCCCAGTACGAGCTGGCTTCCTACCTGTATAATTATCTCAGCAACAACTTCCGCCCCGAGGATATAGAGCTGCGCATGGGCAATATTGAGCTGCTGTTCAAACTCAGCAGCCGCCTGAAGATAAACAGCGTAAAAGAGCTGGAACCGGTACTAAAATCCGTGAAATTCGAGAAGGACCGGCGCAACATCTCCCAGCAGATCATTGACCAGATGATTACGGGAAGTGAAAAGCGCTACCACATCTACCAGGAGCTGCGGGCCGGTCAGGACGGCATCAGCGAGGACGAGCGCCATGCAGTGGAATACTTCTTCAGCCAGTGGGTTCCCCTGGAACAGCTGCTTAACCGCGTCTCCTCCAAAAACTCCCCCAAGGTGCGGGGAGCCTTCAACATCAATACCCTGAAGCGGCTGAATCTGCTGGACAGGGAATGCATCAACCAGATTGTGTCCCTGCGCAAGATTCGCAATGTGCTGATTCACGATATCGAGATTCCGGAAGCAGATTATATCAACCGGCAGGGAGACGAGGCCCAGTCCCTGTTCCACAAGCTGTCGGAACAGTTTGCCGCCCCTGCTTAAGCTAAAAGGTTTGCTTAAAACGGCTGCTGTTGTCTATGCCTGTCCCCAGAATCTGCGGATTTCCTCCCGGCTCAGCCCCAGCGCAAACTCCTTTTTCAGCACCAGGAACTGTTCCAGTTCCAGCAGACTCAAGTATAACAAGGCCCGGCTCTCAAATTCCTGCCTGTGGACAGGAAGAGGCTGGGCCTTCATTTGTAATTTCACCTGCTCAAGCTCATCCAGCAATCCCAGGGCATTGTTTCTTTCGTGAAAGGAACCGCTTACGGATTCAAGCAGGGACGCCACCACAGACGCCTGGTCCGGTTTGGACTCCATTCGCGAAAAACAGTCCCGCATTCTGCACAGGATGGCAAACTGGTTTTTCCGCAGCCCCATGTAGCCAAGGTAATAGCGTGTGTCCGCCAAAAGACTGTTCTCCATCCCCTCGTAGGCCCTGCGCTCTCCCTGCTCCAGGGCCTGTTCCAGGGCCTGAAACCCGTGTCCGTCCGTCCGTGCTCCATTCTCTCCCGGCTCCCCAAGCTCTGATGCCATCTGGCTCAGCAGGCAGATAAACTTTTCTTCAATTTCCCTCTGGGCAGAACGTATGGCTGCCCCCGATCCCGGAATATACAGGTTGAGTAAAACTCCCATACCCGTTCCCACAAACAGCAGAAGAGCTTCATTGGCAATGTCCGCCATTCCCATGGAACCCTCGGCCAGAATATGGGTCATCAGGACCGTGTTCACGGATATCCCCTCCTGTATGCCCCATTTCATGCACAGCGGAGTAAACATAAGAAGAAAAATCCCCATAGCCAAAGGCCGGTATCCTGCCAATGCAAAGGATACCGGCCCCAGGACCATTGCGGCCAGGAAAGCTAACAGCCTCCCGGCCGTGACACGTAAGGTTTCCCGCTTCGTATCCTGGATGCTGAGCAGGGTAATCACGCCGGCGGAGGAGCTGTACCTAAGGCCCAGCGCCTGGGCGGCAGCCATGGCCAGCAGGCTTCCCACGGCTATTTTTAAGATTTTAAGAAAACGGCCGTACCTCTGCATATACACCTCCCGGTAACTTTCTGACTGGCATTGCCTTCCATTATCTGTCATAGCCGTACAGCAGGCCCGCTGTCATAAATATGCCGCTGAGCGCCCCGCAAACCTCACGCAGCCGCCCCATACCGCCTCCAAAGGAAGAACTTAACCGCAGAGCCCCCTTTTCATCCATGCCGTGCAGATCGCAGAACGCTGTAAATACAGACTGGGCACAGTTATATCCGTCCAGAAACAGCCCCATGGCCTTTCCCGCATGGACGCTTGATTCCACATCGATTGTCATAAACTAACCTCATCCGGAACAATCACTTAAAATTATACTCGGTTACGATTTTCTCTCGTCCGGTGGTCACATCCGTAAAATATTCATACAGACAGATTCCCAGATAAGAACCTGATATATTCCACACATTCCTGTAGCCCCGGTTCACAAGGGCCATACACGCATTATAGCTTCTCTGGCTGGAACGGCAGTGGAGATATACAGGACGATCCGCCGGTATCTCATCCAGACGGTCCCGCAGCTCTGACAACGGGATATTGACGGATGTCTTTAAGTGGCCCAGGCTGTACTCATTCCTTTCGCGGACATCAATGATATACGCGCCTGTCTCCACCAGATCCCGTACCTTTGTCACAGGCACCTGCCTTACCCGTCCATAGAGCAGGTTCAGGGCCACCAGGGCCGCCTGGTTCACCACATCCTTGGCAGTACCGAATACAGGAGAATAGCACAGCTCCAGCTCCTTTAAATCCTCCAGAGTTCCTCCCATGGAAATCATGGCCGCAATGACATCTATCCTCTTATCCACATTCCCCCGTCCAATGGCCTGGGCTCCCAGAATCCTTCCTGTGGGATATTCATAAACCAGTTTAAAGTGCATGGGAGCGCTTCCCGGCATCAGCCCAACCTTATCCGTTGGGATAATATAGACGGAATCATGGGGAATACCGGCTGCACCGGCTGTCTTTTCGTTCAGCCCGGTTGCTGCCGCGTTCAGGTCAAAAATACGGACCGCGCAGGAACCAATAACCCCCTTATTATTATGGGGAATGCCGTACATATGGTCCGCCGCTGCCCTGGCCTGTCTCTGGGCCGGGCCTGCCAGCGCCAGCCTGGACGGCTTATGGGTCAGCCTGTTAAACACCTCTATGGCGTCTCCCACCGCATAGATGTCAGGGTCGCTTGTCCTGTAATTGTGGTCCACCTTAATGGCTCCTGTCTCTCCCAGCTCCAGGCCCATGGCCTTAGCCAGTCCTGTCTCAGGCGCAGCCCCGATAGCCAGCACGGTCATGCCTGCCTTGACTTCCTTTCCCGAAGCCAGGGTAATGCTTTCTTCCCCGATGGCGCTGACACCGTCATTTACGATCACATCCACTCCATGGTCCAGCAGCTCCTTCTGGAGCATCTGCACCATATCATAATCAAAGGGCGCCATGATCTGGTCCTGGGCCTCAATAACGGATACATGCCTTCCGTCCATGCTGAGATTCTCAGCCACTTCAATGCCGATGAATCCGCCTCCCACCACAGCCACATCCTGAATCTGGCAGTCGGTAACAAACTTTTTCAGATTCACAATATCCGTCACATTCCTCACAGTAAATACATTGGGCCTGTCCACGCCCTCTATGCTCCTCGGGCGGATGGGATTCGCCCCCGGAGAGAGGACCAGAATGTCATAGTGCTCCTCATAGACATCCCCGGTGCATCCGTTTCTTACCCGGATGGTTTTCTTCTCCCGGTCCACTGACAGCACCTCGCTGTCCGTTCTCGCCTCAATGTCATACTGCTTCCTGAACTTCTCCGGACTCATCATGACCAGGGCATTGCTGTCCTTCACCGTGCCGCTGAGATAGTAAGGAAGGGCGCAGTTGGAAAATGACACATGATGCCCTCTCTCAAACATGATGATTTCCGACCTGGCGTCCAGTCTCCTGGCCCTGGCCGCCACAGACGCGCCGCCTGCCACACCGCCTACAATTAATATCCTCATAATCTCTATTTCCTTTCTTCCGCTGATAGGATTCTCTCAAAACATTCATCTGCAATGTCCGCAGCCATGCAAATCATGTCGAGACAGCGGGTATCTTCTTGTTTATAGGTCTTTACCAGCTCACAGCAGGCATCTGAACCAAAACGCTCCACGAATTCCTCTGCAAACGCAGCCACGGCCGGTTTAAGCTCAGGGGTTGCATGGGCCCTTTCCTTAATGAGCCGGTAGCTGATGGCGGAACATCCTCCGCACAAGGCGCCGCAGGCCTTCCCGCAGCCCATTCCCCCTCCGAATCCGCCCACCAGTTTTACCGAGTCGTCCGGTATTCCCAGTTGATATTCGTCATTCAGGGCACGCAGCATGGTTTCCGCACAGTTATTATCCTTTTCAATGAAGTACCCATATATCCTGTCCCTTGTCATCTTACCTCTCCTGTTCTCTCAAAGTATCTTTTATCCATATTATAGATATTAGCACGTCCCAAGCTGACAATGCAAGTTTTTTGATGGTTTCTGCAAAAAAGCGCTGAGGATTGGGGGGTAAATGTGTTTTGGGGCATCCGTCCGTGAGTGGAACAGGGGTGGGGGAGGCGGTCGCGGGCTGCGGAGCGGGAATCATCCTCCCTGCTCCTCCACATATTCCAGAAAATCAAAGTCAGCATAATGGGCATGTTTTACACGGTCCGCACAGGTTATGCCTGCCATGGTTCCGGTGAACTCCCCGTATTTGCAGTACTCGTCGGAAAACCGCGTGGTATCAAAGATGCACCCGATTTTCTCGTATTTCTCTCCGTCATAGCTCCATTCAAACCAGGACTGTCTGCCCTGTACGTACAGTCTCAGGTAAACAGGCCGGTCCTCCACCGGTATCCTGGTATTGAGGAATTCCGTCCTTACTCCATTTTCCAGATGGATGACGGATAAGGCGCTCTGCCCCAGAGTTTCGCTGTAATATTTTCTCAGGTTAATGTAATTCATGTTGTCGTAATAGAGAATCAGCCCCGCGCTGTGCTGGTGGACCTGGGGCATGATACGGTGAGAGGATGAGCCGAAATCTCCCGGCCGGTCAATGCATCCTTATTAATTCCAATGTCATACACTCCACCAAGTGTACCCATCCCAACCGGGCCATTGTACAGCCTCCTAAATTGACCAACTATCATCTGGCAGAATCACTATATCATAATTCCTGTGAACGTGCAAGGCAATGCACAATAAGCACCGACACAGAAAAAAGGAGCCTGACTTCCAGGACCCCGCTGCATCCAGCTGCCATGCAATGGGGCCTGAATCATCCTGCTCCCTGTTTATATTATTCTTCCAGATTCCGGAATACCGTCTTAAGCGCAGGATACATCTGCCTGAACCTGCCGTACTGCTTTTCATACTTTCCCGCCAGGCCAGCATCCGGCTCAATGGTCTCTATGACTTTCACAATGCTGTCCGCTGCGGTCTTCACGTCCGGATACTCCCCGCAGCCCACGGCTGCCAGTATGGCGCCTCCCAGGGCAGGGCCTTCCTCGTTTTCAACCACATCCACCTTCACATTCATGATGTTGGCCACCATCTTCTTCCACAGAGGGCTCTTTGCTCCCCCGCCGCAGATTTTGGTGCGGTCAATGCGGATGCCTAAACTTCTGGCCACCTCCAGGGAATCCCTGAGTCCGAATACCACGCCTTCCAATACGGCCTGGGTCATCTCCTCCCTGCTGGTATCCATGCTCATGCCGATGAAACATGCCCTGGCCCTTGGGTCGTTATGAGGAGAGCGCTCTCCCATGAGATAGGGCAGATAGAACACATGGTTCTCTCCCAGCCTGACGATTCCCTCCTGCTCCCTGGAAAACTCCTTCGTCTTAAGAATTTCCTCCATCCACCACTTGTTGCAGGAGGCTGCGCTTAGCATACATCCCATGAGATGGAAATGTCCGTCCGCATGGTCAAAGGAATGAAGTGCGTTGTTGCAGTCCACCTTAAAGCTTTCGCTGGAAATAAAGATGGTTCCGCTGGTTCCCAGGGAAATATTGCAGCAGCCCTCCCCAACGGTTCCGGTGCCCACAGCGGCAGCCGCATTGTCTCCTGCGCCGGCGATGATTTTTACATCCTGTGTGAATCCCAGCTCCTTTGCCAGTTCCTCCTTCAGATTTCCCACCACCTGATAGCTCTCATACAAATCCGGAAGCTGTTTTCTGGTGATGCCGCACATCTCCATCATTTCCTCAGACCAGCGCTTGTGGGCCACGTCCAGAAGCAGCATGCCGGAGGCATCGGAATAGTCCGTGCAGAAGCTGCCAGACAGCCTGTAAGCCAGATAATCCTTTGGAAGCATTATCCTGCATATGCGCGCGAAGTTTTCCGGTTCATTTTTCTTCATCCAGAGAATCTTAGGGGCCGTGAAGCCGGTGAAGGCAATGTTGGCCGTGTAAGCGGACAGCTTATCCTTGCCAATGGTCTGGTTCAGGTAATCTGTCTCCTTTTCGGACCGTCCGTCATTCCAGAGGATGGCCGGGCGGATGACCTCATCCGCCTCATCCAGCGTCACCAGACCGTGCATCTGTCCTCCGAAGCTGATGCCTGCCACCTGTGATTTGTCACACTCCGAGGTCAGCTCCTTCATGCCGTCCATGGAGGCTGTAAACCAGTCCTCCGGGTTCTGCTCCGACCATCCGGGATGGGGGAAATACAGGGGATACTCCCGTGAAACCACCTTGTGGATTCGTCCGCTTCCATCCATTAATAACAATTTTACCGCTGAGGTTCCCAGGTCCACTCCTATATAAAGCATATTTTTCCCTCCCCGCGTTTTTATGCAAATGGATTCTCTGTCCTGTATCTTACGCTCTTTGGCTGGTTGTAGCCGATTTCCTCCACATCCACGCCAATGTACTTGAATACCTCAAACAATGCCTTGCCGTAATTTCCAAAGGCCACGGCTCCGTGATGAGGGAAGTTTTTCTCAATGAGTACGTGGCGGTAGAACCGTCCCATCTCCGGGATGGCGAACACGCCGATGGAGCCGAAGGAACGTGTGGCAACCGGAAGTACCTCTCCCTGCGCAATATAAGCCCTCAGTTTGTTGTCCGCCGTACTCTGGAGACGGTAGAAGGTAATGCTGCCTGGTTTAATGTCGCCCTCCAATGTTCCCTGGGTCACTTCGACTGGAAGGGCCCTGGCCATAATCATCTGATACTTCATCTCGCAGAAGGACAGCTTGCCGGACGCGGTGTTGCCGCAGTGGAAGCCCATAAATGTATCCTTAAGAGTATAATCAAATTTCCCCTTGATATCAGCTTCATACATATCCTTCGGCACGGTGTTGTTGATGTCCAGAAGAGTAACCGTATCCTGGCTGATGACCGTACCGATGTACTCGCTGAGCGCTCCGTAGATATCAACCTCACAGGACACCGGGATACCCTGGGCTGTCAGTCGGCTGTTCACATAGCATGGCACAAAACCAAACTGTGTCTGGAATGCGGGCCAGCATTTTCCGGCAATGGCCACATATTTGCGGTAGCCCTTGTGCTCCTGCACCCAATCCTTTAAGGTCAGCTCATACTGGGCCAGCTTGGAGAGAATCTCCGGCTTCTTGTTGCCTGCTCCCAGTTCTTCCTCCATCTCCTTCACAATGCCTGGAATCCTCTCATCCCCCGCATGCTTGTTGAATGCCTCGAACAAATCCAGCTCGGAATTTTCCTCAATCTCCACGCCCAGGTTGTACAGCTGCTTGACAGGCGCGTTGCAGGCCAGGAAGTTGAGAGGTCTTGGTCCGAAGCTGATGATTTTTAACTGGCTTAACGCCGCCACCGCGCGGGCAATGGGTACAAACTCGTGAATCATGTCCGCGCAATCCTCAGCATCCCCTGCCGGATACTCCGGGATATATGCCTTGATGTTACGCAGCGCCAGGTTATAGCTGGCATTGAGCATACCGCAGTATGCGTCGCCGCGGCCCTGGCACAGGTTATCCCCTGACTCCTCGGCTGCTGCCACGAACATCTTAGGTCCGTCAAAATGCTTTGCCAGAAGTGTCTCTGATATCTCAGGGCCAAAGTTGCCCAGGTATACGCACAGGGCGTTGCAGCCTGCCTTCTTTATGTCCTCCAATGCCTGAACCATATGTATCTCGCTCTCCACGATGCACACAGGACATTCATAAATTTCCGCCGCGTCATATTTGGCCTTGTAGGCTTCCACCAATGCTTTTCTTCTGTTGACAGAGAGAGACTCCGGGAAACAGTCCCTGCTCACTGCCACGATTCCGATTTTTACCTCTGGTGTATTGTTCATTGTAATTTCCTCCTCATACATGATTAAATTTATTTGTCCGCATCTGAGTTTTCATGTTCTGAATCAGACGCTCAGATTCTCTCCTTTAAGGCCGATAAACGCCCCTTCCGGCAGTCCGCCCTCGGCATGGCCTATGAGCCACTTGTTTCTGGCAAACAAAAGCCTGTCCTCCGGGTCCTTCACATCCACTGGCTCCATGTCCAGATTGGTGCCCTTTGGAAGAACGATGACACATCTGAAGCCCTCATCCTTCACATGGCAGGGCGCATAGTGCAGGGTTGTGGCATATACCTCCACCGCGGTTCCCGCAGGAACCAGAAATGCCTCCATCCTGGATGTATCGTATGTATGGTCTTCCTCAATATCCTGCTGTTTTCCCAATATCAGTATCAGGTCGTCCACAGCAATGTCTACCTCTGAATCCCGGTGATATTCCACTGCATTCAGTTTCTTGTTGTGTCCGTTGCAGCATCCTATCTGAATCGGCATCTGGCCGTAGATCCCGCGTTCCAGCTCCTTTGCATCAGACAGGGCCTCCATCTCAGGCAGCGAGGGAATATAAATAACATCCTCCGGCAGGGGCGTATGCTCCATTGCCTTTAAAAGACCGCTGAAATCATAACCTGTGATGACCCTTCCATAGGCTTTAAACGCCGGATCCGCCACCTTCCTGACTGTCATCCCCATGTTCATACCTCCTTATATCGGCCCGTACGTTTTTCCATCCGCACCAGCCTGTTTTCTCTGGTAACCATTATAATATAAACAGGAAAAAAAAACGTGCTGTTATTTTACGAACTAACAGCACTTTTTTGCGATCTTCACTCATCTGACGATGACTTGCGGATCATCTGTTTTTGATTCATCTGCTTCCGGTACTGGCTGGGCAGGCAGCCATACCGCTTTTTGAATGCCTTGGCAAATGCCCTTGCATCAGCAAATCCATGATCCAGAGCAATGTCCCCCACATAACGGTCCGAATTCAGCAATTCCCGCATGGCATACTTTACCCTCAAATCCATCAGGTATGTGCGGTATCCCACCTGAGCATATTCCCTGAACATATGGGAGAGATAGGAGGGTGTAAAGCCAAACCTGGACGCAACCATTTCCAGACTCAGTTCCTTGTCATAGTTCTCCTTCATATATTGTGTCACCTGGGACAGCTTATCCAAATGGCGTTTTTGCTGTACCTGGACCTTATCGATCTGCTCAATCCTAAACTCTGTCACAATCAGATAGAGGAACTCCATGAACTGGCTCTTTACCTTCAGGCGGTAGCCGAATTCCCTTTGCTCATACGTCCGGTACATGGCAGTGACCAGGGACACCAGCCTGGCCTTTTGACTTTCTTCCCTGTCCGCAAAGGTGATGCAGGACTCATCACTCATATACCCCTCAAAGGATTTCATTGGAATCTGGAGCACAATGGTAATATTGGGGTCAGGGCATTCAATGGAATGGATTTCATTGGGATTCACAATGACAAAATCATTGTGCTTCAATGTATACTGCCTGGAATTGATGAAGAAATCCAGCGTTCCCTCCAACACAAGAAACAGTTCCACTGACTGGTGCCAATGCTTGCTGACCCGGTAATTTCCATCCCTTCCCTCGAATATGAACATCCGAAAGGGCAGATCGTCATTGGGAATTACTGTCTCGTATCTGAAATCCATCCTGCACCTCCATTTCCTGCCCGCCATTTGCGAATTGCGATGTCCGGCAATTAAATTTATTTCCTGTCACTCACACAGACCTGTTTAACTTAAAAATCACCATGGTGACTGCCCCTTCCTGTCCCCTGGTACCGCTGTTAAAATAAAGGGACAGCGAAGCGGGCTGAGGCACCCGTACAAACTTTGCATGGTTTGAAAAGATTACACGCATGGCGGCTTCCGCTCAGCAGTTACCGGTCCACACATATCTTAAATACTCCCTGGCAATCTGAACCAGCTCTGCTGCCTTTTTGGCCAGCTCCTCAGGACTTACGGGCACTGCACGGGCAAGAGACACATAAGCATCCTCTTCCATCCGCCGTTTTTTACAGGCTTCCTTCCGGCAGCTTTCATATGTTTCCAGGAATCTGCGCCCATCGTCATCCCCGGTCACCCGGAACGTGCAAATCCCATAGCCCACCCCAAAGGGTCCCTCATAGGTCAGACGCCTGGGCATGACTGCCTTTCCATCCATGGCTCCCGCCATCATGGTAAAGCCGCGGTGGCCGCATTCCCCCGCCTTTTCGCAGAAACTTTCTGAAAATGCCAGCAGCTCCCCAAACTCCGCCTTTCCCATAACGTCCATTATCCGCTCATCATACTCCGGCCCCTGGACGCTGTAGCCATAAGGCCCGTCCCCTCTCAGTTTATGGGACAAATCCCCGCTGGCCACAATGAATACCCTGCGTCCCAGATTTTCTGCTGCTATGGCAATGTACCGGCCTGCCCGGTAATGGTGGGCAAAGGACAGTCCGGATCCGCCGATTCGCACCAGCTTGTAATCCCTGTAATGCTGATGGATAAAATGCAGCGGGACCAGCGTTCCATGGTCCAGCTCTTTTTTCCTCTCTCCCTCTGTACCCATGGGAAAATCATCCTCCCCGCAGAGTCCGTCCAGTTCCCTTACGAAAGCTTCGTCATATACGGCTTCTTCCCCTGCCTGCGGGGCCATGAACTGGCCAAAGTCTCCCCTGGCTTTCTTTCCCGGCGATACATGGAAATAGTCCGCGTACATCACCGCATGCGGCGAAATCACCACAATGGTATCCGGCTTCAGCTCCGCTGCCATCCCGGCTGCCTCCTGGTATGCTTTAATGGTATCCTTAATGAGAATCTCCTGCCCTCTGCCCACCTCCGGCACAATCAGAGGCGGATGGGGCACCATGATTCCTCCAATCACAGCCATAATGCCTATCCTTTCCGTCCGGTACGTTCCGCCGGACCGGTACAATCCACCAGCCCGGTACAATCCGCCAGCCCGGTACAATCCGCCAGCCCGGCGCAATCCGTAACATGCTCTGACTTAAGTATAGCATCGGAAATCCTTTTTTAAAAGGGGATAACCCACAAAGCCAGCACAAGAAGCACTGCCAGATTCGTCCCCACAATCAGCGCACTGTAATCCCCGGAAAATCCGGACAGCAAAAGGGCGGCTGGCACATTGCTGATAACCTGGCTGGCTCCCACGCAGGTGATGATTTCCCGGCCCTCCAGAATCCGGCCCAGGAACCGGCAGAAGGCAGGCACTCTTCCCATATTGCCGATGAATACAAAAAACGCGCAGAATGTCAGGAGAAGGGAATAATCCACAGCCAGAAACAGGCCCCTGTTCCCCGCCGTTTTTCTCCTTTTCCGGCATCCTGTTCCTCACGGCCGCTACGGCCAGGCAGATCCCCAGCATTCCTAAGGATACCGCTGTGTAGGGCGCCATCAGCTCCATAAACCGGCCCGCGCTTAAACCGGCTTTTGAATACAGATAAAGATTCTGGGGATTGCCAATGGGCGTCAGCATACTTCCCAGATTTGCCGCAATGGTCTGGAGCACCAGCACGGCAGACACAGCCCCCGGACCCTTCACATACCCCAGAAGCCGCTCCCCTGCTTTTTTGAACACTCCCAGGCTTTGAAGCCCTGCCATCACGGTCATCAGGCAAAACAGAAGGCCGATTGTCTTATAATCAATATAAGACGCATATTCCCTGTCCGTCCGTTTCCGTTCTTTTATACACATGAAATCCCATGTGTTCGTAAAATCCCCTTGCCTGGGGATTCTGCTCATTGACTCCCATTTCCCTTAATGCCTGGGGAATATACTGTTTGATGTCCTCTATTTCTGCCTGTGATAACTCATACTCTGTCCTCTTCCCCTGTTTAATCCGGCATACCCTAACATATTTCATTTTCGCAAATGTCCAAGTAAATATAATGGTAACAGGGGACAAAAGCTTATCCCTTCCCCGCCTGTTCGCGCTCCTGTCCGTTTACTTCCCGGCCAAAACCGGCAAAGTGGTACCGCCGTAGGGCATCACAATCGTCCCTGCCCTCTGCCCCATCTCCTTTACAGCCGCGTCGCAAGAAAGTGCCTTCGGCACCTCAACTCCCCTAGCCCCTCATTCATGAGGGGAATTAGGGCTTGTTTTTTGCGTCATTTTATTCCATAATAATCTCATGAATGTGATTCAGAAGATGCTCAGAGACTATTACGAAATCATTGAATACGATATAAAACCCAGACCTGTCGTCATGGAAAACATTGATAAGGTCATTAACTGCGGGGATCCTTCTTATGGTGGCGCCATGTATGGCTGTCCCCATTGCGGTAACCTCAAGTTCGTTCCTTTCCGCTGCCACTCCAAGTTTTGCCCCTCCTGCGGCGCTAAGTATTCCAATGACAGGTCTGCCGCTATGTCTTTTAAATTAATACAGTGTACCCATCGCCATCTCGTCTTCACCATTGACGAATCCCTCCGCCGCTTTTTCCTCGAAGACCGCACTCTGCTTAACTGCCTTTTCGAGGCTGTTTCTGATGTCATCAAAGAATATTTTTTCTCCCTGAACAAATCCAAAAACTTTGTCCCTGGGTTTATCTGTGTCCTTCATACCTTCGGTCGCCCTCCCGGTTGGAATCCACACATCCACTGTCTCCTTACCGAAGGCGGGTTTTCTGATGATGGTGTCTGGCGCAAGGTCACATATTTCAATTATTCCTACCTCCGTAAATCCTTTCAGACTGTTTTGTTAAATAAACTGGAAAAACGCATCGGTCCCTCTTTTAAAAAGATGAAAGCCGCCGTTTACCATAGGGACAGAAATGGATTCTACGTTTATGCCAAGCCCAATCTTTGCGACCCAGAATCCATTATTAATTATGTCAGCCGTTATCTTGGCCGCCCTGTCATTGCTCTTTCCAGGATTGATTCCTACGATGGGGAGATGGTGACTTTCCATTACAATAAGCATGAAGACAACTCTTTTGTAAAAAAGACTCTTCCCGCCATTGATTTCATTAAGCTGCTCATTCTGCATATACCTGAAAAAAACTTCAAGATGACCCGGTACTATGGGCTTTATGCCAGACACCGGGAGATTGACAATCAGCTCCATAAAGCAGTCCCAAAATCCAAACACAGGATTCTCCTCGATTTCAACACCTGGCGTAAGCTTTTCCTTCTTACCATGGGGTACGACCCCCTGCAATGCCCAAACTGCAGACATGAAATGGTCTTTCTAGAGCTGTACCATAAACATGAACGGGTTCCTCTGGATGAATTATACAAAAGGACAAGGATAAGGCATGGCCTTTATCCCCGGTCCCGCTCTGCTTGACTTTCTCTCCCATCTGCTTCATACTACATTTATTACAGATGGGAGGCAGTTGCAAATGAATCAAAGATATGTGGATGAACTCAGACAAAAATACATCAAAAATCCTCCAGAAGGAATGACACCCAAACTGGTCAGAAATATGACCGATTCTGATTTATTGGATATGCATTACTTTTTAACTGAAGATGACGACCTCGACGATGATGGATGGGAAGAAGGGTTCTATATCGACCTGTTCTAAATCACCGTCTGTTTTCTATACCCTCCTTTGGCAGAATCATTAGTTTACATAACTTTATTTCAGCAAGGACTTTGGTAAGTAGGTAAGCCCCTTACAGGGCTTACCCCTCTCAGAACCGGACATGCAGCTTTCCCGCATCCGGCTCCCTGCAAAGCTAATACATCTACAGTTATCCGTATATACTGACATAAATACGTGGCCGCACAAGCGGGAACTGTCTCATTAGTTCCTTATATCCTTCCTTCGTATAGCTCCTTCTCTGACTTCTTCTGTTCAGCCAGTAGAATAACCTAAACCATACCACATTATTGAATGAGTTCAGGCTTCTTGAATTGTCAGTAATTCCGTAATAATGATAATAACCAGTCAGTACTTCATTTAGTTTCTTTACTATCCTGTTTATCTCCAGAAACCTCATGTCTCTTATCATGGCGTTTATTTCCCTGCTTTTCTTTGCAAGCTTTTTCTTACTGGTTTTCCTCTTTACTCTGAACTTTCCCGTCCTGCCATGCGAACAGTAATGCGTGAATCCCAGGAATGTGAACGTCTCCGGCCTCCCTTTTCCCCGGTCTTTCCGGTTACTTTCTGCGAATCGGCCAAATTCAATCAACCTTGTCTTGCTTTCCTCCAATTCTAGTCCAAAGTACTTCATTCTGCGCTTTAAGTGTTCATAAAATATTTCTGCATCTGATTTATATTGGAAGCATCCCACAAAATCATCCGCATAGACTACCAGCCCCGCATATCCTCTCATCACTGGCTGTACTTTCTCCCTGAACCACCATATCAGCACATAGTGCATATATATATTGGCTATGACCGGGGAGCAGTCCGAGCCTTGGCCTGCCCCTTCTTCTGTCTCCTCATATCTGAAATCTCTCATGATTCCCGCTTTCAGCATCCGTCTTACCAGTCTGATAATGGTCGGGTCTTTTATCCGCGATTCTATGAACTTTACTATCCATTCATGGTCTAAATGGTCGAAAAACCCTTTAATGTCTGCGTCCAGCACCCAATTCGTCTTTTCCCTTTCCAGCATCCCATTCAGTCTCCTTAATGCCATGTGGCAGTTCCTTCCTGGGCGGAATCCCATCATTTCTTCGTAGAAATGGGGCTCGAACACTGCTTCCAGTATTCGCCTTAGCGCTTCCTGTACTAACTTATCCTCATAGCAGGATATACTGAGCGGGCGGGTCTTTCCATTTTCTTTTGGTATTTCCACCCGTTTTGCCGGTTTGGGCTTGTATGCCTTCTTCTTCATTTTCCTGATTAATTCATCTAAGTTTTCTTCCAAATTTACTTCGTAGTCCTCTTTGGTAATTCCATCAATTCCTACCGCTTTCTTTCCATCCATCTCCTTGTGGCATTCTTTCAGTAACTCTTTATTAATC
Source organism: Enterocloster clostridioformis (assembly GCF_020297485.1). Lineage (NCBI taxonomy): Bacteria > Bacillati > Bacillota > Clostridia > Lachnospirales > Lachnospiraceae > Enterocloster > Enterocloster clostridioformis. The sequence goes on from NZ_JAIWZC010000002.1 coordinate 238,093, forward strand.
AGATGCCCTATGGACGTAAATACCATTTCCGGATGTTCGCTTGACAACTGTGATATTCTCGCCAATTTCGTTTCCATAATTTCTCCTGTCTCTGCGTACAGATTATGTTTCCTCTTTGATATGACTTTGCATGGCTGACCTGCGAGGACAGGTCTCTCTCGACTTCCACCGCTTTTTTTTGCTGTGTACTATTCGGCCATCCGACTTCTGCCGGCCATTTACGGTTCTCCTTTCTACCGTTGTTCCGTATACCGGGCTTACGCAACCTGCCCGGAGCCTGGCAGACCTCCCCAGTTGACTTAAAATCCTTGATTACATGACCAGCCTTAAAACCCCGGGGAAGCAGCTGCATTCTCGCTCTTAACGACTACAGCTGTGTTGCTTTCAGTGTATAGGAGCACTTCTGCCTTCCCAATTTCATTTTAATATCGAAGCTATATACGGCTATGCCCTGCAATCCCGCTGTCTACGCTTAGCAGGCAACATCGCTGCTGTCCACCCAAGACTCGCTTGATGCGGTATAGCTTGTACCTTACACCGTGGGACTCTCACCCACTAAATTTCAAGCCCTTAGCTGGGCGCACCCTATAATACAAAAAAGAACCCTCTTTGGAAGGATTCCTTTCTCTAAAATGCGGGAGATGGGACTTGAACCCACACGAGCATACACCCACAAGATCCTTAGTCTTGCCTGTCTGCCAATTCCAGCACTCCCGCAACACGAATGGTAGTATAGCATAGATTTTTCAACTTGGCAACCATTTTTGACAAATTTTTTTAATTTTTTTCGTAAACCAAATTCTATAAAAAATTTGAAAAACAATATTGACAAATCGCTGTTACTCATTTATAATAACCTTCGTTGCTTGAGCAGAGCAGCAGCACAAAACAAAATGCAGAAGTGGCGGAATTGGCAGACGCGCACGGTTCAGGTCCGTGTGGTAGTAATACCTTGTGGGTTCGACTCCCATCTTCTGCAGGCAGAAAGCAGGAATTTCCATGATGGAGATTCCTGTTTTTCGTTTATCCCATTTCCCGCGGCAGACCGGCCCGGCGGCAGACAGACCGGCCCGGCGGCAGACAGACCGGCCCGGCGGCAGACAGACCGGCGCCTCCAGGCCTCCCCGCCTCCGCCTATTCCCCATCCTGTTCAGGAACATACGGGCATGTGGTTCTGCGCACAATCAATGTAGGGTCAAGTATCACCCGTTCCGGCTTTTCCCGGGGGGTTTTCAGCTGCTTTAACATCAGACGGGCAGCGTGCTCGCTCATCTCTCTGACATGCTGGCTCACCGTTGTCAGGCCAATGTCATAGAGGGACGAAAAAACAATATTGTCGAAACTCACCACGGAAATCCGTTCCGGAATCTTAACCCCCGACTCCCGGCAGCGCTCAACAAACCCAATGGCCATCATATCGTTGGAAACCACGATTCCCTTTGGACGGTTCTTCAAATCCGATATATAAATCTTTGCCAGTTCGCTTCCCGTGTCCAGCTTCAAATCACCTTTGAATACATTTTGTTCCTTAAAAGGGAGCCGGTAATTCTCCAGCGCCTGTCTGTATCCCCTGAAACGCTGCTCCGACGCCGACGAGACATCCGGCCCCTTCACAAAGGCTATCTCCGGATACCCCAGCTCAATTAGGTGCATGGTCGCAATGTAACCGGCCTTAAAATTGTCCGACAGCACGGAATCCCCTTCATAGGACCCCAGGATCCTGTTTACCAGCACAACCGGAATCTCAATATTCTCTAATTCCTCTTCAATTTCCTCTGATTGGGCAGTAAGCAAAAACACACCTGAAAAATTAAACTGGATAGCCATATGAATGAACTCTTTTTCCCGTCTGATATCATATTCGCTGTTCAGGACCATCAGCATATATCCATTGTTGTGAAGAATCTTCTGAATGTAGAAGGTAAGATCCGCATAAAACGGATTACGGATGTCACTGACAATCAGCGCGATGATGCTCTGTCTGCCCTTGCTCAGACTTCTGGCTATTGTATTAGGCTGATAACCTATCTCCTCCACAAAATCCAGCACCTTTTTGCGCAGCTCCTCCCCGACTCCCGGAGAATTATTCATGGCTCTGGAAATAGTGGAACGCGATACCCCCAGCATCCGGGCCACGTCGGAAATAGTATACTTATCTTTTTTCTGGATACTCATTCTCTTACTTCCTTATCTGCTTTGAAATAACATGGCTGTGATCCACCTATCCCAATAAGCGTCTTGCTATTATTATAATATAAGTAAAAATGTAATGCAATCGGTATTGCGAGAATCGAAAAAGGAGGAGCAGCCCCAGCTGTCCCCCCTTTCGCCCGTCATCCTTAATTGAACGGCGCCGGATAAATGGTATCGTGTTTTGCAATTTCAAACGGCCATACAGTAACAAGCGAACCATCCTGGAACTGAGCGATTGTCAGCTTGCCGTCCATGTTGGTATTCTTATAAGGAATACCGTTAAATTCAGACTCGGAGAACTTGATGGTATCATAAGGAAGAATAATCTCCTCGCCTCCCGGGAAGGCTTCTTTAATTTCCAGAGCGCTCAGCTCATCCTTTAACGCTTCAGAGGTAATCTCCCCGCCTGCATCCGCCAGGTTCTGAAGGGCTGTCCTGAATATCCACACCACCGTGTACGCCTCAGCGGAATGCCCGTTCATATCAACACCGTACTTTGCCTTAAACGCATCCGAAACCTTGGTCCCCTTGTCTCCAGGCAGGAATTCCGTGGCTGTAAGGATTCCGTTTGCAAGACCGCCCACGGACGGCAGATAGGAGGATTCCGTATAACCGTTTGCCTTGGCTATCATAATGTTAGGTTTGTATCCCTGCTCATTCATGGTCTTTGTAAGGAGGATTGCATCCGATACATAATTGTCAACAATGAGAGCGTCCGGATTCAGGGACTTTAACTGCAGCACCTCGCTGGTCAAATCCGCCGCGCCCTGGGAGTAAAGAACCTCGCCCTTAAACTCCAGTCCGTTCTTTTCCACAAAGTATTTTGCCCAGGTTGCTGTCTGCTGTCCCAATTCGGTGTTGTCCGCGCAGACCGCAACACTCTTCACATCAATATCATCCGCAGGATCCTTGGCTGACAAATCCAGAAGATACCGCTCCATATCACGTATAAACATCATATTGGTGGGCGCCAGGCGGAAGAAATACTCGTATCCGTGAGAAGTAAGGGAGTCCGACGTGGCATTGGCTGTTATCATCGGCACCTGGTAGTTTTCCGCCACCTGGGACACTACCTCGGTAACGCCGCTCTGATATGCGCCCATTACCGCCATCACCTTATCCTGTGTAATCAAACGCTCCATCTCAGTCATGCCCGTGGCATTGGCCCCCTGGGTATCACCGTATACAATCCGGATAGGACGGCCGCTTATTCCCCCTGCCGCATTGATTTCCTCCACAGCCAGGTCAATGCCGTCCTTCATGTTCTGGCCCGAATCAGCCAGCGCTCCCGTCATGGGATACAGCGCGCCAATCAGTATCGGCTCCCCGTCAGCCGCGGACTCCTTCGCCGGCTGCGCTGCGCTGTCACTGCCAGCGGCCGCGGCCTCCGAAGCCGCTCCCCCAGCCGTGCCCGCGGGCTTTGCAGCCTCCCTCTGTCCTCCTGAACCAGAACCATATCCCCCGCACCCGGACAGCATACCCGCTGCCACAGCAACGCTTAATGTCAATGCCACCAATTGTTTCCTCATGTATTTCTCCTCCTTTTATTTGATTAACCCATATAAGGGCCATCTTTCATTTTCATTCCGCACACGCTCTAAAATCCAAGATACGCCTTTTTCACCTCATCGTTGTCCAAAAGTTCTTCCGCTGTGCCAGATACGGTAATCTGGCCATTTTCAATCACATAGCCCCTGTTGGCAATCCTCAGCGCCTTCCTTACATCCTGTTCCACCAGAATAATGGTAAGCCCGGACTCCTGCGCCACCTCTTTCGCGATGGAGAATATGATGTCCACAATGTTGGGGGCCAGTCCCAGCGAGGGTTCATCCATGATAAGAAGCTTTGGGAGCCCCATCATGCCCCTGGAAAAGGCAAGCATCTGCTGTTCGCCTCCGCTTAAGGTGCCTGCCAGCTGGTTCTTTCTGTCCTTCAGTTTAGGAAACCAGTTATAAATCCGCTCAATGGTATCCTTCTTAGCCGCCTTCGCCGCCTTGCTGCTGGCTCCCATCTCCAGATTCTCATAGATTGTCATGGAAGGAAACAACTGCCTGCCCTCCGGAACCAGGATAATCCCGTGGTCAATAAAGGTTCTGCAGGCCGCACCGGTGAGATCATGTCCATCCAAACAGATATTTCCCTGAAACGGCCTGAGCAGACCGGCGCAGGACTTGACTGCCGTGCTCTCCCCCGCTCCGTTGCTTCCCACCAGGGCTACGATTTCCCCTTTATCCGCTGTAAATTCAATATCCCAAAGCACCTGAATGTCCCCATACCGGACATTGATTTTATTTACCTTAAAATACCTGTCTGCCATATCAATGCTCCTCCTTACCAAGATAAATCTCGATGACATAGGGGTCATTCATTACCATCTCCGGAGTTCCCTCCGTTATTTTCTCACCGTGATGCATCACAACCACCTTCTGGCAGAGATTGGCCACGGCTCTCATAACATGCTCAATCAGCAGTATGGTGGTTCCGTTCTCATTGATTTTGCGAATCAGCTCCACCGCCTCGTCTGTTTCCGTGGGATTCAGGCCAGCCATAACCTCATCCAGAAGCAGCATATCAGGGTCCGTGGCCAGGGCTCTGGCCAGTTCCAGGCGTTTCTTAAAGGGGGTGCCCATTTCTCCCGGCAGCCAGTCCTTCCGCTCGTACAATCCGGTAAAATGCAGGATTTCCTCCGCGTATTCCTTTGCCTCTTTCACTGATTTATACTTTTTTCTTCCATACAAAGCGCCAGAGGCAACGTTATCCAATACAGACATGGATGCCAGAGGCTTCATGATCTGGAATGTCCTGGCAATTCCCATGGACGTGTAGTGGTATGGCTTCATGCCGGTAATTTCTTTATTTTTATAGATAATATGACCGGCCGTAGGCGGGAACACGCCGCTGATCATATTGAATACCGTTGTTTTTCCGGCTCCGTTGGAACCGATGAGCCCGGTAATGCCGCCCTCCTCCACAGCAAAGCTGACTCCGTCCACAGCCTTCAGTCCTTTGAAATTCTTACTCAAATCCTTTATTTCCAATATATTGCCCACTTAAAACGTCTCCTCTCCCGGTTTACTTTTTACCGTCAAGCCTGTAAAACATCTCATCGACCTTTACCTTGAATTTGCTGCCGTTATACCAGCCCATAATACCCCTTGGCCGGAACAGGATAACCACAATCAGAACGATGGCGTAAACCAGCAGATTGGCTCCGGGCGCTATACTGCTCAGGGTAGAGTTGAGATACTGAGCCAGCGGCGTAAGAATGATAGCTCCAATCAAGGGGCCTGTCACACTTCCGATCCCTCCGATGACAGCCGGAAGAACGAATTCCACGGACTGCGCCTGAATCATGATATCCGGATTAATGAAACGGATATAATTTGCGTAGAACACTCCGCATACAGCAATCAGTCCGCAGCTGACAAAGGTCGCCAGCACCTTATATTTGAGTGGATTGATTCCGATTGCGTTGGCCGTGTCTTCATCTTCCCTCACCGTCTTTAAGGCATATCCAAACTTAGAACGGTCAATTGCTCGCACAATCAGATATACCGCTATTACCATAAGAAGTGACAGATAAAAATAGGGCACCTTGCTCTTGAATCTCAGCAGAGCCAGGGAATTTTCGCCAAAGGGAAGCAGAAGCCCCTGCCCCTTGCCGGCAAAATCCCAGTTGGTCATCAGATTGCGGAACGCCTCTCCAAAAGCAATGGTAACCAGCGAAAAATACGGTCCTCTTAAAACAAAACAAGGAGACAGCAGCAATGCGGTTAACACTCCCACAAACAGAAACACCAGAGGAATGCTGATCCATGGCGACACATTCTGCTTAACCAGCAAAAGGGTTGACATATATGCGCCCAGTCCCATAAAGGAGGCATGGCCCAGGGAAATCTGGCCTGTAAGTCCGCCCAGGATACTCCAGGCCAGAGACGCGCTGGCCATGTAAAATGTCATCACACAAATCGACAGCAGGTACGGTATACGGACAAATACGGGTATCACAGCCGCGACTAGAAGTAAAATCAATAATAAAATCTGTCTGGAACCTATTCTTTTCTTCATTGCTATCTACCCCCGTCTTGTTTTCACTGTCTGCTTCACTACCAGAATCAATATAAATGCCAGGAACACAATGGTATCCTTAAAGGAGGAACCCACAACCACCGCTCCCACGGTTTCCATAAGTCCCAGCACAATACCGCTGACAAAGGCTCCGATTACGCTCCCCAGTCCGCCCATGGTCACTACAATGAAGGACCTTGTCCCATATACGGCCCCAACCGTAGGAAATACATAATAGAAGGACATCAGACAGGCTCCGGTGATTCCCGCAATGGCGGCTCCCAGACCGTATGTAGTGGCATAGACCATCTTTGTCTTGATACCGCAGACCTGCGCTCCGGTACTGTTCTGGGAAGTGGCGCGAATTTGTTTTCCTATATTGGTATACTTTAAGAAAGCAAACAACAGAATAGTTACCGCCAGAAGAATCACAAAGCTCAGCACCTTTGGAAGGCTTAAGTTTATAGCTCCCAGCTGCACGATTTTCTCGGAAAACATACTCTGGGCCGTTCTGTAATCCGACTTGAAATAAAGAAGCGCTACATTCTGGAACAGAATTCCAAGACCAACCGTTAAAAACAACACATTGGTATCGTCATTTCCGTGGAGGGACCGCGTAATCAGCGTAGACTGCAGAAGCGCCCCAAACGCAAACATTACCACCGCCACAATGGGAATTGCCACAAAGGGGTCAAGTCCGCATTGGTCAAACAGAACAAAGGATATGTACATTCCCAGCATCAGCAGCTCGCCCTGGCAAAAATTGATAATCTTCATAACTCCGAAAATCAGCGTCAGGCTCATACCTATGAGTGCATAAATTCCGCCCACCATAATCCCATTGGCAGCCGCCTGCAAAAATATATTCATGTTACTACCTCCCAACTAATTTGATAACAGCTCCGCGTTCACCGACGCGTTTCCACCTGTTTCTACCTCCCCAAAAAACCTCCGTCTACCGGGATAACCGCCCCCGATATATAAGCAGAGGCATCGGAAGCCAAAAACACAGCCAGCCCCTTAAGATCCTCCGCGGTCCCCCATCTTCCCATGGGTATCCTGCGGGTGGTCTCCTCGTATTGGGCAGGATTCTTCACCTTCATGGTGTCCGTCAGTGCCGTGGCCATGTATCCCGGAGCAATGGCATTGACATTGATTCCTTCTGCCGCCCACTCATTGGATAACGCTTTTGTCAGCTGGGCAACTCCGCCTTTGCTGGCACTGTAGGCAGGAACCAGAACACTGCCGAAAAAGGAATCCATGGACGCTATGTTGATAATCTTTCCGTAATGACGGGCCGCCATAGACTTCCCAATCCTCTGAGACATGAAGAACACGGCGTTCAGGTTAAGCTCGATTACTTCATTCCAGTCATCCGGCAGCACCTCAAAAGCAGCGCATCTGTTCAATGCTCCGGCCGCGTTAACCAGGATATCAACACGCCCGTTGTAAATCTCCATAATCCGCTCACAGACAGCTTCCCGCTGCTGCTTCTTACTTAAATCTCCTGTCACTCCATAAGCTGAAGGTCCGCTGCCTCCTATTTCCGCGGCAGCTTCCAACGCCTTCCCTGTCCTGCCGGTTATGATTACCTCTGCCCCGGAGCCGTGCAACGCCTGGGCAATTCCATATCCCAGTCCCCTGCCGCCTCCCGTGACAACCGCCCGGCGTCCTTCTAAATCAAGTATCATTCCTTTTCCCCCTCTCTCTTTCCCTGTATCCAAACGAATCAATCCCCTCCTTTTGCGTTATGTGGTTTGTGTTCACCAATCGTAATTAGCGATTCAGTTTCGTTATGTTTCGTTCTTTTTAGAAAATAGTTTCGTTATGTTGTCCCAAGCATAGCACACGGTTTCGTTAAAATCAATAAGTTTATTTCCCTTTTTCTCTTGTTTTAATGCTTTTTTACTTTTTCAACAAATTTTCAGTACATATATTGTGTATTTTTTAAAAATTGTTTATTTTTTATCAATATTATTGTGCATATACTTTAGATTCACCTGTTTTAAAACAATCCCATTTCTTCAACAGATATACAATATGCATAATATTTTTACTGTTTTTTATATTATATTGTCTCCATTATAAAGTACCGCCCAAAATAAATAATTTTTTCTTATTGACTATTGAATCATTTTCGTTTACTATTAGCCTAAATAACGAAATCGGTTTCTCTAATACACGGGGGGTATTAATTATGATTAACGGAACAACTCTTTGGAATCGCTCTTATACTGCGGATATGATAGAAAAGACCTTTTCCGGCAAGACTTATTTGACCTATCCCAATCTTCCCGCCAACTTATATGACGCATTATCCTTATCTGCCGCACGCCGTCCGGACAAGACAGCCGCTGTGGATGATAACGGCACCGCCTATACCTACACGGAACTGAGGGACATGGCCGACCATTTTTCTTCTTACCTATATTACATATCGGATATCAAGCCGGGAACCAAGACAGGCGTCATGATGTTCAACAGTGTTGAATTCTGCGTAACCTTCCTGGCTCTTACAAAGCTGGGAGCCGTGGTCATACCGCTGCCCAGTAAATACAGCCGGAACGAAGTGCTTTCACTGACGGCAAAGGCCGATCTCCAGTACATCCTGTGTGATGAAAAGTTTTATGACTGGTTTGTGCCGTTAGAAACCTCCGGCGTCCATATCATGAAGCCCGGACGGGGTAAGAACGGATTTGGTTTTTCCCACCTGTGCGCCTCCTATCTCAGCCCTGTGCCGTCTCTTGGCAGGGAAGAGGATGACGCGCTCATCATGTTCACCTCCGGCACCACCTCTCAGAGCAAGGGAGTCATTATCAAGAATTACAGCATCATGCACGCCATTGTCTCCTACCAAAGAATTTTCCAGATAACGGACAGGGACTCAACCCTCATTCCCATCCCCATCTATCTGGTAACCGGGCTGGTGGCGCTTCTGGGGCTGACCCTGTATGCAGGCGGAACCGTTTACCTGCACAAGTTCTTTGATGCCAAAAGGGTTCTCAGGGATGTAAACGACAAGGAAATCACATTCCTCCACTCCGCACCCGCTGTATTTTCCCTGCTGCTAAGGAAAAAGGACAGTTTTCCTTCCCTTCCCAGTCTCAGGCTTCTGGCCTGCGGAAGCAGCAACATGTCAAAGGAAAAACTGACAGAGATCCACCGCTGGCTGCCCTGCGCCGCATTTCACACCGTATATGGGCTGACCGAGACATGCTCGCCTGCCACCATCTTTCCGGGCGATGCCTCCACCAGCAGTTACATTGGTTCCTCGGGCCTTCCCATTCCCGGCACCTGCTTTTGCATACTGGACGACTCAGGTTCACAGATGCAGACAGGCCAGGTAGGGGAAATCGCGGTCAGGGGGACCGTTGTCCTGGACCGGTATTATCAAAAGGGAACCGGCGGGCTGGACGGAGACGGCTGGCTCCGTACCGGAGACCTGGGATATTTTAACGGGGAGGGGTATCTGTTTATCGTGGACCGGAAAAAGGACATGATAAACCGGGGCGGAGAAAAAATATGGAGCTTTGATGTTGAAAATGAGCTGTACAGGCTGGACGGGATCGATGAGGCGGCCGTGGTGGGAATTCCCCATGATATATACGGCGAGGTGCCTGTGGCCGCGGTGAAGCTGTCTCCCGAAAGCATTCTGACGGAACAGCAGATACAGGAATTGCTGAAATGCAGGATTGCCAAATACATGATTCCTTCCCGCATCATCTTCCTGGACGAGCTCCCTCTCACACCCAATAACAAAGTAAACAAATCAGCCATACGGAAACTTTTCATGCAGCCAGAACATTAAGGAGGTTACACAAAAATGAGAAAACCAGTTTTTATCACCGGCGAAGAAGCTGCCGCCATGATTGCCGACAACGCAACTGTGGCAACCATCGGCATGACCCTGGTGTCGGCGGCCGAAACCATTCTCAAGGCCATTGAACAGCGCTTTTTGGAAACAGGAAGCCCCAGAGGGCTGACTCTGGTCCATTCCTGCGGGCAGAGCGACCGGGACCGGGGAATCCAGCATTTTGCCCATGAGACCATGCTCTCCAGAATCATCGGAGGCCACTGGGGACTGCAGCCCAGGATGATGCAGCTGATTGCGGACAACAAGATTCTGGCCTACTGCATTCCCCAGGGCCAATTTGCCCAGCTATACCGCAGCATGGCCGGAGGCGAGCCGGGAAAGATTACCAAGGTGGGCCTGGGGACCTTCATAGACCCCAGGATTGACGGCGGCAAAATGAACGAAATCACCATGAGCGCCCCCGATATCAGCGAGGTGGTTACTATTGGCGGCGAAGAATATATGCGCTACAAACCCATTCCTCTGGATTACTGCATCATCCGGGGAACCTATGTGGATGAATACGGCAATCTGACCACGGACGAGGAGGCCATGCATCTGGAAGTGTTCTCCGCCGTCATGGCATGCAAAAAATTCGGGGGCAAGGTGCTGGCCCAGGCAAAATATAAAGTCAAAGCCGGTTCCCTCCACTGCAAGCGCGTGATTGTGCCGGGCGTATTCATTGATGCGGTTGTCATCTGCCCCAATCCCGAGGAGGATCACAGGCAGACCCACAGTTTCTATATGGACCCTGCCTACTGCGGGGATACCAAGGCGCCTGTATCATCCGATGACGTCCTCCCCATCTCGCTGCGCAAGGTCATAGGGCGCAGGGCGCTGATGGAGCTGTCGCCTGACGATGTGCTGAATGTGGGAACCGGGATTCCCAATGATGTAGTAGGCCCCATTATCACGGAGGAGGGCATGTCGGAGGATGTGACCATCACCGTGGAATCCGGTATCTATGGAGGCATTCCCATGGGCGGCATTGACTTTGGAATCGCCAAAAACCAGTTTGCCCTGGTCCGGCACGACGACCAGTTTGACTATTACAATGGACCCGGCGTGGATGTCACCTACATGGGCGCAGGCGAGGTGGACGCCCAGGGAAATGTCAACGCCACATGTTTAGGGCCGAAGCCCACGGGAGCAGGCGGCTTCATCGATATCACCACCAACGCCAAACATGTGGTCTTCTGTTCTTCCTTTACCGCTAAAGGGCTGGACTGCACCTTTGAGGGAGGAAGGCTTCATATCAACCAGGAGGGCTCCTTAATAAAATTTGTCAACCGGATTAAACAGGTTTCCTACAACGGCAAAATTGCCAGAGAAAAGGGCCAGAAAATGCACTACGTAACAGAACGGGCCGTATTTGAGCTGCAGGCGGAAGGACTGACCCTGACCGAAATCGCCCCCGGAATTGATATCCAGACCCAGGTCCTGGACCTGATGGAATTCACTCCCCGAATCAGCCCTGATCTGAAGGAGATGGACATGGCTATTTTCATGGAGGGGGCTCCCTTTGGACTGAGAAAGTATATATTTTCTAATTAATACGCAACAGTTCAGGACGGCTTTTTCGGTCAAGAAGAGTCTCCGTCCTGAACAGTTCCAATAACATATTCATATTAAAGGAGGATTTGTCATGAGACTAGAAAACAAAACCGCAATTGTAACAGGTGCAGGCCGCGGTCTGGGAAAGGGAATTGCCTTAAAACTGGCGGCCGAAGGCGCCAAGGTCATCGCAGCAGACATGTCAATGGAAACAGCCTCTGCAACCGCTGATGAAATTAACGCTTTAGGCAGCACAGCCAAGGCCTTTGCTGTCAATATAGCCAAGCAGGACGAGGTAAAGGCAATGATGGACTTTACCGTGGAGTCTTTCGGCACATTGGATGTCATTGTCAACAACGCCGGAATCAACCGTGACGCCATGCTGCACAAAATGACCGCGGAACAGTGGGATCAGGTCATCGCGGTCAACCTGACCGGCACATTCTACTGTGTCCAGTATGCGGCTCAGATTATGAGGGAAAAGGGAAGCGGCGCCATCATCAACATCTCCTCCGCCAGCTGGCTGGGGAATATCGGACAGGCCAATTATGCCGCCTCCAAAGCCGGCGTAGTGGGCCTTACCAAGACAGCCTGCCGTGAGCTGGCAAGAAAGGGCGTCACCTGCAATGCCATCTGCCCCGGTTTTATCGACACGGACATGACCCGCGGCGTACCTGAAAAGGTATGGGATACCATGATAAGCAAGATACCTATGGGCAGAGCCGGCAGCCCTGGGGACGTAGCCAACATGGTTGCTTTCCTGGCTTCTGACGAGGCAGACTACATAACAGGCGAAGTAATCAACGTGGGCGGCGGCATGATTCTTTAATCATATAAAACAGTAGGAGGATACGGATATGGAAAATTTAAAAGAAGTAGTAATTGTCAGCGGAGTCCGGCTTCCCGTCGGCTCTTTCGGCGGAAGCCTCAAGGATATTTCCGCCATTGATATGGGCGCCATGGCTGTAAAAGAGGCAGTGAAGCGTGCCGGTATAGAGCCCTCTGATGTAGATGAGACCATCGTAGGCCAGGTGGGCCAGATTGCGGAATGCGGTTTTGTGGCCAGGGCCGTCAGCCTGAAGGCCGGGCTTCCCGAATCAACATGCGCGTATTCCGTCAACCGTCAGTGCGGTTCGGGCCTTCAAGCCATTGCCGACGCAATGATGGAGATACAGACAGGATTTGCGGACGTGGTGGTTGCTGCGGGCACCGAGAACATTTCCCAGCTTCCCTACTACGTAAAGGACGCCCGCTGGGGCACCAGGATGGGACACAAGGTGTTTGAGGACGGCGTCATCGATATATTGACCTGGCCCTTAGGCCCCTACCACAATGGCGTGACAGCTGAAAATGTAGCCGAGAAATACAATGTGACCCGCCAGGAGCAGGACCAGTATGCCCTGGAAAGCCACCTGAGGGCAGCGGCAGCCATCGAAGCCGGTAAATTCAAAGATGAAATTCTTCCGGTGGAATTAAAGGACAGAAAAGGAAACATTACTGTCTTTGACACTGACGAAGGCCCCAGGGCCAGCCAGACCATAGAAAAGCTGGAGCGCTTAAAACCGTGCTTTGTAAAGGGCGGAACCGTAACCGCGGGTAATTCCTCCAGCTTGAATGACGGCGCTGCCGCAGTGGTTGTCATGTCCAGGGAAAAGGCAAACGCCCTGGGCGTCAAGCCTCTCCTTACCATTAAAGGCTACACGGTCGCCGGCAACGACGGGGCCGTCATGGGATACGCTCCCAAGCTCTCCAGCGAAAAGCTGGCAGCCAAACTGGGATTGGACCTTAAGGCCATTGATATGTTTGAAATCAACGAGGCCTTTGCAAGCCAGGCCTTTGCCGTACGGCGCGACCTTGGTCTGGATCCCGATAAAGTAAATATTTACGGCGGAGGAATCTCCATCGGCCATCCCATCGGCGCAACCGGCGTTATCCTGGCTGTAAAGGTGCTTTATGAACTGCAGCGGACCGGCAAAAAGGATGCCATGGTAAGCATGTGCATTGGCGGCGGACAGGGAATCTCCATGTACTTTACCAAAGACTGATATAGGGATTAAAACCGGGGCTGAAATCCGTGATGGAGGATTTTGGCCCCGGTTTTCGGTATGCGTATGCTTTGTTGTATTTCAGCATTCACATCTTACTATATCCAATTTTCAAATCACCTGAATACCTGCAGATAATACCACGGCGGAAACAGCCCGCCCACCTGGTCCAGTCCCGGAAAGAACCTCCCTGCATCCACAAAAACAGGGCAGAATACAAGGCTTCCAATGACCAGAAATGGTATGATGCAGCAGAGGACCTGCTGCCTGCGGCATACCAGGCGCAGAATCCAGGCCGCCCCTATGACAACGCAGCAGTAAACGGCCATAACCGCGGCCTCTCCTGGCAGGGATGTCATCACGCCTCCCGCCCACAAGGCCAGCAGGCCTGATACGCCGGCCATGACAGCAGGAGCCGCCATGGAAGCCACACGGCAGGGTATCCTGTATCCGTATGAAAGCGGAAGGAACAATCCCCGCTCCTCATCACCGCACATGACTACAGCCCCATACAGACCGGTGACGAACACATAAACAGCCACCAGACCTCTGACGGGAAATACATCTGGCTGGCTGCCGGCAACGTCTCTGTCCTCTCCATCCCTGCCCTGGAACTGGTACTGAAACCGGAAGGTGGAACCGCTCTCCAGCCATTTTGCGTAAAGCTCCCTTGCCTGTGCGGCTGCTTTCTCCCTGGCTTCGCCGCCTGCCGTTCCCAGAGGGTCAAACAATTCATTTTCAGCCACATAATCCGCCAGCAATTCCCCATCGTATATCTCCATAAGAGCGGCAAACACGGTCTCCGTGGAAAGGGCCGCAGCCACGGTGGACGGCGCCGAATATACGCCAATGGAACGCTTATAGGATTTGGCATCCAGCTTCTCCTCCAGTCCGGCATATACCACATAACCGCATTCCGCCCGCCGGGATGCCACTTCTGCCTTTACCGCTTCCTCGCCGCGGCACAGATAGAAGCGGAACATTCCCGCGTCCTCTCCTCTCGGCCGGTTCACAAGGCTGTCCGCCAGGGCATTGCCCAGCGCGTTCTCCCCGCTCTCCTCCACACTGATGGCTATGTTCACGTCCCGGCTCCCCTTTTTCTGGGCCTGGCCTGCTGCCAGCACCCCCAGGGGCAGGAGCAGGAGGATAAACAGAAAGGACCATTTTCTCATATAACGCTTGCATGACAGAAAAAACCACATAGCGGCCCGCTTCATTCCCTGACCACCTCCGCTCCCACGCTGAGCAGAAACCCTGCCAGGGCCAGGGCTGCCAGCTTCATGATTACTGCCAGGCTAAAGGACGACGTAACCACCAGCTTCATTCCCTCCATCAGCATATAGTTGGGCAGAAACGGCGCCGCGGCCCGGAAGGTGGCGGGCAGGAACACCAGGGGAAGAAATCCTCCCGACAGAAAGTGCATGGCAGTCACCGCCAGAAACAGCAGCATAACGCCTCCCATAAGGCTTCCGGCCGCCTGATAGATAAATACCACCATGGACGCCGCCCCCAGGCAGACCATCAGCAGGGCAGCCAGTCCAGGCAGGTTTAATTCTATCAGTCCCGCAAAGGACGCTCCCAGGGCTGTACACAGGGCCACCGCCATAAACAGCATCCCCAGCCCCAACATCCTTGCCGCAATCAGCGTCCCTTTTCCCACTCCTATAAGGGCCAACTGACCCTTCATGGACGCGGAGCCTGAGGCAAGATAAGCTGACACCGGAATGGCGCTAAGCAGCAGGAACAGCACAGCGGTGCTGATGCCGTAAAAGTGAATCGTATCCACATCGCCGGTGGCGCTGACCCTTACATTCTTAAAGTAATCCATACGCGGCAGACTGTAACCCATGTAAATCCGGTTCAGGTCCGCCTCCAGGCCGCTCACCGAATCAGCCATGCCATAAAGGTACAGCAGTTCGTCTCCCGCATAGATTCCCGCCTGGCCGGCTCCCAGAGTGGAGGCGCCCGCGTCGGTCAGTTCCTTGAAAATGCGGCTTTCCAGACCGGTTCCCCTGGGCAGCAGAATTTTCACCGGAGTATTGGTTCCGTTCATAATATCCTGCACAAAACCCTCCGGCACCTCCATCACCGCGTATAGTTTCCCTGCATTCAGCTTATCCAGGCATTCCTCTTTATTCATATATTCAAAATCGCAGATGCTCTTGACGCTTTCCAGCGAACTGACCATGGCCAGCGCCTTTTTCGCCACCGCATCTCCTTCAGGAAGCACTACCCCTACGGTAATCCTCCCTGCCGATGTCTCCCCATACAGCATCCTGGCTGACAAAAGGGCAATCGTACCCGCTAAAAGTAACAGCACGATTGCCCCTGCAAAGATGTGGGGAAGCTTTTTACATGCTCGTTTCAGCTCAAGCCTGAGATAAACCAGACGTGCAGACATATCTTCCCATTCCTTTTATCTTATTAGTACATGGATATTCCCAGCTGGCTGCATAATCCCATGACGCCAAACAGCATTTCCATCCCTACATTGGTCCATTCCTCTTCCGTGGCAGACAGCACATTCATGGTCTCGCCCTCTAAAGGACTGATTTCACCTTCCAGCGGCTGGTAGTAGTATTCACCGCTGAGAACCACATTCACGGAATCATCCATAATGGATGTCTCCAGAGAATCTATGTTCACATGGACGGATTTGCCCTTTTCCAGCTGGTCCACTGCGCCTGTTGCGGAAATCTTCACAAGCTGCGAACCATTTCCTCCCACTTCGCCTGACAGGTGGTAGCTTCCATCCTTGGAATCATACGTACTGGTATATGTAAAATTATAAGCCCCATCACCCGGAACAGACAGATCCAGTGAAAGGTCGCTGGTCAGTACGCTTTTATCGTAGGTTCCCTGCTTCACCATATCAATACTCACCGTATCCGTGGCATCCTCCAGCGTGATGCTGGCCAGAGCATTCTGGGTCAGATAGGCTCCGCCCTGAAGCTGGCAGCTAAAGGTCACTGCACGGTATCCCTCTTCGGAAACATCTGTATCATCCAAACGGAGATTGGTGGAGCCCTCCACTGCTGCCAGACGTCCCTTCTTATCCACATAAACCGTCATGTTTACATCGGTCAGCGCCTTGTCCAGATATTCTATCATCTGGTCCACCATATTCTTTGCCTCCTCGTAGGACTGCTGCTGCATCTCCTCTGCGGACATATTTCCGGTTCCCGACATGGTTCCGCCCATAAGCTCGCTCATCTTCACGGTGGTCTCCAGCTGACGCATAAAGTCTGCTTTCAGGGTCTCATCCTGAAGGAAGAAATCAGAGGACTGACGAATGAATTCAATCATGGAATCTTTGCTGACAGTCACATTGTATCCCTTGCAGCTCACCTGCGCGCCATCCATGGTGTAGGTTCCCTTATCTGCCTTTTCAACCGTCAGGGCAGCCTTGAAATTCTCCTGGGCCTTGCACCCTTCTTTATAACGGTTAATCAGCGCCTCCATGTCAAAGGGCTGTTTGCCTTCTGTCTGCACCTTTTCAGCCTCGTCCATCAGCTCCGTGAAATAAGCGGCCATGCCTTCCACATCCACGCCGTTCTGCTCCAGCAGAGGTCCCACGGTCGGGGAATTCTTAATACGGTCTGCCAGCCCATCTCCCAGGTCCACGGTAAACACCTTGCCGGACAGCTCCGGAATCGCAAGCATCAGGGTGTCATCCCCATAATATGCGTTCAGATTGGCAAGGTCCATTCCGCTGTAGATTACTCCCATATTGAAGAAGCTCCTGCCATTGGTCTTGTCGTCCTTTGCCTGGAAGCGCAGTCCGCTTCCCGCATAGGCATTGACCGTCTCATCCGAGCAGCTGTCCATCTTAAGTGTCAGACCGCCCTGGCTGTCTGCTGTCTTCACTGTCTCAGCAAAGTCCTTCAGTCCAAACAGCTCCTCAGAGGGATAAACCTGTCCTTCCGGGAACACATTTTCAAAGGCTTCAATGACAACCTGCTTGGGGTCCTTTGTGGCCATCTTCACATAAGCCAGCGCCACAACGGCAATGACAGCGGCAATGGCGACAACGGCAGACAATACCTTGATAAACTTCTTATTTGGCTGGGGTTCTGCCGGCACGGTCACAGCTGTTGGAGCCGGCTCTTCCTCTTTTACGGTTTCCGCTTCGGCCGCCGGTTCTTCCTCTTTTACAGCCTCTGCCGCTGGTTCTTCCGCTTTTACAGCCTCTGCTTCGGCTGCCGGTTCTTCTTTTGCCGGGTCCGGACCGTTGTCTTCCGGTGTCTGATTGTCCTGTTCCATCGGAGCCCCGCACTGGGTGCAGAATTTCACATCTGCTTCCTGCTCTGCTCCACACTTGGTACATTTCATATTTCTCTCTCCTCCCTTGTAAAAGGATCTTCCCGCTGCCCTGTATGCTGCCGCAGCGGCTGCCCTTTCGTTTTGAATCTATCGAAATTGGCTAATCAGCTCTTTTGCCGACAGGCCACAATCGATTCCGCTTAAAACTCCGCCTTTTAGTATGTACATCTTCGTACACAGGGCCAGCTCCGCCAGCTCATGGGATGTCAGTATGACAGCCCCGCCTGAAGCCATATATTCCCTGAGATAGTTCCGGATAACTTCCTTGCACTCCAAATCCAGGGCAGCCCCTGGCTCATCCATAATAAGGACAGGAGCATGATTGGACAAAGCACATGCTATGCCGAGCCGCTTCTTCATTCCGCCGGAAAGCTTTCCCACCGTCCGGTCCAGCATGCGGTCCACACCCAGCATGGAAGCCGCTCCGCCTTTCAAATCCGATTCCATCTGCTTCCTGCTTCCCCTGTACCACAAAAGCAGGTTATCCCTTACAGTCAGTTCCTCCATAAGCGGATTCTCCTGAGGCACATAAGCCGCCTCCTCCGCGAATACCCGCGGATGGCCCGACGCTTCCCTGCCGTTGTATAGAATGATGCCCCGGTCCGCTTTCTGGGCGCCTGCCAGAATGGACAAAAGAGTAGTCTTGCCGCAGCCGTTATACCCCACGATGCCCACACATTCTCCCGGAGCCACCGTCAGGTCCACTCCCGCTAAAATATTCTGTCTGTGATAGGACTTGTAAATCCCTGATATCTCCAGCATCGCCGCAACCGCTCCCGTAAAAAACAATATATGATACAGGACTCAGTGTACCATATATTGGGAAGGAATGCAAAACAATAATTATTAACGATTCCTTAATATTGTGGGACTAAAAAGTACGGTTTTACGTTGTTTTTCAGCATATTTGTGACTTTACCGTGTCTAATAGGGCGGTATCAGAAAGTAGAAAATGGCATGAAATCAGGCAGGTCTGTTTACACGTCCCGATCCCGCCTGCATCATGTAACCGAATTAACGTTTAAGCGACATGTGATGTTGTCGGCCGCAGGGACCGCCGAGAGGCATTTTTCGTTACCAAGGAGATTTTTATAAACTCTGATGAATCGGAAATCTTCGATGAAATAAAACATTTATAGCCGCACTATCTCATTATATTGTAAAATATTATCTTGATTAACAAAAGGCGCCTTTACGGCGCCTTCTTTATAACTGTCCTTCCTTCTTTAACTAGTATAACTCGATTTAAATAAGCTTACAATTTAAGCATTGGTAGTAATCTGATTTCTTGGCTTACGTGTCCGTGCTTTGGGCGCACGTTTCCCTTGGTTTTCAGGATAATAATGTAAACTTATTAAAATCGAGTTATACTAGTACAAAACTTTTCCAGTTAACAATTAAAACCTACTACTTTTTTGTCACAGAAATCACAGTTCCGGTGAATGCTTCTGTTTCTTCTAGTTTTCCTGTATAA
This sequence comes from Enterocloster clostridioformis, assembly GCF_020297485.1. Classification (NCBI taxonomy): domain Bacteria; kingdom Bacillati; phylum Bacillota; class Clostridia; order Lachnospirales; family Lachnospiraceae; genus Enterocloster; species Enterocloster clostridioformis. The sequence continues at coordinate 257,603 of NZ_JAIWZC010000002.1, forward strand.
ATCACAGAAACTGTATCCCCTTCTTTGACAGAAGACAATCCCTCTGGCTTTTCTCCCTCAAAGCTAATTGCATAATCAACTCCATTCTCATCAGTGATAGTAAACATAAAATCCTTAATGTCGCTGATAATGCCTGTGATAGTCGACTCGTTTTCTGCAGCCATGTCATTTTCAGCAGAGGATGCATCCGATGTGCTTTCCGTCCTGGAAGTGCTAACCATCTGTGTGGACACTGCAGAGGATGTTGTCCTTTCCTGTGCAGAGCAACCTGTAGCTAACATCAGTGTTACACAAGCTGCAACTAATATACTCCTTTTTTTCATGATTTAAAACCTCCTTGTCTTTTATAAATTCATAATATTAGACGTAATACATTTCAAAAAAGTTGCGACTTTTTACTATTTTTTGAACAGTTAAAATGTCTATTTAGGTCAGTTTACAAGAGACTACACGCAGACCGTGAAACGGGCTGCTAACAACAAACGGCGGTATGCTCCCGGAGAGGGCAGCATACCGCCTGTTTTGTTGTCTGGGGAATCCAAAGGGGCTTGCCCCTTGGCACACGACTTTGCGAAGCAAAGTGTAGTGTGTTATACGCTCTGTCGGCGTTGCCGTGAAAATGCCGTTGCCGCCGTGGAGGGCAACGGCATTTGAAGCGGCAGGAAAACAGGCTGTGCTTGCGGGGCGGGATGCCACAAGCGCAGGACTGTTTTCGCCAGCAGACAGGGCGTATATGAAGCCCCCGGCCCTCGCCCCCGCTTGGACATCGGGTCAAGTTAGCCCGATGTTGTGTATAGACACTCGGCAAAAATAGCAGAACGGACGGCAACCGTCAAGGCTGAAATGAACGGGCTTACGCCCGACCTTGACCGCCGCCGCCCGTCCCGCTGAATGGGTAGACAAGACGGACAATCCCATACTGTGCTTGTCCGCCGTCAAAGTTATTTTGAGGCTGTCCGTTCTCTCAAAATTAGAGTGGGCGGGAAAGCCATTTTAGGGCTTTCCCGCCTTGATTACTCATAAGCAAAGACGGGCGAGGCTGTCAACGGCGGCGCTGTAAGCGCCGTTCATCTTGACCGTTGACTGGCTCGGCTGGCTTTGCTATCTCCCAGACGAGGAATTGTTGAAAGATGTTATAATGAAATCCAATATCTTTGTATTATTCCACTTTTACTTAAACCTACTGTATCAGAAATTTCGTTCTCCAACATCCCACCATTTTTAATAATCGTTCTTTGTGAAGCTACATTTCCTTTATCGCAGGTTAATAAAACCTTACTTTCTCCGAAGTCGCGACAAATGGGCAAAACCAGTTTTAGCATTTCAGACGCGTACCCTTTTTGCCTTTCTGATGGACGAATACTATATCCAATATTGCCCCCATAATTTTTAAGAAAATCCGATAATGGGTGACGAAAATCAATCATTCCGACAAGAAATTTGTCACTTTGTCTTACCGCTAAAAACACTTCTGATGGAACATATCCAGTTTTATACTTTTTTCTTAATCTTCCTTCAAAATCAATCCATTCATCAAATGAATAGACATCTTCAAGTCCTGCACAACCGTCAAAGCTATCCCCATTTTGTGACATTTCTTCTTTGTATGACATTACTTGTTCTGCATAAAGTTTACATGGCCTAACTAACATCAATCCACACATTACTTTTTACCTCGCAATTTCTCGATTGTCGCTCGCTATTTCCGTTTTCCCCGTTGCGGCACATAGCTTTTCGTCAACTCGGATTTTTGTACAATCCGGGTCAGCCATTGTTTTTCTTCCTCCGTCAGCTTGGTGTAGCGCAGTTTTGTCTGCTTACACAACACCATCAACAGGTGTTCCGCCCGACTGCCTTTGAAGTTCGCCACTTCCTCCAAATCCCGCTTGAGTTCGTCCACAATGGTATTCTCCGGGGCGCTGTCGCTCCTGCCCCTGTGTGCTTCCCGTATGTCCTCCATAATAGCGTCTATGTCGTGATGTACCCGGCTGCTGAAATAGTCGCCCTCCCGCACATGGGCGGCTTGCAGGACACCAGCGGTCTTGTCATGCTCCCCCGGCTGGTACTTCTCCATAATTTCGGCCCTCGCCACATCTACCCATGCGTTCAAGTTCTGTATCTGTGTTGCGGCGATACCCTCAACATAAATCTGTATATCGGCCAGCAGCTTGACAAAATCCGGGTGCGCCGCCAGTTCACAAAGCAAGGCGGTATCAATTCGCCCACTTTTCAGCAGGTCAATCATTTCATCACTCAAACGCAGGTCTGCAAGATCGGCGTTTGGGTGACTTTTTGTTTCGGTCAGCCCTAACAGATAATCAGCGGTCACGCCGTAAAACTTCGCCAGCTTGATAAGGGCATAGTGGCTGATGTCCTTGAAGTCGTCCGCTTCATAGCTGCCCAGCGCAGACTTGGAGAGTTGTGTCTGCTCCGCAAGCTGTTCCAGCGTCAGCCCACGCTCCACACGCAGGTCTTTCAAGCGTTCCTGTATTGTCAACGCCAATCTACACACCCCCTCTTATGCTTATTTCATGCTTTCTTGACACTCGCTGCACTCTCTGTCATGGATAGAAATGATACCTCCGCATTTGGGACAAGTATATTTCCCTTTCTGCTGTTCCATGAACCTTTCCAAACCGTGCTGACGAACAAACTCGCTGTTCTCCATAAGGCTCGCCTGATACCTTTTGTTGTAACTTTTTTCAAGGTTTTTAATCAGCTTGCAAGGATAATCGGGACATTCAAAACAATAGGACAGCCCTTTGCCCTTGATACAATCTTTTATCTTGCATTTGCGGCAGTGTTCCGGTTTGCCCATGTCGCTGTTCAAGCAACCGGCACACGGCTTTTTATGATAACAATGCTTATAGCAGACCAAACAGTTCATGCCGCAGGGGGCAAACATAGCCGTATCCATTTTTTCTGTTGGCATTTTCATGGCTCGCCCTCCTTGTCAGCTTACGGTTTCTTTCATTCTACCACAATTCCGAGAGCGTGGAAATAGTGTGTTTTCCAGCGGGATTTCCAACCTTTCGGATATACGGGACGGGCGGTCAAAAAAGTGTAGACTTGTGTTAGTTCATCGATGGACAAGCACAAGTGAATGACCGTCCGAAAGAGATATTACCGGCTGGGGAAGTACGCCGTGACCCCGCTTCTGGCCACTGTCCCGAAGTAGGGAGAGCGTACCAATGCCGGGATACGCCGCAGGAATGGGGTAGGAACGGCTTTCGGGGAAAACGGCAGTAAAGCGAAAATGGAGGAACGCATGAGCAAAAAAATACCAGGGATAGAGCGCACACCGGGCGGCGGCTTGCCCCGCATGACCCCGGCGCAGCGCAGACGGGCAAACGCCCTCATTCGCAAAACCTGCTGCAACTACGATAACGGCAACTGCCTGTTGCTGGACGATGGGGAGGAATGTGTCTGCCCCCAGTCTATCTCCTATTCCGTCTGCTGCAAGTGGTTCCGCTGGGCAGTGCTGCCACAGGACAAGGCGCTGGAGGCGGAGATATTCCGCAGCGCCAGCGTGAAGCGGTGCGCCGAATGCGGGGCGGCTTTCGTCCCCCGTTCCAACCGGGCAAAATATTGTGAAGCCTGCGCCAGACGGGTACATAGGCGGCAGAAGAACGCCAGCGACCGGAAACGGCGCAGGGAAACGGACAAATAGGGGCTGACAAAAGCCCGTAAATCAAGGACTTTTCCGGGCTGTTCGGGGCGGGGCTGTGTGTTTGTACGCCCCGCCCCCGAAACAGCCCCCAAACTGTCCGCAGGAGGGAGGATTGATAGATTGCCGCAATACGCAATCCTGCGATTTGCAAAGCACAAGGGCAACCCGGCAAGGCCGCTGGAAGCCCATCACGAACGGCAGAAAGAAAAGTATGCCAGCAACCCGGATATTGACACAGCAAAGAGCAAGTACAATTTCCATATCGTTAAGCCGGAGGGACGCTATTACCACTTCATTCAGAGCCGCATTGAACAGGCCGGGTGCAGGACACGCAAGGACAGCACCCGGTTTGTCGATACGCTGATAACCGCCAGCCCAGAGTTTTTCAAGGACAAGCCCCCAAAGGAGATACAAGCCTTTTTCCAGCGGACGGCTGACTTTCTTATCCAGCGGGTAGGCCGGGAGAATATCGTGTCGGCGGTGGTACACATGGACGAGAAAACGCCCCACCTGCATTTGACCTTCGTTCCTCTGACACAGGACAACCGCCTGTGCGCCAAAGAGATTATCGGGAACAGAGCCAACCTCACAAAGTGGCAGGACGATTTTCACGCCTACATGGTAGAGAAATATCCTGACTTGGAGCGTGGGGAGAGTGCCAGCAAGACAGGCAGAAAGCATATCCCCACCCGCCTTTTCAAACAGGCGGTTTCCCTCTCCAAACAGGCAAGGGCGATTGAAGCGGCGCTGGATGGCATCAACCCGCTGAACGCAGGGAAGAAGAAAGAGGAAGCCCTCGCCATGCTGAAAAAGTGGTTCCCGCAGATGGAGAACTTTTCCGGGCAGTTGAAAAAGTACAAGGTCACGATTACCGACCTGCTGGAAGAAAACAAGAAGCTGGAAGCAAGGGCAAAGGCCAGCGAAAAAGGCAAGATGCAGGACACAATGGAACGAGCGAAGCTGGAAAGCGAATTACATAATATCCAGCGGCTCGTGGAGCGTATTTCCCCGGACGTGCTGGCGGAACTGAAACAACAACAGCAGTACGGAAAGGATAGGTGATTTTATAGGCAATATGGAGCATATCAGATATAAAAAAGAAACAGAGGTCGTGACCTTTCAAGGGAAAGAAATCACGCTGGAAAATCTCTCCCCGGTATTCACCCCAGAGCAGGAAGCGGCGAACCGCCGGGAGTTGGAACAACAGCTTTATGAGGTGTTCCGCAAGTACGCCGACAAGCGGCGGGCAGCGGAAGCCGGGGCGTAAGGTTTTCCAAAGGCAACATTGATTTACGGGGCTGCTGGCAGTATAATAGTATTGTCAGCAGCTCCGTTTCTTTTTGAAGAAAAGGAGCGACAAATGAACAATCGAATAGACGCGATTTATGCAAGACAATCGGTTGACAAAAAGGACAGCATTTCCATTGAAAGCCAGATTGAGTTTTGCAAATACGAATTGAAAGGCGGTAACTGCAAGGAATACACAGACAAAGGATACAGCGGCAAGAACACAGACCGCCCGAAATTTCAAGAGTTGGTGCGGGACATTAAGCGGGGCTTGATTGCAAAGGTCGTTGTTTACAAACTTGACCGTATCAGCCGTTCCATTCTGGACTTTGCCAACATGATGGAACTGCTCCAGCAGTACAATGTGGAGTTTGTTTCCTCTACAGAGAAGTTTGATACCTCCACCCCGATGGGGCGGGCCATGCTGAATATCTGTATCGTGTTCGCCCAGCTTGAACGGGAAACGATACAGAAGCGGGTGACGGACGCTTACTACTCCCGCAGTCAGCGGGGCTTCAAGATGGGCGGCAAAGCCCCCTACGGCTTCCATACGGAGCCTATCAAGATGGACGGTATCAACACAAAGAAGCTGGTGGTAAACCCGGAAGAAGCGGTAAATATCCGGCTGATGTTCGAGATGTACGCAGACCCGGCAACCTCCTATGGCGACATTACCCGGTACTTTGCGGAACAGGGGATTTTGTTCTACGGCAAGGAATTAATACGCCCCACGCTGGCGCAGATGCTACGCAACCCCGTCTATGTGCAGGCAGACCTTGATGTGTACGAATTTTTCAAAAGCCAGGGGACGGTGCTTGTCAATGACGCCGCTGACTTCACCGGCTTGAACGGGTGTTACCTCTATCAAGGCCGTGATGTAAAGCCGGACAAGTTGCACAATCTCAAAGACCAGATGTTAGTGCTTGCGCCCCATGAGGGGATTGTCCCGTCGGAAACATGGCTGGCCTGCCGCAAGAAGCTGATGAACAACATGAAAATCCAGTCCGCCCGAAAAGCCACCCACACATGGCTGGCAGGAAAAATCAAGTGCGGTAACTGCGGCTATGCGCTTATGAGTATCGTCAACCGGGTAGGCCGTCAATATCTCCGCTGTACGAAACGGCTGGACAACAAAAGCTGCGTCGGGTGCGGCAAGATTTACACCGCCGAACTGGAAACGGTAGTCTATCAGCAGATGGTAAAAAAGCTGGAAAGCCACAAGATGCTGACGGGCAGGAAGAAAGCGGCAAAGGCTAATCCTAAAATCGCCGCCCTGCAAGTGGAACTTGCCCATGTGGACGGCGAGATTGAAAAGCTGGTGGACAGCCTGACGGGGGCGAACAATGTCCTGCTCTCCTATGTGAATGTGAAGATAGCGGAACTGGACGGGCGCAAGCAGGAACTTGTGAAGCGGATAGCGGACTTGACCGTGGAAGCCATCAGCCCGGAACAGGTCAGCCAGATTTCCGGCTACCTCGACACTTGGAACAGCGTATCCTTTGACGACAAGCGGCGGGTGGTGGATTTGATGATTACCACCATAGCCGCCACAAGCGAAGCCATCAACATTACATGGAAAATCTGACGGGCAGCACACCTCCCGTCAGACCGTTACCCTGTGTAGTCCCTTGTATACTGTACTTTAAGAATGTATAAACTTCATGAATATACCTGTTTTTGCATTTCATTAGTATCCATAAGGTAAATCCTGACCTCATAGTTCACCTCTTCCCTTAATCGCTCCCTTATTTCATTACATGCATGTCCAAAATCCTCCTATCTTTTAAAACGAACCCAGACCGTCCCCTCATACCTCTTCTCTTTATCAAAACAGCCCTTAGCAATATCGGGGCCACTGGCATGCTTCAATATGCATTTATTTTCATCAAAAGACTGGTAACAGTTCCTGCATTCTGTTGCATTGCACATCTCCGCCAAATTATATATTGTCTTCTTGCATTCATACAGGGGTTGTCACACTTTTTCATCTAGTATAACTCGATTTAAATAAGCTTACAATTTAAGCATTGGTAGTAATCTGATTTATTGGCTTACGTGTCCGTGCTTTGGGCGCACGTTTCCCTTGGTTTTCAGGATAATAATGTAAACTTATTAAAATCGAGTTATACTAGTCCATATAATATTATTATCTCGATAGAGAGATAAGAAAGGAGATAATTATAATGACCGATGATAGAAATATTCATTGCCCAACAACATGTCCAAGGAGCTGCCCATGCCCGATTCTTTTGGAGATTGCTACCTCCATTGCTAACGAAGAACAGGCTCTTGCCTGCATATTGAATGCAGAGTGTGATAAAATAAGCAAGGTCGTTGCGGCTTATAGCGATTACGAAACCTTAGTGGCCATTGATACATCCGTTCAGTCTACACTGGACCGGATTATAAGCCTCGAGGGCGTATTAAAGGCAAAACTGGATTCAATCATTCCATTACTGAACGATTGCATGTAACAAGTCCGTAACAACCAGGTGGTCTCTCTTTATGAATTAAATAATATGTGTTAACCTCTCCATATTCCGGAGGACTTAGGTCCTCCGGAATATAACTTCATTCATACCTTGGTATGCATTGGTCCTTATAACAATATAGATAACACCTCTTAATAGGCTTAAAATCTGAAGGATATCTTATCTATTATCTATATAAGGGCCATATGAAAATACGAGATAAAAGTGCTCTTATCATATCAATACTTATCCCATTAGCGGTTGGCACAATGTCTGCATTATTTAGCGGAAATATGTCATCATACTCTATTTTAACTCAACCAGCTTTCAGCCCACCGGGATTTATCTTTCCTGTCGTATGGACAATACTTTATATACTGATGGGAGCTTCCTCATATATAGTTTATTCTTCAAATAGTCCCAATAAATCGTTAAGGAAAGAATCGAAGGTGGTGCAAACGAAAAAGCAGCTTTGATATTTCGATAACTGCCCTTTCGTTTGCATCAGTTTCGATTTTTCCTGGTTGAACAAAGGCGCGTCCGGGTAGCCGTTATATATGGACTTTCAATTTCCCCAGCCTTTTAGCGAAGTATACTGCATATGGATGCATGGCAGCCAGATTCGGCGTCCGGTGTCATGTTTATGGCATCAGAAATAAGCCTCCAAAGGAAGCTTAAAAAATATTCAGTTGCCTTTTTTAACATAGAAGATGCGGTTCTGGCATTGTACAAGGCTGCCCTGCCGGTAAAGGAATGATCCTTCCGCCGCAGGAAGAACACCTGCAGATATCCTTATTGTAAAGCAGCCGGATCATGGCAGGGGCATCCAGATCTTTCAGCCTTGCGATATACTTTCTACAGCCGAGGAGATTCCGGCACAAGGTGATCTTCTTATTCTTGTTCCGGGATGACAGCAGGCCATAGTGGCGTATCCGGACAAAACGCTTCGGCGGGACATGCATCAGAAATCTGCGGATAAACTCCTCACCGGAAACCGTAATCTCCTCCCACTGGCCCTGGTTTTTATAATCTTTTGCAGTAAATGTGACCATAGAATCCGTCATGCATTTGATACGATAATTGCTGATGGCAATCCGGTGTGTGTACCTTCCAAGGTACCTGATGACGGATTCCGCGCCATGGAACGGCTTCTTACAGTAGGGTATCCATTCTTTTTTGTAACAGGTATCCAATAATTCCTGTAAGGCATAATGGTTCCTGTAAGGCTCTGCCGTACCGTGGAATTCGAGTTTTCCATCTTTCCATAGCTGTTTCAGTTCAGCAAGATATTTTCCGCGGAACAGCCGGGAGACCACCCTGACCGGAAGGAAGAAGTCCTCCCCGCTGCCTTTCCAGTGATTTCCTGCATCCAGCCCGCCTCCCAGAACAATGGCATGGATATGGGGATGGAAGTTCATGGCGCTCCCCCAGGTATGCAGAATGCAGATATAGCCGATGTCAGCGCCAAGGTATTTCGGGTCAGCCGCAAGTTCACGCAGGGTATCGGACGCGGCATGGTAAAGCGCTGTATATAAAAGTTTCTGATTGCTGTAGATAACAGGGTTCAGATTTTCCGGCACAGTGAATACCATATGGAAGTATGGCGCGTCCAGCAGATCCTCCCTGCGCGCGTCAACCCATTTTTCTTTCGGGAATTCCTGACACATAGGGCAGCATCTGTCACGGCAGGAATTATAGTGGATGGAAATACAGCCGCAATCCTCACAGACGCTCACATTTACGCCAAAAGCACCGGTCTTGCAGTTCATGATGTGGTAAGCCGCCTTTCTCTGGGCAGGGGAAACATCATGGGAAGATGCATAGGAAGGATAAAAACGGTTAAAAACATCCTGGATTGTGCAGTCAGTGTTCATTCCTCACCGCCTTGCGGACCATCGAACGGGCTGCGGATGCCGAGGAGGGTCTTGTTGCTTACATGGAGGTAGACATCGGTAGAGCGGGGATCCACATGCCCGAGAAGGGACTGGATATATTTGATATCGGTCCCGCTTTCAAACAGGTGGCTGGCAAAACTGTGTCGGCACGCATGGGAAGAGACACGGCGGGTAATACCGGCAAGCCTGGCGCTTTTTTTAAAGAACTGGTTCACACTGGTTATATCCAGGTATCCACCAGTCCAGGAGCTTGGGAAAAGTATCCCCCTGGGCCGGCCGCATTTGTACCAATACTCGGTAAGAAGGTCAAGATTCTTCCGGGAGAGGATGGTATACCTGTCAATCCTGCCTTTGGTTTCACGGACATGGATGGTCATGTTGGTACGGGAAATGTCATCGTAATGGAGATGGACAGCCTCTGAGACGCGTAATCCGGAAGAGTACATCGTCGCAATGATAGCTTTATGCTTCAGGTTTTGGGTGGCCTCAATGATCGCGTTTATCTCATTACGGCTCAGGACGGCGGGAAGGTTCCGTTCCCTTTTCATGGCAGGAACTATGTCATCATCCCAAAGGATCCAGAGCACTTTTTTGTAGAAGAACTTAATTGCTGACCGATAGTGGTTGTGAGTTTCGGGAGACCTGCCTTCCAAACGTTTGGCAGAGAGGAAACTTTCCGCATCGTCAAGTGTAAGCTCAGAGGCGGTTTTCCCAATACAGCGGAGAAAGTAATTGACATTGGCACAGTACAAGTTTATGGTACTTTCCCGCAGGTTCCGTTTTTCCGCTTCATAGCGGATAGATTCAAAAATATCATCGTACATAATAAAACCTCCTGAAATAAGCAGCGTTGATCGTGGCAGCTGCCTGTCAGGAGGGGCATTGGCATCATAATTCCGCTTGCGGAAGACACCAAAAAATGCTATTGTAATCATAGGCAGTGGAGGTTTCCGTATTTGGTTGTTTTGTGTGGTAACTTAACAATACCGTATTGCGGAAGATTTTTCCACTGCTTTTTATTTAGAGGAACGTAAAAACTGCGCCACAGCCTTGGCAGGCCATCGCGTAGCGATTTTGTTCAATCGAAAGCTTTGTTGCTCTATTGTATACAGTTATTTTTCAACTTTTGTTGGAGTATTATCTTTTTTGGTTTGGACCTTTTCCTATTTGCTTTTATCTGGCTCATTGCACTAATTCTCATTGTTAACCCTCTATCTGCTTATTTACAGATTCCTTATCTGATATGGTGCATATTTGCCGCATACTTAAATTTCTCTATTTTCCTATTAAATTGATACGTGAAGTGAAGCGGCTAAGCCAAACTTATCCGGTTCTTCTATATGCCGTCCGCCGGCGGACATTGACGGAAACCGGCAAAGACCGCGTTGTCCTGTATCGAATATGCAAGTATGGCAGTAAAAAATACAATACAACATCAGAAGGGAGACAAACTGCCGAATATTTTCCGCCAATCTTACAAAAACTACTACGGACAGGAGGTATCATCATGGCAAAAGCAGGAATGAGAAGACCCAGCCCTTACGACGCTGATAATCACGGAACCGAGAACCACCACAAAATGAAACACCCCAAAAATGAGCAGGCCCAGGTTCCCGAAATCCAGGGGGCTGCCAAAAACGGCAACGCCAAAGCAGGCCCTGTCAATGCTCCCAACTGGGCAAGAGACGATTATAAAACAGGAGAGCATTAAAGACAGGAAAAGGCGGGCCTGGTCATATCCGGCGCCCGCCTGCACCCCCCCCCCACCCAGTAAACGCTTCACTTCCTCCCGGTTCATCTCCACTACCTCCAGGGCCTCTGCCTCATCCAGTATTTTACATGAAGGATTTCTATTCCGGGTTCTTATTATCCGCCTTCTTCATTGTCCCTTTTTTTCTCCCTTACTTTCCTGTACCCTGCACGGCGGGTCTTTTCACGAACAGCCTCACTGCCATAACCCGTCCTCCAGGACCGCCATCATCAGGGCCAGATGCAGATTCATGGCAGCCGTCTCATCGTCAATATAGTGGACATTACGCTCCATCTTCACCCGCCCCGGCAGCAGTTCCATTGCATCAAACTGGTCCTTTGCCGCTTTCCGCGACTGGTATTGTACATATGCATCCTTAATCATTGCCCACAACCTCCTTTGGTTATTATAACGCTTGGAGGCTGCTTTTTCCCTTGTTTTCTGCCCGGAATACGCCTGCCGCTATGGTCAGCTGCCAGGCGGCTGCGCCCAGCCACGATTCATACTCCTGTTCAGGATAAAGGTAAACGCAAAGAAATCAGCCGTGAAAAGGCCGTTTCAAAAAAGAGGGCACTGCAGCTTGTCCTGCAATACCCTCCTGTGTTCTTATATCAATTTTCAATTAAGCAATCCTGGACTTAGCCAGCTCAGCTAACTTCGCGAATCCCTCTGCGTCATTGATAGCCATTTCAGACAGAACCTTACGGTTTAAGTCAACCTCAGCTAACTTTAAGCCGTACATGAACTTGCTGTAGGACAGGCCGTTGATACGTGCTGCAGCGTTGATACGCGCAATCCACAGCTGTCTGAACTGTCTCTTTCTCTCTTTTCTGCCTGCGTAGGAGCTGGTCAGGGCACGCATTACGGACTGCTTTGCAATCCTGTACTGCTTGGAACGGGCACCTCTGTAGCCCTTAGCCATCTTTAAGACTCTATTGTGTTTCTTCTTTGCATTTAAACCGCCTTTTACTCTTGCCATCGGTAATTCCTCCTTCTACAATTCAAACTTACAGATATGGTAAAATCTTCTTCATTACCTTTGAGTTGGTAGCATCGGTAACGATATCTTTTCTAAGATTTCTCTTCCTCTTAGTGGACTTCTTAGTTAAGATGTGAGTCTTGTAAGCTTTATTGCGGACTAACTTACCGGTTCCTGTCTTTTTAAAGCGCTTTGCTGCTGCTCTGCTGGTTTTTAACTTTGGCATTGTAAATTTCCTCCTTAAAACTTTCTATTTTAACGTTTTGCAGTTAAAAACATAACCATGCTTCTTCCTTCAACTTTGGAGGGTTTATCGATAACTGCGATATCCTTTAAACTCTCAGCGAAATCATCCAGGATGTATTTGGACTTGAACATATGGGCCATCTCACGACCGCGGAAACGAAGTGTTACCTTCACTTTGTCGCCCTTCTCCAAAAACTTTCTGGCAGCTCCCACCTTGGTGTTCAGGTCGTTGGTGTCAATGTTGGGTGACAAACGAACTTCCTTTATCTCGATTACCTTCTGTTTCTTCTTGGCTTCTTTTTCCTTGCGTGCCAGTTCATAACGGTACTTGCCATAGTCGATAATCTTACATACCGGCGGCTTTGCCGTAGGTGCAATCTTCACCAGGTCAAGCTCTGCTTCCTGAGCCAGCCTCAGCGCCTCTTTTCCCGGCACGATGCCTAACTGCTCCCCGTCCTCGCCAATCAGCCGTACTTCCTTGTCTCTGATTTGCTCGTTAATCATTAATTCGCTAATAGTCGTACACCTCCAAATAAGTCATGTTGTTCTGGAATCAGCATGCCCCCGTTCTTTCCCTGTAGGGCAAAAAATAAAGCGGACAGCCCGGCTATCCACTTTCTCACATAAAACCATCTGCTGCCCTATCTCACATGGAAATATCCGGAAATAATACAGCACATCGTTTCATCTATAAACCCGGGTCACTTACTCGTGCCAGGGTGAGGCGGATACCTGCTTTCCTGTCAGTCGTTCTCACAACTTATATTAATCTACTACATTTGAACGTATTTGTCAACTCTAATTTCAAATTTTTCTTATAAACTTTTCTCCAGGCTTGTCTCCACCCTGCCTCCGGCAAAAGGCCGGGGACGCCCTCCGGTTCCCCGCAAGACGTCCCCGTCCCCTCACACATCCGTCCTGATTCTGAATCTATCTGGCCTTAAAGGTACTGCATCTGGTCTCCGTACATTCGCAGGCTCCGTCACCGCTGATATCAATACGCTCAGCACTGCAGCGGTGTTCCTCATTGTAGACACATTTTACTGCGTCGCAGGCAATCTCCAGCCTTGTCTCAGGGGTCTTGAACAGGTTGGTGAACTTGCCTCCCTTGTTCTCGTCAAAGCTCGCACAGCAGGTCTGCTCTGCTGTCTTAGCCTTGTTCCCATCCACTGCAATGGCTGCCTTGCAGCAGCAGTTATCAGCGTTGTGCAGGCAGTTCTTTACACTGCATTCCAGCTTGGTCATCGTCCTTACCTCCTTCTCCTGGTCTTTATTCTTACCAATGACAAGGATAGTATGTACGGATTATAATTTTTGATTCATGAGCCGCAGGGCTTCAATGCATTTTCCTTCACTGCCGTCCATATTGTAAAGCTCTCCCTGAGTCACAAAGGTATATACCTGAACGTCGTCCACATAGGCGCCTTTGCCTCCGCTTACGCTGATGGTGAAATCCGAGGGCTGGCAGCTGCTGAACTTAAGCTCCACCTTCCGCTCCTCCTTCACGTCCACAGTCCTTGTCTGGGAGCCCATGCGTATGGTCAGCCTGCATTTTTCCTCTGCCCCTGTCCTCAGCCTCACATAAGTATCTTTTCCTGTGTTGCCTGTCATCCGGCTGCCCAGGTTCTGGTAAATATTTCCGCCGGAGGGAATCATTGCGGATTTTCCGTTCTCATCCTCCATAATATAGCTTCCTCCGGAAAAACGCCATCCGTCCGCGCCAAGGGCAAACTGGGCGTTGAACAGCTTATTGTCCCCGTAATCCCGGTAGGTCCATATGCCGTATCCCATGGTAGAATTTTTAAGAATGGGAACAACGCCTTCCAGATACAATGATTTTTCATCGTCCCGCAGCTGGGCATTGTGCTCATATCCAACTGTATTGTCCGTAAACAGGAACTGGTCCAGATACACCGGCTTGCCTCCGCTGTACACATGAAGGCGGTTCAGGAACACGGGAACCTTTTCCAGTGCTTCCGCTGCCGTCACGCGTTCATGCTCATTCATGAAGCCCATGGGAATGCCGTACATCGCGCTGGTATAGGCGGCGCTTCCGCTGGGGAAGGTGGAGGAATGCATGAAGCCCTCCCGGCTTCCGTCCTTGTGTTCCACCGGGTCCACATCCAGTCGCACTTCCATGGACAGACCGGGAAACACAGTCTGGCTGTCAGCCAGAAGTTCATTTAAAAACTGGTCGTAGAACCCGTAAAATACGCTTCTGGCCTGGGAATCCTTTGCCGGAAAATACAAGTCGTCGTAGCCGGACAGCTTGTGCCCGTACATCTCCTCCAGTTCTTCCAGCTCATAATTTTCCCTGGCGTAATCCACATATCCGCAGTCCCTGGCCATGCTGCGTCCCTTTACCCCTTTTCCCAGGGACGCGCTGGCATCCGTGAAGTTCCAGAAGTCCTCCCAGGTCAGGAATCCTCCGCAGAAATTCTCATGGGAGGATGCCGCCTGATAGAGACGGCCCACATATTCCAGCCAGGCCGACCGCTCCGTGCCCTCCTGCATCAGCCCCTGGTACCGGTCCATCACATTGCCGGCCCCGCAGTAATCCCAGGTGTATCCCACCCTCAGCATCACGCTCAGTCCCCGGGCAGCGGCGGCATCCATGACACGGTCCAGCTTGTCCCAGGCATACTGGTTGTATGTGCATGGGGACATGCCTGGCTGGAATTCCCTCCAGGGTACCACCAGAATGATATTGTTAAAGCCGTCCTGCGCAATGCGGGCCAGCTCCTGGTCCATATGGCGGCTCTCGCTGTTCCAGAAATTGATAACCCAGTCATCGGAATAGTAGGTGGCTGATTTGAGATAACCGGCTGTCCCCGCGGCATGGTCCTCTGCCCTGGCAAAGCCGGATGTAAACAGAAACGCTGCCGTCCCCAGTATGGCCGCGGCCTTCATGTATGGTCTTTTCATTGGTTCTTTCTCCTTTAGCTGTGGATCTTTTCTCCGCCCCGTTTTAACTCAGGCCACACAGTAAGCAGCATGGTCCCGAAGCAGGCTCCTCCTCCGATGAAATTGGATATGGGCTCTGCCATCAGTATTCCCTGGGTTCCCATTCCGAATACAGTGGGCAGTATGATGATAAGGGGTATGACGATGATGACTTTTCGGAAAATGGAAAAAAATACCGCGTTTCTGGATTTTCCCAGACCCACAAATACGGACTGTCCCGCAAACTGAAGGGACATCATAAAAAATCCAAAGAAATACATACGTATGGCCGGGATTCCCGCCTCCACCATATCGCCCTCCCGGTTGAAGATGCGGATGAAAAACGCCGGAAACCAGTCCACAAATCCCCAGGCCACCACTGTATACAGAATACAGACCACGGACATGAATACAATGGACTTCTGTACCCTTTTATACTCCCTGGCTCCGTAGTTAAACCCCAGCACGGGCTGGGCGCTGTTGGTCAGGCCGTTTACAGGCATGGAAATGACCTCCCTAACCGAGTTGATAACGGTCATGATTCCCACATAGAGGTCGCCGCCAAATTTCTGGAGCATGGAATTATACATGATCTGTACGAGACTGTTGGTGATGGACATGGTAAACCCGGACATACCCAGGCCTACGATGCGAAGCAGCCTGCCGCAGTCCAGCCTCATGGCGGAAGGCCGCAGCTTCAGGATGGTCCGCCTGCCGGTGAGGAAGGCCAGGATCCACAGGGCTGACAGCATCTGAGAAAGGATGGTGGCCAGGGCAGCGCCCCTCACCCCCATGTTAAAAACAAAGATAAAGACGGGGTCCAGTACAATATTGGTGACCGCCCCCAAAAGCACGGTCATCATGCCCACGGTCCCAAACCCCTGGGAATTGATGAAGCTGTTCATGCCCAGGCCTGTCATGACAAAGATATTGCCCATGAGATAGACGGTCACATAGGCGTCCGCGTAGAAAATGGTGGCATCGCTGGCCCCAAAGAGATACAGCATGGGTCTCTTGAACATCAGTCCCAGGACCGTCAGCAGAATCCCCACCGCCACCATCATCACAAAGGAATTGCCCATGATGGCCTCCGCCTCTTTTTCGTTCCCCCTGCCTCTCTCAATGGAACACAGGGGAGCACCGCCCATGCCAAAGAGGTTGGCAAAGGCAATCACAATGGATATGATGGGCAGGCAGAGCCCCAGCCCTGTCAGGGACAGGGTGGCGTTCTCCGGTATCATTCCTATGTAAATGCGGTCCACAATATTATACAGCACATTGATGAGCTGCGCCAGGGTCATGGGGACCGCCAGCTTCATGATATTTCCAACCACACTGCCCTTGGAAAAATCATTCTTCTTTTGATTGTCCGATTGTTTGTCCGATTGATTAACCGACTGTTTCATACTCCCACCACATTTCCGTTTGTTCTGTCTGTTTTGTCCCGGCCGCACCGGATAGCTTTAGAAAAATGCCGCCGTCAATTCTGTACCGCTCCCAAATCCTCTGCCCTGTCAATGTCCTTAAGTTCTTCCTCCGGCACCTCCATGGTCCACACATCCTCCGGGTGCGCCTTCATGATTACGCTTCCTCCCCTGTCTCCGCGAAGCCCCATCAGTTCTTCCCTGTAGGCGCCGGCGAATATGGCCGGATTCCCCCGCTTTCCCTGATGGCACACACAGCCCATGCCCTTCCCGGCCAGCCGGAAACCACGTATGAATTCCTTCAGGGTGAACGGACTCATATACGGCTGGTCAGCCACTGAAAACAGAAGCGCCTCTGATTCAGGAGAGGCCGAATCAGTTCCCAGCCTGAGGGAAGCGGTGATTCCCTGGCCGCTGAATCTGTTAAGGACCGCCCGCAGTCCCTGGCTTTCGGCCTGCTCTAGAATCTCCTCATACTGGCTGACCACCAGAACCTCTGTCTGGTACCCCTCTTTTTCCAGCTCCCCCGCCGCACGGCAGATGCAGTCAAGCCCATGACGGTAAAGCGCCTTCCCCTTAAAGGGTACCAGAAGCTTATTAGAGCCAAAACGGCTTCCAAATCCGGAAGCCATATAGATAAACGATATCTTCATCCCTCATAACCATCCTTTAAAATAACCGGGCAGACACGTCCTGGTCCAGCTGTCCGCTTGCAGCCCCAGATGTCTCTCCCATGCCCTCCAGCATTTCCCCGGCCAGCGCTGCTTCCTGCGGGGTGTCGGCCTGGTTGAATACCGGCAGGACATCCGCTCCCGGATAGTCCGCCCGCAGGGGCAGCAGATATCCATGGTTTATCAGTGTCATCATATCTTCCTTTTGTATGACCCAGTCCGCCCTGTTTTCCGGATTCCGGCCAAGTCCATCCGCCGCACTGCCCCACGGCTTGCGGTTATCCTCATAGTGTCTGCGGCCGTGGCGGTTCATCAGAGCCCTGGCCTCCTCAAGCCTCAGGCAGCAGTCCTCAGCCCGCTTTCCAAGGGATGACAGGCCGTTGAGACATAAAATCATGTCTGTATTGTCCGGTATCACCGGCTCCCCGGCCCTTGGCACCTTCAAAGGCAGGCGTCTGGAACCGTCGGCCTCCACCAGCACCAAATCCGCCAGGGAACAGGCCTCCCTATATAATTCCCAGCCTGTAAATGCAATCTTTCCCTTCTCCGCCAGCCTTCCGGCCACAGCCAGGCCGTGGCATCCCAGAACGGTCCTGATTTCTTCCGCATTGCCCTCAAAGGCTCCAAAAGCACCGGGACGGGCCATATGGGTCGTTGTAACCACCAGCACCTTAAGTCCGCGTCTCACGGCCTCCCAGGCCAGTCTGCGGATGGTGGATGTCTTTCCCCCCGCCCCTGCCATGGATATCACAAAAGGGCCCGGTCCTTTCACGGACCGTGCCTGCTCCATCCGTCCCTCCAGCCCCAGGCCATGCCACAGGCTGTCTGTTCCGGTCCATATGCCATACTCGTAAAAATAAGCCCTCATGGCGTTTTCTCCACTTTTACAGTCGATACAAAAACTTATTTTGATACTTTGACTATTTTATCATAAAACAGTAAATTGGGAAAGATGATTTTCCCTTCCATTCAAAAACTTCCATTCAATCGAGTAGGAGGAAGGCGATTATTTCGCCTTCCGACCTCTCACACCACCGTACGTACCGTTCGGTATACGGCGGTTCAATCAACTTAACATGTAACAGCCTTTTCGGCGTAGTAGTCTTCCATGGATACAAGACCAAACTTAGCTAGTCTCTCTTTACTGATACAAATGTGGAGATTCCAGCTTCTGCACACTCTGGCATATCCTTTGGCATATGAAATGCCATGTGCCGCATTTGGCGGCAGACCAAGTTTGATAAGATTCTTTTCCCTGTTCTTTGGCGTTTTCCAGTGTTTCCATATGCACATGCGCAGTCGATACCGAATCTGTCCGTCCATTTTTGCGCACAGCCTTTTCATGCTTCCGATTTTGAAATAATTTATCCACCCTCGGATAAGCCGGTTGAGTTTCCCAATTTTATAACCATTGCCCACTCCCCAGCTCCTGCTTGTATATTTCTTCATCTGCGCCTTGAACTTTGCTGCCGCTTTCGGGTGTGGTCTGGCTTTGTACCCTTTGGCAAATGAGTCATAGTAAAATCCAAACCCCAGATACTTAATGCCCTTTGGTTTATCAACCCTGCTCTTTTCCGCGTTCACTTTCAGTCCAAGCTTTTCCTCTATAAACCGAGCCACGCTCTTCATTACCCGCTCTGCCGCCTGTCTGCTCCCGACCATTATAATAAGGTCATCTGCATACCGGACGAAATCCAGCCTCCTTGCTTCCAGTTCTTTGTCCAGCTCATTTAACATGATATTTGCTAACAGCGGCGAGATATTTCCACCCTGCGGTGTGCCGACTACCGTATCTTCATACTCATCATCAATCATTACGCCGCTGACCAGAATCTTTCTTACCACCGATATGACATCTCCGTCCTTTATTGTCCGTCCGAAAATCGTCATCAGCTTGTCATGGTCTACTGTGTCAAAGAATTTCGCTAGGTCGATATCCACTATCCAGTTGTGTCCGTCATTCATCATTTCCAATGCTTTAAGGACTGCCTGCTGTGCACACCGCTTGGGTCTGAATCCATAGCTGTGGTCGTGAAACTGCTCCTCAAATATCGGGGTAAGCACCTGTGCCACCGCCTGCTGTACAAAGCGGTCTACTGCTGTTGGCACTCCAAGATTTCTTGTACCACCATCGGGTTTGGGTATCTCCACCCTGCGGACTGGCTTCGGCTTATACTTCCTCGTCCGCAACTGTTCCTTAATGTTTTCGCCGTTTTCCGAAAGATATGCGCCAAGTTCTTCAACGGTCATCCCGTCCACGCCTGCCGCTCCTTTATTCCTTACGACTTGCAGATACGCCGCATTTAGATTATCCCTGCTTAATATCTGCTCCATGAGACTGCTTGTGTCCATGCGTTGTTTCCTTTCTGCCCCTTTTGCCTTTGCCGCCTTTGAAGTCATCGACAGGCGTATGCTCCGGCTACGAAGTGGAACGTACTTCAACTGATTGATTGTTCAGCCCTTCGCTCCGTCCCCATTACAGGAACTTCCTCACTACTATGGCTTCTGCTGACTTCTCACAATTCGTTGTTACTACGGCTAATGAGACCGCCTGTGAGACCTCCCCAGTTAAGGTGCGTGTTCTTTTCCTCCATGTACCTGCCGCATTTACTCGTACTTCCGGCAACCTTTTGGACTTCAGTGCCTTTTGCCACCTTATCCGTATTTCCGAGCCTTATATGCGGTTCCTGTCCGTCAGGTCAGAGGTTTGCTTACAGCTTCTTTCAGATTCCGTCTCACGGCGGACACCCTTGCTGTTCGGCTATGTGCTTCGTTGTTGCCTACGCGCACTTGGGACTTTCACCCATTAGAAAACGCCCATGCTGGGCAAACAAAACAGCCGGAAACAAGGGGCATTCCCCCGCTTCCGGCTGCTGTTCTATTCCTGCTGGATTTTATCCTGTCCGGCCTTAATCCGTCCTTATTTCTGGATATTATTCCTGATTACACCATACAAATCAAAACTCAGGATACCAAACACTAATATAACTCCGATGACTGCCATAACTGATTCCTTCCTTCCAATATGTTCCCCATCACTGTGATAGATTCATTATATGTCAGGCAGACCTGCTTAGCAATCCGCATTATATCTAATCTTTTGGTGAACACACATCTGTTTTTTGTGCATGAATGCAAAATATTTTAGATTGACTAATTTTTTTTGCATCTATCTCTTTTTGCCCATCCTGGCAGCTCTCTGAGCAATCAGTTCCCCTGTTATGCTGATGGCAATTTCCGCCGGTGTCTCGGCTCCTATGTCTGTGCCGATAGGCATATGGCACCTTTGGATTTCCTCCAGGGAGAAGCCGTCCGCCAGCAGCTTATCCGTCACCACCCGTATCTTGTTCCTGCTTCCCATGATGCCGATGTAATAAGGATGCAGAGCCATGGCCTGCTTCTGCACGTAATAATCAAACTGGTGCCCTCTGGTCATGACGCACACATAGTCTCTGGGACGGATATCCACATAATCGCTGATATGTTCCATATCCCCCATGACGGTCCTCTCTGCCTGGGGAAACACCCGGGGATTGGCAAATGCCTCCCTGTCATCCATGACCACGCATCTAAATCCCACATGGGCCAGCACCGGAACCAGCTCCCGGGCCACATGACCGCCTCCGAATATATAGACAGTCCCCGCCTGTACCAGGGGCTCGATATAAAACTTACGCCCATCCACTTCCTTCTGGAGGGCATTGCTTCCGAAAAGCTCCTCCTCCGGCAGCTGTCCCAGCCCCTTAATCCCGGCCAGGCCCAGGCTTCGGCTGTACAAACCCATCTGCCAGCATGTCTCGTCGGTGATATCCAGTATAAGCCAGCTGTCCTCATCCTTTGCCAGGGCATCCAGGACCTGGCCGCAGAGACCGGACAGCGCCTGGTCGCCGGGGCGGATGTACTGGAAATATACCACCACATTTCCGCCGCACACCATTCCGATATCCGCCACCTGGTTTCTGGTAAGAGTGAATCCTTTGGCAAAGGAAGCCTTGTCCTCCATGGCCTTAAGGGCTGTCTGCATAGCCTGGTACTCCACGGCGCCTCCGCCTACGGTTCCTTCTATGGACCCGTCCTTCCTTACCAGCATCCTGGAGCCGGTTCCCCTGGGAGTGGAGCCGGAACTGGCAATAATGGTCACCAGGACAGCTTCCTCCCCCTGTTCCAGTAATTGTCTTAACTCTGTAAATAATGTTTTCATGACTCCGTCTCTTCCTCCCCGGAAAAATATTTTTTGTAAAGCCGTTCCCCCTCCATGCGCAGTTCCTTTTCCATCCGCAGGTAGCGGTCCAGAAAATCCTTAGACTTGGGCGTGAGCTGCGAAAAACCTCCCTCCGCCCCGCCTGACTGTGTAATCAGAAGAGGGTAGCCTAACTGCCGCTCAGCCTCCTTTAAAATCTTCCATCCTTTGGTATAGGACATATGCATCTGCCTGCAGGCTGTCTGCATGGAGCCTGTATGGCCGATCAGAGACAGGAACTGGGCTGCCTGGGGGCCGAAAAATCCTTCATTGCGCTCCAGTGTCAGCTGTACCTGGGGATATACGGCCAGCTTTTCCCTGCCCAGACTGCCCAGGGCGCAGTCCTCGTCCGATTCCACGGCCATGATAATCCCCTCATCCTCCACCGGAATTTCTTCCAGCTGCGCATTGATTTCAGGCTGGCGCAGAGCCCCTCTCAGTCCTCTTTCACCGTGATATGCCAAAAGAGGCCCGATGGCTGCCTTGGATACCAGGACCGGATGGCCCCGTTTCCCGTCATATACAGGACAGGCGGCCATTGCCCGGGAACCCATCATCCGCTGTATGGTATCCTGAAGGAACATGGGAAATTTGGCAGGCAGGATGAATACCCTGTCGCATAAATCCTCTATATAATTTAACCCCATGCAGATGCTGTAATACATCTGAGTCTGCTCATAATCCTGATTGCGCAGGCAGATGACCCGCAGTCCGGCAATATGTTTTTCCACCTCGTCCGCCTTCTGTCCCGTGACCACAACCACCGGCTCGATTCCCGCCCGTTTCAGTGTGATGATGATTCTGCGTATGACCGTGCTGTCCCCCACGGGAAGCATGGGCTGAAAACGGCTGATTGTGCTCTTATGGCCTGCTGCGATAATGACAGCCCCTGTCCTCATAAGTCTGTTCCGCCTTTCTGATAAGTATTATAACGGCCTGATATATGCCTCTAAAGTTCTCCTGTCAGGAGCAAAAGGGCGGACGGCGCCACCCTGAGCCACTGTGGAACCACCCCCGCCGTATCGTGGGTGTGGATATCCTTCTCCTTCTTCCACCACAGACCGTTCTGTAAAGTAATATACCACTCAAAAGGCATTTCGGAAATACATGGGGAGCATACTTTTATAAGATTTGCGTCTTCCCGCTCCATATAAGCCCTGGCGCCGCTCTCTGACAGGGGTTCAAAATCATGGGCCCTGATGCCCACGTATGTGATGGCGTCACCCACGGGACGGTCCGTGGCCAGCTCCAGGCCATCCCAGTCCACGGCCCGTATCCTGCGTTCCCCCAGACGTTCAATCCTGGATATGTTCTTACACCCCGTAAGCCTGGCTGCCTGGCATGTGACCGGATTCTGGAAGATGTCCCGTGTTCTTCCGGCTGCCAGCACGCATCCTCTGTCCATAAGCAGCAGATTATCGCAGAGCTGATATGCCTCATCCCTGTCATGGGTCACCATAATGGTCACCCCGTCATACTCCTTAAGGGCGCCGGCCAGCTCCAGCCTCAGCCCTTCCCTCAGGTATGTATCCATGGCTGAAAACGGCTCGTCTAACAGCAGCGCCTCCGGCTCATAGGCCAGACTCCTGGCCAGGGCCACCCTCTGCTGCTGTCCCCCTGACAGTTGGCCCGGATAGCGTTTTTCCAAACCATGAAGCCGGAACCGTTCCACCATCTCAGACACCTTTTGTTCCCCGGCTTCCCGGGACATGGGCCGGCGCCTTCTAAGCCCCACATTTCCCCGTCCCCCCTTTAATCCCACCATGATGTTCTGCTCCACGGTCATGCCCGGAAACAGAGCATAGTTCTGGAACAGGTAGCCCACCCGCCTTACCTGGGGCTTCTCATTGATCTTGAGGGCAGAGTCATAGAGAACACGGCCCCCGGCCGCCTCCCCCTGGGCATAGCGCAGGGCAATCCTGCCCTCGTCCGGGCGGATGATGCCGGCTATGGATTTCAGTGTCATGCTTTTGCCGCAGCCCGACGGCCCCAGGATGCCCAGGCATCCCCGCCCCGCCTCAAAGCTGATGTCCAGGCTGAAACCCTTTAATTTCTTTCTTATATCAACTTCCAAATGAAGATTGTATTCTGAGTTCACGGCTGTTCCCCTTTCATCCCTTCCGGTTCACGGGCCTTAATGCCGCCCAGTTCATCAATACAATGGACAGGAATGCGATGACCACAATCACTGCCACATACCGGTACGCCGTATCCATATTGCCTGCGGCCACCTCGGAATAGACCGCCATGGGAAGGGTCCTTGTTTTGCCTGCTATATTTCCCGCAATCATGGCAGTGGCCCCAAACTCTCCCAGTCCCCTTGCAAAGGCCAGTACGCCTCCGCTGACAACCCCCGGCATGCCTCCTGTCATGAGCACCTTCCAGAAGATGCTCCACTCGCTCATACCCAGGGTCCTGGCTGCCGCCGCCAGGTTCTGGTCCACCTGCTCAAACGCGCCCCTGGCAGAGCGGTACATCAAAGGAAAGGACATAACCACGGCCGCAATCACCGCAGCTGTCCATGAAAATGCAATCTTAACGCTGAAATATTCAATAAAAAACTGTCCTACCGGCCGTTTTACCCCGAAAATATAGAGAAGGAAAAAACCGGCCACCGTAGGGGGAAGGACAAGGGGCAGCGTAAGCACGCCGTCCCAAATCAGCTTCCATGTTTCATTTTTCATGCTCACCACAGCCCATGCCGCAAAGATTCCCAGAAAAAACGTAATGAAAATCGACAAGCTGGCTGTTTTCATAGATATCAGTATCGGTGACCAGTCCATGGATGGTTCCTCCCTTTTTCCTTACTCGCCTTTCGTGAATCCGTACTCCTCAAATACCTTAATGGCCTCGTCCGTCTTAAGGAATTCCACAAAGTTCTTTGCTTCTTCTGCGTGAGCCGTGTTCTTCACTACCGCCACAGGATAGATGACCTTCCCCGCAAGGCTGCCCTCCGGAGCCTCAGCTACCACTTGCACCTGATCCGCCATGCCGGCTGCGTCGGTGGCGTATACGATACCCGCGTCAGCGCTGGACGCGGCCACCTGGTTAAGCACTTCTGTCACGTTGGTTCCAAAGCTTACCTTGTCCTGAATCTTATCCCAGATGCCTAGGCTGGTAAGAGCTTCCTGCGCGTACTGTCCGGCAGGCACGCTGGCTGGGTCTCCGAGAGCAATGCTCTCTGCCTTCTCAATGTCCTCAAACTTCTCAAAACCCGCGCTGCTGCCTGCGGGAACGATGAGCACAATCTTATTCTCCAGCAGGTTGGTGACGGTGTCGGATTCAATCATGCCTTCCTCGTCCAGGGCTGTCATCTGCTTGGTCGCGGCCGACATGAACACATCCGCCTCCAGTCCTTCCTCAATCTGCGTCTGGAGCTTGCCTGAGCTGTCATACGTACCCTTGACAATCACGCCCGGATACTGCTCCTGGAACATGGGAATCAGTTCATCCTCATAGGCATTCTTAAGGCTGGCGGCAGCCGCAACCAGAATCTCCGCGGATTCGCCTGCCTGGGCTGCCATAGTCTCCCCGGCCGAAGACTCTGCTTCTGTCTCTTCACCGGCGGCAGGTGCCTGGGTTGTCTCTGCCGCTGTCTTTGCCGCGGTGGGGGCCGCCGTTGTTTCCTTTGCCCCGCCTGAGCAGCCGGTCAGGGCTGCTGCCGCCATCATTGCCGCCATCATCATGCAAATCTGTTTTTTCATAATTTAATCCTCCTGGATTTAGAATATTATTTATATACAAACACAGGTACTCGTTATACTCAAACGACCATATCGTTCCCCACATAAATGCCCATCTGCAACGGATGAGCATTTATACCGGGCAAGCGCCTGTATTCCTATATCACTGTTATCTGTATCTCTGGAGTGTGTCTGAATTTGCGTTCAGACCCACGTTAGCTTCTGGCGCATTCCGAGGCGCTTCCCCTGAGTATCTTAAGTCCATGGTCAAGACTGCCCATGATGAAGCCAAGGCTCTCCTTAACCGCCCTGGGGCTTCCCGGCAGGTTCACAATCAGGGTCTTTCCCCGGATAACGGACACGCCCCTGCTGAGCATGGCCCGGTCCGTCACCTCCATGGACTTCATGCGGATGAATTCGGCGATTCCAGGCGCATTGCGCTCAGCCACTGCCATGGTGGCCTCGGGAGTCTGGTCCCTGAGGGAAAATCCCGTTCCTCCGCTGGTCAGCACCAGATCCACCTGGCGGCTGTCGGCCAGACGTATAAGCTGTGTCTTTAACTGGACCGGCTCATCCGGCAAAAGCAAAAGCTCCACCACCTCATATCCGGCCGCTTCCAGCAACTCCTTTGCCGCGGGACCGCTCTCGTCCTTTCGCTCTCCCCTGGCGCCCTTGTCGCTGAGAGTGATGACGGCAGCCGTAAAGGGACGTTCCTCCGCCGGCGGCTCCACCCGCATCACATCCCCTGGACGGATGATTCCCTCCCGGACAACTCTGGCAAACACTCCCTCCTTCGGCATGATGCACTCACCCATCCGCTTGTAGATAGCGCAGTGGCTGTGGCATTCCTTTCCTATCTGGGTCATCTCCAGCTGCACGGTGCCCGCATACAGCCTTGTACCCACGGGAAGGCTTCTGAAATCAATACCCTCCACCACCAGGTTCTCGCCAAAAGCCCCGTCTATAACATTGGCCCCGCGCTCGTTGAACGCCCTCACCTTATCATAGGAGAGAAGGCTTACCTGGCGGTGCCAGCGGCCTGCGTGGGCATCTCCCTCAATACCGAAATCCACCAGAAAATGCCCCTCTTCTATGGCCCTCTTCTCAATTCCCCGTTTATCACTGATACAGATGGCCTTCACCACTCCGGTGGGACAGACACTCTGTTTTGTCTGCTCTGACATATACTTTATCCTCCAATAGCAATCATGTTATGTGCTTCTGTTACCTGACCCGGACGCTCGAAGCAGTGGGCCGCGGGTTTGCGTAAAACAGCCTGTTCCATGGCCTTCCTCAGTTCCCTCTGAAGCTCCCCGTCAGACGGACAGCCGGCATAGGGCCACCGGTAATGCCCCTCCTCCTCAGGCCGTTCCTGTCCTTTTCTAAGTATCCGCCTCAAATCCACCCCGTCCTCATAGCACAGACAGGGCTTCAGATAGCCCTGGGAGGTAAGGCGCACCCGATTGCAGTCGCCGCAGAATTTTCCGTGGATAGCGCTGATCAGTCCGATACTGCCCTTAAATCCCGGTATCCTGTAGTAGACAGCCGGTCCGAAGCCATGAACCCGGTCATCCTCCTCCATACAGGGGTATGCCTTCATCATCTCCTCCAGCAGCTCCTGGTGGTTGATGGTCTTAAAATTCCTGCCGTAACCAATGGGCATCATCTCAATAAACCGCACATCCACCGGATATTCCCTTGCCAGCTCCGCCATCTGCCGCCAGCCATCCTGTCCGGCTTCCCGGTGTTCTTCATCCATCTGGCTGAAATCAATGGACACTGCATTGATTTTAACAGATAACGGCATGGCGCAGGCCCGCCTGACGGCTTCCGTCACAGTACCCAGTGCGTCGGTTCCCGTTATCCTCTGATACAGATCCCTGTCCAGGGTGTCAAGACTAATGTTGATGCCGTCTATCCCGGCCTCCGTCAAATCGTCCAGATACCGCTCCAGCAGTACGCCGTTGGTGGTTATGGTTACCTTCTCAATGCCCGGTGTGCTCTTAAGCTGCTTTACCAGCTGGCAGCAGTCCCTGCGCACCAGGGGTTCGCCCCCTGTCACCTTGATATGGCGTATGCCAAGGCTGGCAGCGCAGATTCCCACGGCCCGGATCTCCTCCAGAGACAGGATATCCCATCTGGGAACGCACTCCACCCCATAGGGCATGCAGTACTTACAGCGCAGGTTGCACCTGTCCGTAATGGATATCCTCATATAGTCAATGGTTCTACCCAATGCATCCTTCATATTGCTCATCCCCTGTTCCGGGCACATCTGGGGTTATGGAATTCCCCGCTCTTGCCTCCGCTTTTATGTTCCAGGTAAATGTCTCCGATTTCCATGGACTTATCCACGGCCTTGCACATATCGTAGACTGTCAGCAGCGCCACGGACACTCCTGTCAGCGCCTCCATCTCCACGCCGGTCTTTCCCGTGGTCCTGGCCGTGCAGACCGCCTCAATCTCATTGCTCTCCTTCTTTATGGTGAAATCCACGGTAAGCTTGGTGAGATTCAGTATATGGCACAGAGGAATCAGCTCCGAGGTTCTTTTGGCCCCCATGATGCCTGCCACTCTGGCAACCCCCAGCACATCTCCCTTTGCCATGGTCCCCTGCGCCACCTTTTCCAGGCACTGAGGGCTCATAAAGATGCTTCCTCTGGCCACTGCCTCCCGCTTTGTCTCAGCCTTATCCCCTACATCCACCATCAGGGCGTTGCCCTGGTCGTCAAAATGTGTAAATTCCATGTCTGTTTCCTTTCAAACGGTTTGTTACATCCCCTTGCCGAACCCGCAGTTGGGGAAGGTGCATTCCGGACAGTTAAGGCAAAGCCCGCCCTGGCCCAACGCGGCCAGATCATCCGCCGTCACCTGGTCATCCGCCATGATTCTCGGCAGGACCAGATCAAATATGGTACGCTTGGCATACATGACGCACCCCGGAAGTCCCATGATGGCAACCGTACGGGGATTTTCCCCATCCCTGACCTGGTAATAGGCCAGCAGGAACATGGCTCCCGGAAGCACCGGCGCTCCGTATGATACGATGTCCGCTCCTGTGTTCCGGATGGCAAGCGGCGTCTTGTCGTCCGGGTCCACGCTCATGCCGCCCGTACAGACAACCACGTCCGCGCCCTTTTGTATCATGTCCAGGATGCTGGCCGTCACCTTGGTATCGTCATCGTTCCACGTCACATGGTCAATGACCTCTGTGTCAAACTCCGAAAGCTTTCCCCGGATCACAGGGGTGAAGGTATCCTGGATACGGCCGTAAAACACCTCGTTGCCCGTTGTAACGATACCTGCCTTTTTATGTAAAAATGGTTTCAGCTCCAGGATGGGACATCCCCCTGTTGCCTCTGCGGCCGCCCTTTTTGCCGCCTCCATCTTTTCTTCCTCAATCACAAGAGGGATGATTCTGGTCCCTGCCAGCTTATCCCCCTTCTTCACTGCAAAATTGCCGTGACGGGTGGCTATCATCATCTGTCCGAATCCGTTTACCGCCTTAAGCCCCCGGTTATCCACCTTCAGAAGGCCGTCACATGCTGCCGTCAGCTCAATCTTTCCTTCCTTTGCCTGGGAACGCTCCATATTCTGCCCTTTGCACATGTCACAGAGAATCTCCGCCGCATCATTCTCATGAAGCATTCCATCCTCCTTCTCCCATACATAGAGCTGGTCCTTTCCCACACTTAAGAGGACCGGTATGTCTTCCCTGGTGACCACATGGCCCTTACGGAATACCGCATCCTTTGTCACGCCCTTAATAATCTGTGTGATATCATGGCACAGTACGGTGCCCTCCGCATCCACTGTCTGAATCAGTTTCATTCTATTTAACCTCCGCCCGTTATTTATTTTTTCAAATAACGCATTACATATAGAATAGCACCAGCGTTCGATTTTGTAAAGATAGATACACTGCAAAACTGGAATTTATATGGGTTTTCATAGTCTTTTAAGGCGAAAATGGCCGGGCGTTCCATCTCTGCGGCACACCTGACCATTTCCACACCCCTATGAGGTCATTCCTATTGAAATACGGAAATGTATCATTTTAGGGCTTTGTTTCTGTATCTGACTGTAATCATTCCAGTATCTGAGACTCATATAATCCTGAGGCGTATCCGCATCCAGATAAATTCCCGGATCCTCCACCTCCAGTTCCGTAATCGGCACCCCCAGGCGCTCCATGGCTCCCTTGAGCCCTCCCCCGCCCCTGTAGGCGCAGATATCCGGCACCAGCCGTGAATCCGCCCGGACCGGATGGCCCGGACGGCCGCCGCAGACCGGGCGCACCAGGGCGCCCGGGCATTCCATCACCTGTTTAAAGGCGGCCTGCTCAATCAGCGGGACGTCCGCAGGCGTGATGAGGATTCGGCCGCACAGCTCGGCAGCCCTGGATATCCCCAGTTTGACCGAATCAAACATCTGGCCGGAGGCATAATTTTCATTGCGGACAAACATGATATCCAGGGGCCGCAGATAATCCATCAGCTGGTCCGCTTTATATCCGGCCACAATGATAACCGGAGAGGCCCCCGCTGTCTTAAGATTTTCAATGGCCCTTTCCCTTCCTTCTTTGTCTTTTCGTTGACCATGGCCCCGTCGTATCTGGGGTCCATGAACGTGCCCAGTCCCACCTTTGTCAGAAGGCCCGGGAATCCGCGCCCCATCTCCCTCCAAATCTGCCCCACCACTCCCAGTGGAATGTTGTAGGCCAGAATCTTGTTGTCCACGATTTGCTTTGTCACCTTAAAGGAACATCCCGCATGGCCGTGTATGCTGCATGAAAGCAGTCCGTCGTGGGCCAGCGCACACTCTCCCCGGCAGGTTTTGCCGTCCTCAGACATACGGCCGAAATCCCCCTGACCCGCCCCGTGGATATGGGTGATGCCCGACGGGTGTCCTGTTTCCATAAATCTGTTCTCAATGGCAAGCCCTATTTCCTCCGGCCAGCCTGTCATTCCCTGGACCGCCGAACCGATAACCGCGCCGTCCTGTACCAGCTCTGCCGCCTCTTTCACTGTTATGATTTTTGCCATTTCTCCCGGTCCGACCAATCCGGTGCACATAAGCCTCCCTTCCCATGGGGAAATTGTAGTTCACCACCAGGCTGACGTCCTCAAAATCAATTCCCCTGGCAGCCACATCCGCGGCAATCAGGTACCGGAACCCTACCCGCCTGAATGCGTCCACATTTTTAAGCCGTTCCTTCTGCTCCATCTCACCGTGAATCATGCCGCAGAATATCATGGAACGCTCCGGGTTTTCCTTCATAAGAACGCGCTTGTCAATGGGAAAGCCGCCGAATCACAGCCGGTACCTTCAGCCGTTTTTTCCATATATCTACATTTCTTTGGGAGGCAGCTTTTACACATGCCCGCCTTCTATATCTTCTTTTACAAACATGATCAGGAAGCTGACCAGCAGCAGCCCGCAGCTGACCCATATGGTGCGCTCCCTGAGATGGGCCGTAAGCACACTGCCCATGACGGCTCCCACCGCAAATATGCCGATAACTCCGTAATAGCGGATACATTTATCGCGATGGTCCTTTTGGCCCGTGTGGCGGTACCAGTACAGGTTTTCTGTGGCGCTGCGCAGATTTCCGATGCACATGGTGGTGGCGTAGGGGCTTCCCTTGATTTTCCTGAAGGCATTGACCTGAAGGGCGCATACGAATGAAACAATGATATTGGCCGCCATATTCATATCCTGGGGCAGAAATCCCACCACAAAAAGAAGGATGATTTCAATGGCCACAATCAGCTGCCTCCAATGAAATCTCCTGTCCTGCCGGTGAAGCCGTTTCACATGCTCCGCCATGTACACTCCGCCTGCAAAGGCCAGGACAGGAGCCAGATACCGCAGGGCCACGTTCCACTCCCTGGCAGCCAAATGGCTCCCCATGAGCACGATATTGCCTGTCTGTGCGTTGGCAAACACATTTCCCCTGCAGTAATACGTATAAGCATCCTGAAAGCCTCCGGACAAAGTCAAAAAAATACCCGTTGACACAGCCTCCGACATCTGTCCACGGGTACCCATACTCTTTTCCATCTCTCCTGCCGCCTTTCCCAAGTTAAGAATCTGATTCTTTCAACTCAAGATTTTACCACAGTTCAGACTAAATTAAAATAGTTAAATGTTTCACAGATATATCACGATTCCCCAATCTGGCTGGTAATATAATCCGGAATCTCCTCCGGACAGATATCCAGGGCAGTGGCCAGCTCACCAAACAGCAGCTTCCGGGCGCTCTTGACGCCATCCCGCTCGCGGATGGACAGGGGCTTTCCCTTTCCTCTGCGGTGCTGCTCCATCTCTGATATCTCCTTAATCATGGATGCCAGTTCAACACAATCGCCGGACTCGAGAACCTGCCTGTATACCTGGGGTCTTTCCTTGTCGTTTGCATACCGCTTGCACGCAACAGACGGCAGGGCCAGTATAAACTGCTCTGCTTCCTGTCTGGTCATGATTTCCCTCATCTTTACCTTTGGGCTGTCTACCGGTATATAGATGGTTGTATCCTGGTCAAACTTTGGCACAAGGCTGTAATATACCTTGTCATTATTAGAGAAGTCAGGTTTCAATATGCCTTCCACCTGGCATACGCCTACGGTTCCATAGAGAATGTATTCTCCTTTTTTAAACAAATTCCCACCTTTCCGAACAGATACTGTTCAAGTGTTAACGGGGTATCTGTATAGTATATCACACCTTTCCCCATTTGTAAAATGCCGGCAGCCGGCAAAAATTCCTGTGAAGAGCCCTGATGCCAAAACAACACAAAATCGGCCCCGGAAATATGATAAACTTTCTCATGTAAAGGGCTGGACAATTTTACAAAATTATTGTATTATGTCATTACACAGTTAGTTGCAACTAACCAAATAGACACCACAAAAGGAGGATTTTACATGAGCGTTGTCATTATCGGAGGCCATGACCGCATGGTAAGCCAATATAAAAAGATTTGCAGGAATTACAAGTGTAAGGCAAAAGTATTTACCCAAATGAGCGCAAGCCTGGATAAACAGATTGGCAGTCCTGACCTGCTGGTCCTGTTTACCAACACAGTGTCCCACAAAATGATACGCTGCGCCCTGGACGAGGTGGGAAGCGGCACGGAGATTGTCCGCTGCCATACCAGCAGCGGCACAGCCCTCACAGAAATCCTGGAAGAAAAATGCGCGGTCTGTGCCGTATAGGCTTTCCAATCAATACCCCTGCTTCACCTCCAGCATCTGTAGGCCCTCCACCACGGAGCCCGCGATGCATCTGGCCTTGTCCGATATGGTGAAGCAGTTTTCATATTCACTTTTTCTGGGGTCTATATCAGCAATCTTAAATCCCTCCACTACCGGATACCCGTCTTTTATGATTCCCCTCAATAGCCCTGTAAGGGAAGCTTCCACCGTGACCTCGCCCTGTCCGGTCACAATGACGCCAATGGCCTGGCCCTGTTCCACCATATCCCCAATCAGGGCCTTGCCAAAGAAAATCCCCTTGGCCGGGGAATGAATGACCCTCTCAGCCCCATAGCCGCCGATAACTCCGGGAACTCCGGTATTGGGGGCTGCGCTTCCGTTTCCAATGATGCGCCCCAGATTGTGGCCTCTCATGGTCTCTATCACAAGGTCCACATCCTGTCCGGCTGTGAAGCCCGGCCCCAGTCCAATGGTCTTATCCGCCATATCTCTTGTGGTACCCAGGTTTTTCTTTGCCAGGATGGCATCCACCAGCGCCCAGGGCCGCACTTTTTCCAGCACCCCGCAGTTCTCGTCAATCATGACGGGCACTGCTCCCTGTTCCATGATGGTGCAGGCTTCATCGTAACCGGAAGCCTTGATGCAGGTGATTCCCTCCACCTCGGACGTACCGTCATATACTGCTTCGGAAAAGGCCACACATCTGCGGATTGCCGAGGGATACCCCGACTCCAGCACCAGCACCGGGTATCCGCAGCGGCAAAGCTTATGGATGGTACCGGTAGCAATATCACCGCCGCCTCTTACAATTACCAGTTGTTTTGTACGTTCCGTCATTTTACATCCATTTCCTTCCATCTTATATTATTCTTTTGCCAGCTCAGCAGATTGCTTCAGCTCTTCCACCCATTCCCGGGAAAAATGTTTTTCAAATAACCGGTCCAGTTCCTGCCTTGTCTCTGCCATGAAGGCGTCATATGCCTCCAACAGCCGGACAGCCTGAGGCGTAAGGGTTGAACCGCCACCGTCCCTTCCTCCAGTCTCCCGCTCCGTCAGCATGAACCCCCATGCCTTTTCCGACTCCTTTAACATCTTCCACGCTTTGCTGTAAGCCATGTTCATGGTCTGAGCCGCCCCCTGAAGGGAACCGGTGGATTCCACTCCCCTCAGCAGTGTTGACATGCCGGGTCCGAATGCCTTATTTTCAAAATATAATTTCAGTGATATCCCATAGTGAAGCTGATTCTGGTCCAATGATATGCCCCCCTTTTTCTGATTGGTTATATTTTTCAAAGAATAACGTCCTCAAAGATAAAAGCCGGGCAAACCATTATTAAAAGGCATCTGACATTTTCAGAAACACCCTGAAGCAATGGTTGCTGCCGGCTTTTGATTCTCTGTGCATAAAGCTCCAAACTGCTATTCTTTCACTCCCTTTATTATAGCAGATTTGTCTGATTATGCAATTCTTTTTTCAGACTGATTCCCTGCCGTTTCATGACCTCTGCCAGTCTCTCCCTCTGCTCCGGCTCCATGGGCGTCAGCGGAAGGCGCAGATCATCCCCGCAGACTCCCATCATGCAAAGAGCTGCTTTCACCGGTATGGGGTTTACATCCCAGAACAGGGCTTCCATGATTTCCAGAAGCTTAAGCTGCATCCGCCTGCTCTCCTTCACATCTCCGTCCAGGTACAGACGGCACATCTGATGTGTCTCCCTGGGCATGATATTTGCCAGCACCGACACCACCCCCTTGCCGCCCAGGGACATGATGGGGACGGTCTGGTCATCATTGCCGGAATAGATATCAAATCCCTCCCCGCACAAAGCCGCTGTTTTGGCAATCAGGGACAGGCTGCCGCTGGCCTCCTTTGTCCCCCGTATATTGGGATGCTCCGACAGAATCTTGTAGGTTTCCGGCTGGATGGTCACCCCGGTACGGCTTGGCACATTGTATAAAAGGATGGGTATGCTTACATGGTCCGCCACCTGGGTAAAATGGCGCACCAGCCCATCCTGGGATGCCTTATTGTAATAAGGCGTCACCTGCAGCAGGGCATCTGCCCCCAGCTCCTGGGCCTTTCTGGACAGCTCCACCGCATGCTCCGTACAGTTGCTCCCCGTACCCGCGATAACAGGAATCCTGCCGTCCACCTGCCTTACGGCATAGCGGATGACAGCCATTTTTTCCTTGTCGTCCAAAGTGGCCGACTCCCCGGTGGTACCGTTCACCACCACAGCGTCCGTCCCTTCCCTTATCATCCATTCCAAAAGCCTTCCAAAGGCGTCAAAATCAAGATTTCCATATCCGTTCATGGGCGTCACCACTGCCGTAGCGCTGCCCTCAAAAATACTGTGTCTCATAAACATAAGTCCCCCGATTCAATCATTATACTATGAAAATATGACAAACTCATCTTTATGGTACCAATTATTTCCTTCTGTCATATAGTGACAATATGAAACCAATCTCATAAGGAGCGTATCCATGCATCAATTCCTCATACTGGGCGGAGATTCCAGGCATATTTGCCTGAACCGGCTTCTAAGTCAGTCCGGAGCCAGGACCCTCTTTTACTATGACAGACCCTCTTCCCCCTTCTCTCTCAGAGAAGCCATGGAAGATTCCCATATCATCCTCTGCCCCGTTCCTTTTACAAAGGACGGTAAAACCATCTTCTCAGAAAACAGCCTGCCCGGCCTGGAAATACAAGCCCTCGCAGACTGCCTGAAAAACACCCATATACTTTTTGGAGGTAATATCCCTTCCTCTGTCAGGGAGCGCTGTGATTCCCTTTCCATTCCCTGCCATGATTTCATGCGGATGGAGGAGGTGGCATGGAGGAATGCCGTGGCAACCGCAGAGGGCGCCGTGGCAGAGGCCATAGCCTTAAGTCCGGTGAACCTTTACAGAAGCCGCTGCCTGGTAACCGGATACGGCAGATGCGCCTCCATTCTGGCCGATCGGCTGAAGGGCATGGGTGCCGGCGTAACCGTGGCAGGCCGCGATGCCTCCCGGCTGGTCCAGGCCCATTGTCTGGGATACGATACCTGCCTGTTAAAGGAACTGGAATCCGTCATAGGAGAGTTTGACTTTATATTCAACACCATACCGTCCCTGGTACTGGATGGTGCCCTGGTAAAACAGCTTCAGGAAAATGCGGCTGTCATCGACATTGCCTCCGCTCCGGGAGGGGTGGACTTCCAGGCCCTTAAACGCCGGAATATACGGGCCAGATTATGCCCCGGACTTCCCGGCCGTTACTCCCCCCATTCCTCTGCCATCATTCTTTATGAGGCCGTCATGGAGCATATCCGGGATTCACAGACTCAGTAAGAAATAAGGAGAACAATATGGAATTAAAAGGAAAACATGTAGGCCTGGCCGTCACCGGGTCTTTTTGCACCTTTGCAAAGATAGAACAGGAAATCAGACATCTGAAGGAGACAGGAGCCGTCCTGCACCCCATATTCTCAGGGAGCGTCCAGTCCACGGACTCCCGTTTTGGGGATACCGGCGAGTTTATGGACCGGATAACATCCATCACGGAAATGAAGCCCATACTAAAAATCGAGGAGGCCGAACCCATTGGTCCAAAGGGGTACCTGGATGTCCTACTCATCGCCCCCTGCACCGGCAACACCCTGGCAAAACTGGCCAACGGAATAACGGACACCCCGGTCCTCATGGCCGCGAAAGCACATCTGCGAAACGGCAGGCCCCTGGTGATTTCCGTATCCACCAACGATGCCCTGGGCATCAACCTTAAGAACATCGGCCTGCTGTTCAACATGAAGAACATCTACTTTGTCCCCTTTGGCCAGGACGACCCGGTGAAAAAGCCCACCTCCATGATTGCCCGTACCGGGCTCATAGAGAACACCCTGAAGGAGGCCCTGGAGGGCAGGCAGATACAGCCGGTTATACAAGGGGTGTAAGACCCTTTCACGGTAATAAAAATAAAGGTGATCGGAATCATACTGCTTAAGTATGAATCCGATCCTCACTGTCTGTGGGTATCCGGACAATTTAAGGGACATGGCTACTCAACCCTTTTGCTGGACGAATGTATCAGGGACAGTAAAGAAAAAGGAAAAAAAGGATTTGACAAAATAATTTCTTAACCTGACAGCGTCTAAAGACAACTATCCTGCCCCATCATCTCCCTGCACTGCTCCACCCCGCAATATTTCCACAAATCCTTCCGGGTCATATCTCTTCCCTCCTGGAACCCATGCCGGCTCCGGGCAGCGAACCGCTGTCCGTCCAGGCTTACTGCCTATGCAATATTCCTGAAAATGCTGTTGCTTTTCCTGTCTTTGCTTATGCCATAATCATAGGCAAAAAACATTGGATTGTCAATGTGCTTTTATACGCACCAGGTCATCCCTTAACAGCGCCCTCCATCATACCCGCCTTCTGGAACTTCTCCAGAATCAGGTACAGGATGATGATAGGTATGATAACCAGGGTGGTGCCCGCCAGTATAACGGGCCACGGGGTGGATAACCCCTCGCTGACCGGCAGCAGTGAAATCGTCACCATCAGCGTGTACTTTGCCTGCTTCCTTAAGTACAGCAGAGGCCAGAAGAAATCGTTCCATCTGGCAATCAGGGTGATGGCTCCCCATGAGGCCATGGCCGGCTTGATAACCGGGAGAATGATTCTGGTGAAGATGCCGAAGTCAGAACATCCGTCAATCCTGGCCGCCTCCACCAGTTCATCCGGCACATCTGTTATGTACTGGTTCATGTAAAAGATACCCACCGCAGTGGCAATCCTGGGGATTACCAAAGACCAGAGGCTGTTAATCAGTCCCACCTTCTTCATGATGATGAACAAAGGCACGCTTCCCACCTCCGGCGGCACCAGCATGGTGGCAATGACAAAGTAAAAAAGGAATTTCCTGCCCGGAAACCTGTACTTTGCAAAGGCAAAGCCTGCCAGGGCACAGAAAAACAGGGAGGTAATGGTTCCCATGATGGTGGTGAACACGCTGTTAAAGGCATTCTGTCCAACAGGAATCATTTCAAACAGGCGCTTAAAGTTTGCCATGGTGGGATTTGAAACCATCAGGGAATTGAATCCCGTAATGCTCTCACTGGCGCTCTTTATGGAAATCAGGCACATCCACACAATGGGAAACAGGCAG
This sequence comes from Enterocloster clostridioformis, assembly GCF_020297485.1. Lineage (NCBI taxonomy): Bacteria > Bacillati > Bacillota > Clostridia > Lachnospirales > Lachnospiraceae > Enterocloster > Enterocloster clostridioformis. The sequence continues at coordinate 295,231 of NZ_JAIWZC010000002.1, forward strand.
ATAATGGTGATAAATACAAGTACGCCGTAAACCAGGACAGCAGACGTATTTTTCTTTCTGTTCATTTCATTCCCTCCTTCTATATTTCGCCCTGCTTGTGTCTTACCACAAACTGGATGATGGATATGACAATCAGAATAAGAATCAGGATAACGCCGATTGCCGATGCATAACCCATGTTGAATACATTAAAGCCTGACTCGTACATGTACTGGAACAGGGATGAGTTGGAGGTTCCCGGCCCCGGAAGAATATAGGATTCATTGAACAGCTTCCACATATCCACTGTCAGTGTGACGGAACAGAAAAACAGGATGTTCTTTAAGGACGGCAGGGTTATAAACCAGAACTGCTGCCACCCGTTGGCCCCGTCCACCGTGGCTGCCTCATAGTAATCCTTGGATATGTTAAGCAGTCCTGATAAGAGAATCATGGTAAACCATGGGGTATATCTCCAGACATTCAGGATAATGACCGGTATCTTTGAAAATGTGGTGCTGGTAAGCCAGGGGAGCCTGCTGCCCCCGAGCATTGTCACCAGCTCATTGACCAGGCCCACGTTTTCATCAAACAGCATTCGGAAAATAAGACCCATGGCAATGGCTGCACATATATTCGGAAGGAAGGTAGCCGTTTTGAAAAATGCCCTGGCGGAATTACTCTTTAAGTATCTGCTGTTTAATAGGGACGCGATGAGCAGGGCACAGCAGATAATGAATACCAGTCCGGTGAGCCAGTAGACCACTGTGTTGCCCAGGGATTCCCAGAACATATCGTCAATCAGCATTTTCCTGTAGTTGTCAAACCCGCAGAAATCCGGAGTCCCGATTCCCTTCCAGTTTGTCAGGCTGATGTAGAACGTCCATATGGTGGGCACCAGCTGAAATACAAGAAACAGGATAAAAAAGGGCATGATAAACAAATAGGGAGCCCTGTATTTTTTCAGTGCTTTTAACATTCGCTGCCTCCTCCTTAAGTTTTATAAAAGGCTCCCTCCTCGGGGCGGGAGCCTTTTCATGCATTACTGGCTGATTTCAGCCTTGCCGATCTTAGCTTTTAAGTTCTTATCCATGTTGGCGATGGCGTCGCTCATGGACTGGTTGCCTGCCACGTACTTCTCCAGCTCGGCAGAAATGATTTCATCTGCCTCCGCATCCTGAGGTGTCACCACCAGGTTTGCCGCGCCGTTCTCCAGGCACTTGCCCTCCATCTCGCGGAAGGACTGGCCGCCGTAGAAGTCAGATGGCTCTTTCCAGAACGGGTCTTCCAGCATTTCCCTGGATACAGGGTTGGAATATGGCGCGTTCTGTTCTTCCATGGAATTCACCCATACTTCCTTTGCCTGTGTGTCAAAGGTGAAATCATACCACATCTGGCGGAACAGCTCTGAGTAAGGATTGTCGCCCTTCTCGATGATGGCCATGTACTGGGATACAGGAGCGCCTGCCTTGCCAACGCCTTCAAACTCAGGAGCGGACATGACTCTCCACTGTCCCTTGGTGGCTTCGCAGTTCTTTCTCATGAACTCATCCCAGAAAGCGCCGATGCAGAACGTGGCTACCTGCTGTTTGTTGATGGCGTCGTAGAGAGCCGGTTCCATGATGGTTGTCTTTAACAGCAATCCCTCGGAATTCATGGTGTCCAGGGCGCCCAATGCCTTCTGCGTCCCTTCGTCGCTTCCGATTACAACTTCGCCGCTCTCATCCCAGATTTTAGCGCCTGCCGACGGCATAAGTCCTCTGCGGCCCCAGTATCTCCAGGTCTTGCTGGTTGGATCAATGTAGGAAAGGTAAACTTCCCCGTTACTCTTTTCCTTTAGCTGGCGTCCTGCCTCTATGTAGCCTTCCATGGTCTTCATCTGCTCCGCGTCCACGCCGTACTTGTCAAAAATCTCCTGGTTGTAAAACAGCACCTGGGGCCTTACGGAATCCGGCAGCGCGTAAATGCGTCCGCCGATGGTGGCGTCTGTGGCGGCTCCGTCTACCATCTTATCCAGTAGAGGAGTCAGATATTCCGTCTCATCCTTTAAGAGGCCTGCACCTGCCAAATCCATGATGGTTACAGGGTCCAGCATAGCTGCGTCGGGAAGGTCCTCGGTGGCTCCCGACAATGCTGTCATGGTAATCTTCTCGCGGATGTCCGCGGTTCCCTCTGTCTGGACAAACTCAATCTTCACGTCCGGCGCAATATCCTTGTGGTCCTCCAGCCATGTCTCAAACCACTGCTGCCTGTACTGCGGGTTTCCCATGGCATACACCACCAGGGTTCCCGCGGGATATACGGTCTTTTCACCGTCCGCTGCCTCAGCGCCCTCAGCCGTCCCGCTCTGGCCGCCCTGGGCGTTCTCTGCCTTGGATGCCGCGGTGGTGCCTGCCTGGTCGGTCTTGCCGCCGCAGGCCGCAAGAGAGCCCACCACCATGGATACCGCAAGTGCCATTGCTAACTTTCTGTTCATCATTCTCTGTTCCTCCTTTTGATATTCGCTGTTACATTATTCCCTGGCTGCCTCTACGGCTGCCTTTAAAAGGTCCATATCCTGTTCTGTGGCAAGGGTGCAGTCAGCTCCCAAAATGAAATGGGTTCTTCCGAAGTCCTCAATCACCTTCCTTGTCTCTTCCTTCACTGCCTCTGCCGGTCCGTCCACCAGTACGCCGTGACGGTTCGGCAGGCCGCCCATGATGGTTTTTCCCGCAAACATCTTCCGTCCGTCCTCTAAACTGAACGGCGCTTCGTATACGCCCCAGTTCACCACGTCCGCGTAGGGGCCGTAATCCTTATAGCGGTCCATGTTCAGCTGATCCTTGCAGATGTGGAGGAAGCAGTAGCCTCCCGCGTCCTTGATGGCCTTCATAATCTGCAGGTCAAAGGGCTTAATCCATTTATCAAATTCCTCATCCGTGAAGAACCGTGTTTCGCCGCCCAGGGCCGCATAATACACGCCGTCCACGCCCAGTTCAATGTATGTCCCGGCCAGTTCACACATCACGTCCGCAATACGCTTCATCCCTGCCAGTACCGTATCCTCATCCTCATGTAAAAGGCGGCAGAGCTTCTCCCTTACCTGATCGTATGTATAGTTGGGGTCCATCTTCTCCAGGGGATGGATGGCTGACGCCGTAATGCCGTGAAGGGTACCCAGGATAAATGCGTCCCTGCCGCATCCGGCCAGAATCTTCTTAACCAGCTCCACCTGGTCCTGCATGAAGCCGTCCTCCATGGTCATCTCTTTTACCATGCTGTAATCGGATCCATGGTTAATCTCTCCCATATAGGGAACCAGGTTCTCATTCATGATTTTAAGAATGTCCGTATCTGATTCCTCAAAAAATTTCAGATGAGCTTTTACGGCTGCGTCTCCAAAAGCTGATTCCTTAGGAAAATGCAGGGAAAAACCGCTGGGTATCTTGTCAACCTCTTCTCCCCGGATGGCTGCTGTCACTCTCTCTTTTTTTGTCATAGCTGTCTCCTCCGTTAATCACATTACTGATATTATTAGTAATCTTACTAATCGTGATTATAACACTATCGACCGGCCATGTCAAATAATTTTTATCCATTTATATAAAATATTTTCGCCATACAGCATTATTTTTGTTTATTTTCACACAGTGTTAGATTTTTACTTCAAATCGAGTAGGAGGAAGGCGATTATTTCGCCTTCCGACCTCTCACACCACCGTACGTACCGTTCGGTATACGGCGGTTCAATCAACTTAACATGTAACAGCCTTTTCGGCGTAGTAGTCTTCCATGGATACAAGACCAAACTTAGCTAGTCTCTCTTTACTGATACAAATGTGGAGATTCCAGCTTCTGCACACTCTGGCATATCCTTTGGCATATGAAATGCCATGTGCCGCTGTAGCTGCGCAAAATTTTTGACAAACGTGTGCAAGATAAATGACAAAACGGACGCCGCGATTTTACTCGCTGCGCCCGTTCTTTTTTTCCTCGGCCCTCGCTGCTATGAGGTCGCTGTCCCGCTGAAGATAGAACCATCCATCGAACCACTCCGTCGCGCTATATTCGCCGAATATGGCCCTTTTGAGCTGGTAGCTGTCACAATGGGAGAGGAGGCCCATATAAGAGCTGACGGTCTTTTGAGCCCGCTCGAGGCTTATTTCTCCGGCTGCATAAAGGTTTTGAATCCTCTTGAGGTTGCGCTTCATGCGGAGCGCCGTCGCCTTCTTGAGCTTGATGTGATCGGGGTATATACGATATTGACAAAAGTCGACCCCATGAGTGATAGGACGGATAAAGCATTTCTTCGGATTGAGTTCGAGCTTGAGTTTCTCGTGCATGAACTCGCTGATCTGCTCCCTCCATTCGTGAAGCTGCGCTTTGTCATCTGACAATATCACTATATCGTCCATATAACGGACATAGTAATGAATCCTGAGCACACGCTTCGCATATTGGTCGACCTCATTCTGATTTACATTTGCAAGCATTTGATTCAAGAGATTACCGACGGCGAGACCGACGTCTTCAAGCATCTCTTCAGGAGTAACGTCTTTAACGCCCTTTCCCGGAGGGAATCCGAACTTCTCGCCCGGAGCATTGACAAATAAGTCCATAAGCCACATTAACCACGGATCGAAGTTACATTTCTTCCCGACTAAATTAAGAGATGTTTCATGGTCGATTGTATAGAAAAATTTGCTTGTATCGAGCTTTTCCAAAAGAGTACGCCTTAGAGGGTGGCCCTTGAGGTCGATTCCTGCGCTTTTATCTATCCGATCGGCTTGCTGCATGAAATAAAACAGACGT